>JAEMQS010000007.1 GCA_016463765.1 Solirubrobacteraceae bacterium | reverse complement strand
ACCCTTCGGTTAACAGCCGAATGCTCTGCCGATTGAGCTACCCCGGATCGGTCGCGCACCGGTTCATCGGCAGCGACGCCCACGATGTTAGGACACGCGCCAGCAGCACGCGCTCCAGACCTCAAGGTTCGCAGCTCCTGACCGATGAGCTGACCACATCTTCTGGCTCGAACGAGGAGCAACCTCACATGTCGTCGTGGCAGCGTGGCAAGGCCCTGACCAGCAAGAGCTGGTCCATCCTGAAGGGCAATCCGTCACTCATGAAGTGGCCGGTCCTCGGCGCCTTCGCCGCCCTCCCGGGCGTCGCGATCGCCGTCGCCGGGATCATCCTGCTGGGCGACCACTCGAACGTCGCCGGTGTGGCGCTCATCGCGGTCGGTGCCTACCTCGCGGTCTTCGGCGGCATGGTCTGCTCGGCAGCGCTGGTCGCCGGTGCTGACCAGGCACTGCACGGACAGAGCGTCGACGGGGCCTTCGGTCGTGCGACCCAGCATCTCGGCGCCATCGCCGGCTGGGCGCTCATCCAGACGATCGTCGGCTGGCTCCTGCAGTCGCTGACCAACGGCGGCAACGGCGGGCAGGGCGGCACCGCGGGCGCCATCCTCGGCATCCTGCGGGTCGTCCTCGGCGCGCTGCTCAGCACCGCCTGGGCGCTCATCACCTTCTTCGTGCTGCCCCTCGTCGTCCTGGAGGGCCTCGGCCCCGTCGCGGCGGTCAAGCGGTCCGGTCACATCTTCAAGGAGCGCTGGGGCACGCAGCTGCTCGGCGGCATCCGCATCGGCGCCGCCGTTTTCCTCTTCGCGATGCTGCCGTCGCTGCTCGTCGGCGGCCTGGGCGTCTTCCTCATCGCGTCCGTGGAGAGCGGCGCGGGCGCGGCTGCCGGTGCGGCGCTCGTCGCCGTCGGCGTCATCGGGCTCACGATCTCGGTGCTCGTCTCGAACGCGATGCGCGCCATCTTCGGCGTCGCGCTCCTGCGCTGGGCCGAGACGGGCGAGGCGCTCGGCGGGTTCACCGAGGACGAGATGCTGACGGCCGTGCGGATCAAGGGCGGCGGCACGCCGCCCGCCTCGCAGCCCGTCGGCGTGGTCGCCGACCAGCGGCACGCCGCGTAGTCAGCGGGGCGCGCCCGCTTCCATCACGCGGTCCACGGCGGCGAAGTACTCCTCCTGGATCGCCTTGTGCCGCCGGCGTGCGTCATCCACGCCGGTGTGCGCGCGCCGCGCGGCGAGCACGTCACGCTCGGCGCGGGCGAGTGCCAGCTGCAGGCGCTCAGCCTCGATGGCCTCGGGTGGCGGCGGCTCGTTCGGGGCCCGGAAGCGGATGTCACGGATCAGGACCTGGAGCCGCTCGTCCTGCGCGTCCAGGCCGTCCTCCGGGTCCTCCAGGTGCTCGCGCAGCCACGCCGCGGCCGCACGTGACGCGTTCGTCGTGAGGTCCGCGTCGAGATCGATCTTCGCCAGGGACTTCGCACCGGCTGCGGGGACGGAGACGCACAGCGCGAGAAACCCGCGCTCCTGCTCCTCGGCGGCCGTGAGCTGGACGGTCTCGCGGCGCGCGGCCGCGGGCTCGTCGGCGACGGGCGGTAGCGCAGACGGCGCGGGCCCGGCCTGACCGAGCAGCTGCGCGGCGAGCGTCTCGGCGATCTGCAGGCGATCGGCGACCTCGGCGATCAGCTCCTCACGCAGGACGCTCGGCGGGATGTCGGCGAACACCGGCCGCAGCTCGGCGATCACGCGGTCCTTGCCCTCGGCGGTCTGCAGGTCTCCGGTCGCCAGCGCGCGCTGGACGCGGAACTTCACGAACGGCACCGACGCCTCGACCAGCCGGCGGATCTCCGCCGCGCCCGCCTCCGCGGCGAGGTCGGCCGGGTCACGTCCGGGCGGTAGCTCGACGACACGCAGCTCGAGCTTCTTGCCCCGGGCCACCTTCGCCGCGCGGATCATCGCCTCCTGGCCGGCGCCGTCGGCGTCGAGCGCCAGCAGCGCCCGCGGGGCCAGGCGCGTGAGCTCGCCGACCTGCTCGGGCGTCATCGCGGTCCCCATCGTGGCGACGGTGTTCTTCAACCCGGCCTGGTGCAGCGCGATGACGTCGGTGTAGCCCTCGGCGACGATGACCTCCCCCGCCCGCGCCGCGGGTGCCCGCGCGAGGTCGGCCGCGAAGAGCTGACGGCCCTTGTGGAAGATGTCGTTCTCCGACGTGTTGAGGTACTTCGGCTGCTGGTTGTCGCGCAGCGCCCGCGCGCCGAAGCCGAGCACGCGGCCGCGGATGTCAGCCAGCGGGAACATGATGCGACCGCGGAACCGGTCGTAGATCCGGCCCTCGCCCTTCGCCTTCTGCGCCAGGCCGGCCTCGTAGAGCTCGCGGTTGGAGAACCCCGCGCGGCGCGACGCCATGAGCACCTTGTCCCACGCGCTCGGGCTGTACCCCACGCGGAACTCGCGCAGGATCGCCTCGTCCAGCCCGCGGTCGACGAGGTACTGCCGCGCGGTCGCCGCCTCGTCGGACTCCCACAGGAACCGGACGTAGAACGCGGCCGTGCGCTCGAGCAGCTCGAGCAGGCGCTCGCGCTGCTTGCGGCGCTCGGCCTCCTTGGGGTCCTCGGACTCTCGCTCGAGCGTGACGCCGTAGCGGTCGGCGAGCCACTCCATCGCCTCGACGAACCCCAGGCCCTCCATCTCCTGCGCCCAGGTGAAGCAGTCGCCCGAGGCCTGGCAGCCGAAGCAGTGGTAGACCTTCTTGACGGGGTCGATCCCGAAGCTCGGGGTGCGCTCGTCGTGGAACGGGCACAGGCCCTCGTAGCGGTTGGCGCCCGCGCGCCGGAGGTCGACCTTCGTCCCGACGAGGTCGATCATGTCGACCGCCTCGCGGACCTGCTCCTTGGCGTCGTCGGCGTAGCGCGCCATCAGGCCTCGAACCCGCGCGGGACGAAGAACGCCTCGAACGCGGCCACCGCGAACCGGTCGGTCATCCCCGCGAGGTAGTCGACGACGCGCTGCGCCGGATCGGCGCCCGCGATGCCGCCGTCGTCCGGGATCCGGTCGGGATCCTCGAGGTAGTGAGTCCACAGCCCGCGCAGCACGGTCTCGATCTTCGCGTGTTCGCGCCGCGCCGGCTCCCCCAGGTAGACCTCGGAGAACATGAAGTCGCGCAGCGCGTCCATCTCGACGGCGGCCTGGGCGCCCTGGACGATGTCCCCGGCCTCCTCGCTGTGCTCGACGAGGTCGTGGACAAGCGTGTCGATCCGCTGTGAGCCCGTGGAGCCGAGCAGCGCGATCGGCCCCGCCGGCAGCGCGCGCTCGTCGAGCACCCCGGCGCGGATCGCGTCGTCGATGTCGTGGTTGAGGTAGGCGATGCGGTCGACGAGGCGCACGATGCGCCCCTCCAGCGTCTTCGGCTGCGGCGAACGTCCGCTGTGGCTCAGGATCCCGTCGCGGACCGACGCGTTGAGGTTCAGCGGCTCGAGCACCGTGACGACCCGCAGGGAGTGCTCGAAGTGCCGGAACGACCGGCCGTCGTACTCGCGCAGGCACGTGTCGAGCACCGCCTCGCCGATGTGCCCGAACGGCGGGTGGCCGAGGTCGTGGCCCAGGCCGATCGCCTCGACGAGATCCTCGTTGAGGTCCAGCGCCCGCGCGACCGTCCGCGCGATCCCCGTGACCTCGAGCGTGTGGGTCAGCCGGGTGCGGAAGTGATCGCCGGCGGGCGCGACGAACACCTGGGTCTTGTGCTTCAGCCGCCGGAAGGCCTTGCTGTGGACGATCCGGTCGCGGTCGCGCTGGATCGGGGTGCGCAGGCCGCAGTCGGGTTCCTCGCGCACGCGGTCCGCCGGGTAGGACGGGCACGCGAGGGCCGACAGCCGCGCAGCCTCCCGGGAGCGCTGACGCTCGTGGAAGGCGGCGGCGACCGCGCCGGTGGAGAGCTCCGTGGCCATGGACCGATTCTCGCAGGGCTGTCTCGCGGAACACCTGATCACCGGGGTGTGGGCGAATTCGTGACACCCTGTGACGAATTCGCCCTCACCCCTGCGGACGTCTAGGACGCCCGGCGCGCGATCCGGGCCGTCACCGCCGCGCCGGTCCCCGCGTCGTCGCGGGCGACGGCCAGCAGCGTCAGCTTCACCGTCTTGGACCGCTTGGCCAGCCCGCGCTGGCGAGCGGCCAGCTTCAGGGTCACCTTGCGGGTCGACCCGCGCGGCACGGTGACCCGGCGCAGCGCCACACCACGGCCGGAGAGCACGGCACGGCACGAGCCCGCAGCCGACTTCGGGCACGTGACCGGCACGATGAGGCGGCCGCCTCGCGTCACGCGGGCGCGCCCGAGTGCGATGCGCGGACCGGTGACGCGGACGGTCGTCGTGGGCGTGGCGACGGGCACCGGCGCGCTGGACGGGGCAGTCACAGGCGCGTCAGCCGGAGCGTCCGCCGGGACGTCCTCGGGAGCCGGGGGCGCCGGCGGCTGCGGCTTCGGCGGAACCTGCTGCAGGCCGACATCCGGGACGTTGCAGTCGAACGCGACGCTGTCGATCGCGTCGGCGGTCACGGTGCCGCCGCTCAGGCCGCAGCTGATGCTGTCCTTCTCCCCGTCCTTGGCGAGGATGGTGTCGACGCCGGCGTCGCCCTTGAGCTTGTCCAGGCCGGTGCCGCCGTCGATCGTGTCCACGCCCGCGTTGCCGCGGATGTCGTCGTTGCCGTCTCCGCCGGAGATCGTGTCGTTCCCGGCGTCGCCCCACAGTGTGTCGCCGCCGCCGTTGCCGATCAGGGTGTCGTCGTCTTCGCCGCCCATCAGCGTGTGGGCGGTGTTGTTGCTGCGCAGCGTGTCGTCACCCGTGCCGCCGTCGGCCACCACGCCGCGGTCGGTGTAGAAGGAGACGTCGTCATCGCCGTCACCCCCGTCGTAGACGACCTCGCCGATGAGGCCGGAGACCTTGCCGTCGTACGAGTTGCATTGCACCTCGTACGCGGTGACGGCTTCGCACGTCGCGTCGGTCGGCACGATCTTCTCGTGGTCGTCCTTGAAGGTGACGATGCCCTGGACGCTCGTGATCTCCAGGGCGCTCGCACCGGCGCCGCCCGTGTAGACCACCTTGGTGTTGCCGGGCTGGTCGACGTCGGCACCGAGGATGCGCCCGACGGTCGCCGCCGAGGCGTCCGCCGCGCCGAACGCGGTGACGCCGATGGCGGCGGACAGCACCGTGGCGGTGAATCGGCGGCGGGTGGTGATGATGGACATGAAGCTTCTCCCCTGCGGTCGGTCGGTCGGTCGGTACGTCCGGTCAACCGCCCGCCGCGCGCCGCGTTACCGCTCTGTCGGCCATGCGACACAACGGCGCGAGGCCCCGGTCTGCACCGGGGCCTCGCGTGTCCTGCGTGGATGGGGATCGGGATCAGCGCGCGCGGCGGACCACCTTCACCTTGCGCGTCTGGCCCTTGACCTGCGCGTCGCTCATGCCGACCGCCAGAGCGATGGAGACGCGCTTGCTGCGCTTCGCGGCCCGCTTGGACGCGCCGGTCAGCTTCAGCGTCACCGTCTTGCTCGTGCCCGCCTTCACCGACACGGTGCGCTTGGCGACCCCGCGGCCCGACAGGGCGACACGGCAGGTGCCGACCGCCGTCTTCGGGCAGCTCACGCGGACGACCAGACGGCCGTTGCGGGTCAGCTTCAGCGTCTTGACGCCGACGGTCAGCTTGCGGACGGCGACCGCCGGAGCGGGCGTCGCGACCGGAGCCGGAGCCGGAGCCTCAGCGGCCGGAGCGCCGCCGTCAGCCGGGGGCACCGGCGCCTGCGGCTGGTCGGCAGCGGGCGGATCCTGCGGCGCCGGCGGAGGAGCGAGCTGGATGCCCGTCACGATCTCGCACGACGAGCGCACGTCCCCGGCGTCGAGCTCTGCGCTGTCCATGGCGGTGCCACAGCTCACGTCGTCGACCTCGCCGTCCTTGGCGAACAGCTCATCCGCACCCGCGCCGCCGTTGAGGTCGTCGACCCCGGCACCGCCGGTGATGGTGTCGCTGCCGCCGTCGCCGTAGATCTGGTCGTCGCCGCCACCGCCGATGAGCGTGTCACCGTCATCGCCGCCGAAGAACAGGTGCCCGGCGGCGCCGCTCTCCAGCGTGTCCTCGCCCTCCTCGCCGGAGACCATGACCCCGATGCCGCTCTCCACGTCGACGACGACATGATCGTCGCCCTCGTCCATGTAGGCCTGGACCGAGCCGATCATCCCGGAGATGAACCCGGGCTGTGAGTAGCACGTCACCTTGTGGTCGTTGAACTTCGCGCACCATGCATCGGTGGGCGTGATCGTCTCGGTCGGGTCCTCGAAGGTGATCGAGCTGCCCGAGCGGGAGATCTTCAGGTCGTTCGCGCCGCTGCCGGCGTTGTACTGGACCTTGTCGTTGCCCGCCTCGTTGAGGTCGGGGCCGAGCATGCGCCCCACGGTCGCGGCGTTCGCTTCGGCCATGCCGAAGCTCAGGGCGGTGAGGGCGGTTGCGGCGCTGATGGCAACGCGGCGGGTGGTATTGGAAAACATGACAGGCGACTCCTTTGGTCGGTCGGTTGGCCTTGTCGGGAGGCCCAACCGCCGACTGGTGTCACCAGTTACCACTGTGTCACGAAGACGACACAGCGGCCTGTGCGGCCGCCACGCGCGCCACCGGGACGCGATACGGCGAGCACGACACGTAGTCGAAGCCGCTGGTGTGGAAGAACGCGATGGAGTCCGGGTCGCCGCCGTGCTCGCCGCAGACGCCGATCTTCAGGTCGCCTCGCGTCTTGCGTCCCAGCCACGCGCCCATGCGGACGAGCTGGCCCACGCCAGGCACGTCCAGCGTCTCGAACGGGGACCGGTCGAGCACCTTGCGGTCGATGTACTTCGCGAGGATCTTGCCCTCGATGTCGTCGCGGGAGAAGCCGATCGCCGTCTGCGTGAGGTCGTTCGTGCCGAAGGAGAAGAAGTCGGCGTGCATCGCGATGCGGTCGGCCTGCAGACAGGCCCGGGGCAGCTCGATCATCGTGCCGACGGTGAAGTCGCGGCCGCGAGCCAGCCCCTCCTCCTGCCCGACGCGCTCGACGAGCTGCTCCATGACCTCGAGCTCGCCCTCGTAGGCGACGAGCGGGATCATGATCTCCAGGTGCGGCGGCGCGCCGGAGCGCTCGCGCACCGCGGTCGCCGCCCGGCAGATCGCGCGGACCTGCATCTCGTAGATCTCGGGGTACAGCAGGCCGAGCCGGCAGCCGCGGGTGCCGAGCATCGGGTTCGTCTCGGCCAGCGCGTGCACGCGGTCCAGGGTGCGCTCCAGCGCGACCACCGCGGTGTCGTCGCCGCGCGTGCGCGCCTCGTCGAGCTGCGCGTGGACCTGCTCGCGGTCCGGAAGGAACTCGTGCAGCGGCGGGTCGAGCAGGCGAATCGTGATCGTGAGCCCGGCCATCGCCTCGAAGATCCCCTCGAAGTCCGCCTGCTGCAGCGGCTGCAGCTCGGCCAGGGACGCCACGCGCTCCTCCAGCGTGTCGGCCAGGATCATCGCCCGCATCTTCGGAACCCGGTCGGCCGCCATGAACATGTGCTCGGTGCGGCACAGGCCGATGCCCTCCGCGCCGAACGCGCGGGCCTTCGCCGCGTCCTCCGGCGTGTCGGCGTTCGTCCGGATCCCCAGGGTGCGCAGGTCGTCGGCCCAGCGCAGCACCTGCTCGAAGTCCTCCCCCATCTGCGGCTCGACGAGCTGGACGTCCTCGGTCGTCACCGCGCCGGACGTGCCGTCGATGACCACGAGGTCGCCCTCCCGCAGCACGACCTCGCCGTCGATGCGCACCTCGCGGTCACGCAGGTCGATCTCCAGGTCCGACGCGCCGCAGACGCACGGCCGGCCCATCCCGCGCGCGACGAGCGCCGCGTGCGACGCCTTGCCGCCCTCGCTGGTGAGGATCCCGCGCGCCGCGTGGAAGCCCGCGACGTCCTCGGCCTCCGTGAACGGGCGCACGAGGACGACGTCGCGTCCGTCCTCGTCCGCCGCCACGGCGTCGGCGGCGGTGAAGACGACCGCGCCCTTCGCGGCGCCCGGCGACGCGTTCACGCCCTTCGTCAGCACGGTGTAGTCGGCGGTCGGGTCGAACGTCGGATGCAGCAGCGCGTCGAGCTTCTCGGCGTCGATGGTCGCCAGCGCCTGGCCCGGGGTCAGCAGGCCCTCGCCGACGGCGTCGACGGCGAACCGCACCGCGGCCTGCGCCGGGCGCTTCGCCGCGCGGGTCTGCAGCATGAACAGGCGGCCGTCCTCGATGGTGAACTCCACGTCCTGCATGTCGCGGTAGTGGCCCTCGAGCGTGCGCAGGATCTCCAGGAGGTGCGCGTGCACGTCGGGCATGATGCGTGCGAGATCCGCGATGTCCTGGGTGTTGCGCACACCCGAGACGACGTCCTCACCCTGCGCGTTGACGAGGAAGTCGCCGGACGGCTCGGGCGCGCCGGTGATCTCGTCGCGCGTGAAGGCGACGCCCGACCCCGACGTCTCCCCCTTGTTGCCGAACACCATCTGCTGCACGTTGACCGCGGTGCCCCAGTCGTCGGGGATCCGGTTGATGCGCCGGTAGTGCACGGCGCGGTCGCCCATCCACGAGTCGAAGACCGCGTTGATCGACTGCGTCAGCTGCTCACGCGGCTCCTGCGGGAACGGCTCGCCGGTGTGCTCGGCGAACAGCGCCCGGAAGCGCACGGTGAGCTCGACGAGCGCTTCGGTGTCCAGCTCCGTGTCGAGCGTGACGCCGCGGTCGGCCTTGACGGCCGCGATCTCGTCCTCCAGCCGCTCGCCCGGCAGCCCACGGACGACGTTGGCGAACATCTGCACGAAGCGGCGGTACGAGTCCCAGGCGAAGCGCGGGTTGCCCGTCATCCGGCCCAGGCCCTCGACGGACGCGTCGTTGAGGCCGAGGTTCAGGACGGTGTCCATCATCCCCGGCATCGACTCGCGGGCGCCCGAGCGGACGGAGACGAGCAGCGGGTCGTCCGGGTCGCCCAGGCGCTTGCCGGCGCGGGCCTCCAGCGCGGCGAGCGCGGCGCCGACCTGGTCGTCGAGCCCGGGCGGCGGGGTGCGGTCGGCGCGCATGTACGCGACGCAGGCCTCGGTCGTGATCGTGAACCCCGCCGGGACGAGATCCGCGCCCAGCAGTCGCGTCATCTCCGCGACGTTCGCGCCCTTGCCGCCGAGCAGGTCACGCATCTCGCGTGAGCCCTCGGCGAAGTCGTAGACGAGCTTCGTTGTCGACGCAGTGGTGGCCACGCGGGCGATGTTACCCACGGCTCCGCGCGGCGACGCTGCGGCGCGGCGCGGCATCGCGCAGGCGCAGGCCGCCGTGGTGCTCGAGCGTGGACGCGATCACGCGCTCGGCCTGGCGCAGCGCCAGATCCGACGCGCCGGGCGCGTGGGCGAGCGGCACGGTGAGCGCGCCCGTGAGGAACCCATGCGCCTCGGCCCCGAGCGGGAACGCGCCCGCCTCGCAGGCGCTGCACACGACGCCGCCCGCTGCCCCCGAGAAGCCGCTCAGGTGGTCGGCCTCCCCGCACGCCGCGCAGGAGCCGAGCTGCGGCGCCAGACCGGCGGCGACCAGGAGCTTCAGGCGGAACGCCAGCTGGTTGGCGTGGGTCGCGTTCGCCGGGTCGGCCTCCAGTAGCGCGAGCTCGTTGCACAGCAGGTGGAAGACCGCCGGGTGGGGCTCGCCCTCGGCGAAGACCCGTCCGACCGCGTCGCACGCCCGCGCGGCCATGTCCAGGGACGCGTGGTGCTCGCGCAGCCGCCGGTACGCCTCGACCGTGTCCGCTCCGGTGATCGTGTAGAGATCGCCCCGCCCGCGGTGCAGCAGCAGCGCGCTGCGCGTGATGGGCTCCAGACGCCCGCCGAACCGCGACTTCGCGCGCCGCACGCCCTTCGCGATCGCCCCGATACGGCCGTGTTCGAGCGAGTACACGTGCAGGATCCGGTCGGCCTCGCCGTAGCGCAGCGAGCGCAGGATCACGGCCTCCGTCTTCAGCGAAGCGCCCACGAACCGCCCGCTATACTTTGTGAAGTGTCAGAGGTCACCACAGACATCGTCGTCTACACCACGGACCGCTGCTCGTTCTGCACCCGGGTGAAGGCGCTGTTGGACGCCCGCAAGGTCCCGTACTCCGAGATCAACCTCGAGCGGGACGCCGCCGGACGCCACGAGCTGGTCGAGCGCACGGGCATGATGAGCTTCCCGCAGGTCGTCATCCGCGGCGAGCTCCTCGGCGGCTTCCAGGAGACGCTCGCCGCTGACCGCAGCGGCCGCCTGCGTCAGCTTCTCGCCGACGCAGCCTGAGCACGGGTCCTCCGCGCCGCGCGCGGACGCGGCTGACAGGTCTCGCACACGTAGGTCCCCCGCCCCGCGGCGACGAACTTCACGATCTCGCTGCCGCACACGTCGCACGCCTCGCCGCGGCGCCGGTGGACGAGGAAGTCGTGCTGGAAGCCGCCGTAGACCCCGTCGACGTGACGGAAGTCGTCGATCGTCGCCCCGCCCGCGTCGATGCCCGCGGCCAGGGACGCGACGACGGCGTCGCGCAGCGCGTCGCACTGCGCGCGTGACAACGACCCGACGGGCCGCAGCGGGTGGATCCGTGCGCGGAACAGCGCTTCGTCGGCGTAGATGTTCCCGACGCCCGCGATGCGCCGCTGGTCGAGCAGGAACGCCTTGACCGGTGCCCGCCGCCCCCTGGCCTGCGCCCGCAGGTAGGCGCCGGTGAAGTCCTCGCTGAACGGCTCGACCCCCAGGCGCGCGTCCAGGAACGTCGTCAGGGCGGGGCCGCCGATCGCCAGCTCGCCGGTGCCGAAGCGCCGCGGGTCGCAGAACGACAGGCGCCCGCCGTCGAGATCGAACCGGACGCGCTCGTGGGCGGCGTCCGCGTCATCGGGCTCCCACAGCAGGGTGCCGGTCATCCGCAGGTGGATGAGCAGGTGGATGTCGCCCTCGGCGCGCCAGATGAGGTACTTGCCGCGGCGGTCGAGCGCCTCGACGCGGCGGCCGGCCAGCGCGTCGATGACCGCCTCCGGCGCCAGCGGCTGGGTCCATCTGGGGTCGAGGATCGTCAGCTCGCGCAGCGTCCGGCCCTCGACCTTCGGGGCGAGCTGGCGGCGGATCGTCTCGACCTCGGGGAGCTCCGGCACCCCTCTCAGGCTACGAGGAACGACGTGCCGGGCAGCGCCGGATCCCCGGTGCCCGTGAGCCACGCGAGCGCGCTCGCGCCGACATCGGCCATCGCCCCGTCGTGACGCCGGCCGCCGGCCCCGGCGAACGCCGCGAGCAGCGGGACGTGCTCGCGCGTGTGGTCCGTGTGATCGGCCCAGGGGTCGACGCCGTGGTCGGCCGTGACGACCAGGAGGTCGCCCGGCCGCATGCGCCGAAGCCACCCGCTGAGAGCGGTGTCGATTTCGCGCAGCGCACGATGGAAGCCCGCCGTGTCCTTGCGGTGCCCGTGCACCTGGTCGGTCTCGACGAGGTTCGTCAGCACGAGCCCCTCGTCGAGCGCGTCGACGAGCATGCTCACCGAGGCGATCCCGGCCGCGTTCGTCGGCGCCGGATGCTTGACGTCGATGCCCACGCCTGCGAACAGGTCCCACGCCTTGCCCACCGCGTGGACGGGCAGGCCCGCGTCCTGGACGGCCTGCAGGTACGAGCGGCCCGGCGGGCGGACCGCGAAGTCCCGGCGCCCGTCGGTCCGCGTGAAGGCGCCCGGGGTGCCCGTGAACGGGCGGGCGATGACCCGGCCGACCGCGAGGTCACCGACGAGAACGTCCCGCAGCTCGGCGCAGATCGCGTGCAGCCGCGACTCGGGGATGACGTCGTCGTGCGCGGCGACCTGGAGCACCGAGTCCTGCGACGTGTAGACGATCGGAGCCCGCGACGTGACGTGCTCGGCGCCGAAGTCGTCGATCGCGCGCAGGCCGTCGTACGGGCGGTTGCACAGCGGCGCGTGGCCCGTCAGGCGCTCGATGTGCACGATGACCTCGGGCGGGAACCCGTCGGGGAACGTGGGCAGCGGGTGCGGCGTGACGACGCCCATGAGCTCCCAGTGCCCGGTCGTCGAGTCCTTGCCCGGGCCGGCCGCCGCGAGGCGCCCGTGGACGGCTGTGGGCGGCGCCGCGGGCTCCACGCCCCGCAACGGGAGGATCGAACCGAGCCCGAGGCGCTGGAGCGTCGGGAGCCGCAGCCCGCCCTCGGCCTCGGCCACGTGCGCGAGCGTGTTCGCGCCCGCGTCGCCGTACTCGGCGGCATCGGGCAGCGCGCCGACGCCCACGGCATCGGCGACGACGACGAAGGCCCGCCGGCTCACGAGGTCGGCGTGCGGACCCGCAGGGACCGCGCGACGTCACGGAAGACGTCACCGTCCACCGTGGCGAACTGGTCGGGCGTCGCGTACAGATCGAGGACGATCTCCGCGCCCGCGCCGAAGAGGTGCAGGGATCGCGCCCGCCGAGGGAACCCGGAGTTCGTGCCGGTGCCGATGACCTCCACCCCGCGCCGCGAGGCGTCGCGCAGGATGCGCGTCGACGTCACGGAGTACTCGGGGTCACGCGTCTTGATCGCCGCCACCAGCGAGTCGCGGGTCGCTTCGAGGTCCGTCCGCGTGCGCGGGAGCGGCTCGGTGCGCGGGTAGTACCAGACCGCGATCGTCGCCCGGCCGGACGTGAGCTTCACCAGCATCGGCCCCTCGGGCGGGCCCTGCTCGAGCTTCCACGCACCAGGGATCTCCAGGCTCACGCCCTGGCTGAGGGTCAGCGGCAGGAGCGGCCCGGGCGGGCCGGGGGTGCCGACATCGGGCGGGCGCTGAGGTTCGCTGCCACAGCCCAGAGCGAGGAACGCGGCCGCCAGCGTGCCGAGAAGAGAGGCGCGGAGCACCCCGAGAATGTACTCAGCCGGCGGACGCGCGCGGATGCGCGGAGAAGTAGACGTCCTTCAACCGGTCCGCGGAGAGGTGCGTGTACATCTGCGTCGTGGCGATGTCGGCGTGCCCCAGCATCTCCTGCACGGACCGCAGATCGCACCCTCCGGCCAGCAGGTGCGTGGCGAACGTGTGCCGCAGGGTGTGCGGGCTCATCTTCTGGTCCAGCCCGACCGCGCGGGCGTGGCGCTGCACGATCTTGTAGAGCCCCTGACGGGTCAGCCCCGTGCCGCGCCGGTTGACGAACAGGTGCGCCTCGTCCTCGACCCCGACGAGCAGCGGGCGACCGCGGTCCAGCCACATGCGGACCGCCGTGATCGCCTCGCGCCCGACCGGCACGAGCCGCTCCTTGCTGCCCTTGCCCCGGGTGCGCAGGACGCCGTGGCGCAGGTCGATGTCGCGGACCTCCAGCCCGGTGGCCTCACTTGCGCGCAGGCCGCAGGCGTACATGAGCTCGAGCATGGCGCGATCGCGCAGCGCGGCGGGGTCGGTGCCGCGCGGGGCGGCGAGCAGCGTGGCGACCTCCTCGCGGCTGAGGACCTGCGGCAGCTTCTGCGACGCGCGCGGGGACCGCAGGTCCGCGGTCGGGTCGTGCTCCATGACCTGCTCGCGGCGCAGGTGGCGGTAGAACGAGCGCAGGCACGCGGTCTTGCGCTGCAGCGTCGCGTGCGCGGCGGGCGGCCGGTCGCCCTCGCCCGTCGCCAGCTCGGCAAGGAACCGCGCGAGGTCCTGGTGCGTGGCCTCGGTGGCCTCGACGTCGACGCGCTGGAGGAACGCGCCGAACTGCAGCAGATCGGTCCGGTAGGCCTCCAGCGTGTTGCGCGACAGGCCACGCTCGAACTCCAGGTAGGCGAGGAAGTCGAGGACGTGATGCTCGAACGGGCGCGTGTCGGCAGCAGCTGCAATGGCCATGGGCGTGCTCTTCCATGCGGCGGCCCGCAGGCCTCCCGGCTGCAACGGCCCGTGCGCTGCGCGCGGCCCTCACATACCCTGCGGCGCGTATGGCTGCCGACGTCGCCCAGGAGATCCGGTTCACCCGCGTCGGCGCGCACAGCGTGGCGTTCGCCACCGCCGGTTCCGGCCCGCCGCTGCTGGTCCCCGGCGCGTGGATCGGCCACCTCGAGCTCGACTGGGCGCTCCCCCAGCTTCCGGAGTTCGTCTCCGGCCTGGCCCGCACCCACACGGTCATCCGCTACGACCGGCTCGGGATCGGCCTCTCCGATCGCGACGTCGAGCCCGACGACCGGCTCGGCTCCGCACGGGAGCTCGCGACCATCCGGGCGATCCTCACGCAGCTGTCCATCGACGAGCCCGTCGACGTCCTCGGCGTCTCGGCGGGCGGCGCGACCGCCGTGACGCTCGCGGCCACCGAACCCGGCCGGGTGCGTCGCATGGCGCTCTACGGCGTGTGCGTGAACGGGAGTGCGGTCGCCCCGCCCGAGCTGCGCGAAGCGCTGGTCGCAACCGTGCGTGCGCACTGGGGCGTCGGCTCGCGCGCACTGGCCGACGTCTGGCTCCCGGACGCCGCCCCGGCGCTGCGGGAGGCCTTCGCCACGCTCCAGCGCGCCGCGGCCACGCCGGAGAGCGCCGCCGCCGGCCTGCAGGCGATCTACGACACCGACCTGACCGACACCCTCGCGGGTGTCCGGGCCCCGGCGATCGTGCTGCACCGCCGCCACGACCGGGCGGTCCCGTTCAGCCAGGGCCGGGATCTTGCGGCCTTGCTGCCCGACGCCCGGCTCGTCGCGCTCGAGGGCGCCATGCACCCGCCCTGGCTCGAGGACTACGGCGCCGTGCTGCGGGAGGTCGCCGGCTTCCTTGCTCCGGAGGCAGCGGCCGCCCCGGCCCCGGCCCCCGTCCCCGTCCCGGAGAGCACTGACGACACCCTCAGTGCCCGCGAGCGCGAAGTGCTCCGCCTGGTCGCCGAGGGCCTGAACGACGGTGAGATCGCCGAGCGGCTCATCGTCAGCCCGCACACCGTCCATCGCCACGTCGCGAACATCCGCGCGAAGCTGCGGCAGCCGTCCCGTGCCGCCGCCGCGGCCCACGCGGCGCGGCACGGGATGATCTGAGCTCAGACCACCGCCTGCCCCATCGCCAGCGGGCCGACGATCGCGGGCATGCCCTTCCACGAGTCCTCACGGATGCTGGAGATCTTCAGGCCGGCGGCGCGCAGGTGCGAGATGGTGTCCCGGTCGCACCGACAGCCATCGGCGAACGCGGCCCACGGCTCAGCGAGGCGCTGCTGCCAGCGCGACAGGCGCGGGGTGTCCGCCAGGACGTGCTCGATGAACAGCAGCCGCCCGCCGGGCCTCAGGACGCGCTGGATCTCGGAGATGGCGACGTGGGGGTCGGGGACCGTGCACAGGACCATCGTGCTGACGACGGTGTCGAAGCTGTCGTCGGGGAACGGCAGCTCGTCGGCCCCTGCCGCGACGACGCTCGCGTCGATGCCCTCCTCGGTCGCGCGGCGCTCCAGCCGATCGCGCATCCCGGCGATCGGCTCCGTGACCACGAGGTCCACCCCGGTGGGGTAGTGCGGCAGGTTCAGGCCCGTCCCCGCGCCGATCTCCAGGACCCGGCCGCGGGCAGCAGCCAGCAGCTCGCGGCGGCGGTCGCGCATGCCGCGGCGTTCACCGAGCGCGAGGAACGGCTCGTAGATCAGGCCGCTGAACTTCTCGGACAGGGACGGTTCGTACGTGATGCTGGTCATGAGGTCTCCTCGTGGGTGCCGGGTGTGTGGACGACCCCGGTTCTACGCCTCCGCGGGCGCCGTGCCATCCCCCAGACGGGCCATCTGTCCGCCGGATGGCACATCCCGGCCATGGCCCGCGCCGCGCAGGGCGAGCAGCCCGGCGACGGCGGCGAGCACCGGGACGATGCCGGCGATCGCCAGCGCCCCACGCGCGCCGACCCCCGCCACGAGGACGCCCGCCAGCGCGGTGGCGACGAGCTCGGCCGCGTTGCGCGCCGCGTTGTAGGCCGCAAAGGCCCGGCCATGAACCGCGTCGGGCACCCGGCGCTGGATCACCGTGCGGACGAGCGTGTTCTTCACGCCGTGTCCCACGCCGCCGAGCAGGTAGCCCGCCACCGCGGCGGGGACGACCGCCCACACCGTCTGCAGGCCCATGCCCGCGCCCTGCACGGCGAGCGCCGCGAGCGCGACCCACGCCTGGTGGCGGGCCGGGATGCGCCCGGCGAGCCCCAGCGCGCCTGCCGCCATGCCGATGGTCCAGCAGGCCACGACCGCGCCGTAGACGCCCGGGCCGGCGCCGAGGTGGTCGACGAGGTAGATGACCTCGGCGGTGATCGACACGCTGATGACCAGCAGCGCCGCCACGGCCGCGCCGACGACCGCCCGGAGCACGGGGTCCTGCACCAGGTGGGTGAGGCCGTCCCGGGCTCGAGGCTTCACGCCGCTGCCGTCCGGGCGCGGACGGCGCCGCACCCGCAGCAGCGGCGCGCCGCACGCGATGACAGCGAACCCCGCCGCGGCGACGAGCATCGCCACCGTCAGCGATCCGCCGGCCACCAGGACGCCGGCGAGGGCCGGTCCCGCGGCGAACCCGACGTAGCGCGTGGTCTCCACCAAGCCGTTGGACCGGGTCAGCGCGCGACCGCGCGCCGCGACGGGGACGAGCGCGAACTCCACGGGCTGGGCCAGGGCGTTCCCCGCCGCCAGCAGCGCCGAGAGCGCCAGCAGGCCCGCCAGCCCGGGCGACGTCGCCAGCGCGAGGGCCGCGGCGACCTGCACCGCACTGGCCAGCGCCAGGACGCGCACCGCCTCGCAGCGGTCCGCGAGCAGACCGCCCACGGGAGCCAGCAGGACCTGCGGGAGCATCGTCGTCGCCACGAGTGCCGCCAGGGCGAACGGGCCGGCGCCCGACCCGTGGACGTGGAGCGTGAGCCCCACGAACACGAGCAGGTCGCCGGCCGCGGACACCCCGACGAGCCCGGCGAGCAGCCGGACGTCGCGGGTCATGGCGCCGCGGCCCCGACCGCGGGCCGGATGTTCTGGTTGGCGGAGAAGACGTTCTCCGGGTCCCACGCGGCCTTGATCTCGGCCAGGCGCGCATGGTTCTCGACGCCGAACTGCGCGACGCGCCGGTCCTCGCCCTCGTCGCCGAGGAAGTTCAGGTACGCATCGCCGCTGGCGAGCTCACGCAGGTCGTCGCGGTACGCGCGACCGTGGGCGATGTTGCGCTCGTCGTCGGCCGGGTCGGACCACAGCAGCAGCGGATGGACGACGAACCCCTCGCGCCGCGCGCGCAGCGGGGAGCGGTCGTCGCCCACGCGGGTCATCTCGCCGCCCCACGCGACGATGAACAGCTGCGCCGGCTCGCCGGGAAGGTCCTGCGCCCGTGCGTGGATGCGGGTGATCGCCTCGGGCGTGAGGTCGTCGAGATGCTCGGCGGTCCACCAGTTGCGGTAGCCGGGCGGGTCGTCCAGCGACGAGTTGAGCGCCGCGTACGTGGTCGTCTCGAAGGCGTCGAGCGCGGGACCGGCGGCGCGCA
Organism: Solirubrobacteraceae bacterium; assembly: GCA_016463765.1. Lineage (GTDB taxonomy): Bacteria > Actinomycetota > Thermoleophilia > Solirubrobacterales > Solirubrobacteraceae > Svornostia. The sequence goes on along the minus strand of JAEMQS010000007.1, from coordinate 78,726 downwards.
GGTCCGCGAGCAGCGCCTCACCCTCGTCGACGTCCCCCGCGTACATGCCGGCGATGAGCACCGCGGGCCGGCCGCGCAGGTCGGTGGGAATGTCGTTTTCGTCGGGCGCCGTGACGTAGCCGAGCGCGAGGCTCAACCCGTCGGGGGCGCTGCGCATCGTGTCGCGGAAGCGCTGCAGCAGCTCGGGGCCGCGGTCGACCGGCCACAGCGCCAGCCCGCCGAAGACCTCGGGGCCGACCGGGTGCAGCGTGAGCTCGAGCGCGGTGACGACGCCGAAGTTGCCGCCCCCGCCCCGGAGCGCCCACAGCAGATCAGGATGGTGATCGGCGTCGGCGCGGACGAACCGGCCGTCCGCGGTCACGAGCTCCGCGGCGACGAGGTTGTCGCACGCCAGGCCGTGCTTGCGCTCCAGCCAGCCCGAGCCGCCGCCGAGGGTGAGCCCGGCCACGCCGGTCGTCGACACCCGGCCGCCCGTCGTCGCCAGCCCGTGCCGCTGCGTGGCGGCGTCGACCTGCGCCCACGTCGCACCGCCGCCGACGCGGGCGATGCGCCGGTCCGGGTCGACGTCGACGTCGTCCATCGCGCGGACGTCGAGCACGATGCCGTCGTCGCAGAGCGAGAGACCCGCCACCGAGTGACCGCCCGCGCGGACCGCGACCGGCAGGTCGTGACGGCGCGCGATGTCGAGCGCGGCGATGACGTCATCAGGCGCCGCGCACCTGGCCACGAGCGCGGGTTGACGCACGATCATGGTGTTGAACAGCTCGCAGGTGTCGGCGTACTCGGCCTCTCCGGGCAGATGGACGCCGCCGCGCAGACGCAGGCGCAGTTCGTCGACGACGGTGGTGGTGAGCGTGGGCATGAAGCACTCCTTCGGTCGGGGAACCCGACCGTACGCCCGCGCAGACGCGCCGCCTTCCCCGTATTCGGCCATCTGCACGAGATGGCCGGATGGGGCCAGACGGGCTACAGCAGGCCGGCGCGGGCGGCGTAGGCGACCGCCGCCGAACGCGACGACAGCCGCAGCTTCGCCCGGATGTTCGCGACGTGGCGATGCACCGTGTGCGGGCTGAGCACCAGCCGCTCGGCGATCTCCTGGTCGCTGGAACCCTGCGCCACGAGCCGCAGCACGTCGAGCTCGCGCGGGGTCAGTTCGGAGAGCGCAGCGACCGCGGGACCGGCCATCACCTCGTCCGCGGCGTCGAGGTCGCGCTGGGCGCCGAGGCCGGCGAACACCTCGCGCGCCGCGCCCGCCTCGTTCCGGGCGTGGTCGGCCCGGCCGAGCGCCTGCAGTGCACGGGCGAGCGCGAGCCGGCTCAGGGCGGCGTCGTACGGGGCGGCGTGAGTGTCGAACCCGTCGATCGCGTCCTCGAACGCCACGCGCGCGGTGTCGGCGTCGCCGCGGGCCAGCGCGGCCTCTCCGGTCAGGAGCCGCGCCCGCGCGCGGAGATACGGCGTGCCGAGCCGGGCGGCGATCTCCTGCGCGGCCGCCAGCGGCGCGTCGGTGTCCTCCCCGAGCGCGGCCAGCGCCCGCACCTGCAGCTCCAGGGCCGGCAGGCGCGGCAGGACGGTGTCGTCGGCCAGGGAGCGCAGGACGCGCGCCGCGATGTCGGCCGCCGCCTGCGCGTCGCCCGCCTGGAGCGCCAGCGCGCCGAGCCCCATGAGGCCCGCCGGCCCGGCCTCCTCGAAGAGGGCGCGCGCCTCGTCGGTCCGGCCCTGGCGCGCCCGCAGCTCGCCCAGGCGGGCGTGGCTGCCGCCCGCCATCCCGCGGCGCCGTGACGCGGTGAAGTCCTCGAGCGCCGCCGTCATCTCGCGCTCGGCGGTCTCCCAGTCGCCGCGGGTCGCCAGGACCCGGCCGTAGGAGCTGCGGCAGACGCCGGCCAGCTGCCGCCCGCCCCAGTGATCGGTGAAGCGCTTTGTCGCCTCGCACCACTGCTCGGCCCGGGAGAAGTCCCCGACGCCGTCGCAGGCGGTGATGAGCGAGCACATCACCCAGCCCGCCGAGATCGGCAGGAACAGGTCCTCAGCCGCAACGATGGCCGACGCCTCGTCGAGCGCGCGCATGCCCGCCTCGACCTCACCCGCGCTGACCGCCGCGACGCCGCCCTGGGCCAGCGCGATGGCCTCGAGGTCGGCGACGCCGTGCGCGCGGCCGATCTGCCGGGCCTCCTCGCACAAGCGCCGGACCTCGGGGAGGTCGTCGCCGGTGTTCAGGATGTGGTCGGCCTGCAGGACGGCCAGCCAGCCGTGGTCGGCACCGAGTGGCTGGTCGACGAGCGCGCGCTGCGCGAGCTCGAGCCAGCCGCGCCCGATCGCCGGCTCGGCACGGAACTCGCGAAAGTCCGCCGAGAGAAACGCCGCGACCCTGGCGGCCGCGGGGGCGTTGCCCTCGTCGCGGTACGCGCGGTAGGCCTGCTCGCGCGCCTCGATCGTCAGCTCCTCGTCGGACAGCCACCAGGCGGCCCAGCCGAGGCCGTCCCATGCCTCGGCACCCGCGCCCGCGAGCAGCGCGGCTTGGAACGCGTCCCGCGCGCGCTCCCAGTCACCGTCATCCAGGGCGGCCTGGCCCTGCGTGACGGCGTCGGCGCCGGTGTCGCTCGTGGAGGCCATGGGCTCAGCCCCCATGCTGCCACGCGGTGAGGCGTTCGTCAGCCCGATTCGCGCGCGCGGCGGAACAGGAGCAGGCCGATGAGGGTCTTCGAGTCCGTCGTCGCGTCGATCGCCGCGTCGAGCTCGTCCAGCGGCCAGCGCACGACCTCGATGCGCTCGTCCTCCTCGTCGTTCTCCGGCCGCTCGACCTCCGTCAGGCCGGTGGCGAAGAACACGTGCAGCTCCTCGTTGGAGAAGCCGACGCTCGTGAAGTACGTCGTCGCGTGCTCCCACGCGTCGGCGGCAAGACCGAGCTCTTCGGCCAGCTCCCGCTTCGCGCAGTCCTGCGGGGACTCGCCGGGCTGGTCCAGCCGGCCCGCGCAGATCTCGAGGATGTCCGAGCGGCCGACGATCTCGCGCGGCTGGCGCACGAGGAACAGGGTGTCCTCGTCGTAGGCGACGATCGCGACGGCACCGCCGTGCACGACGTTCTCGCGCTCGACGATCTCCCCGTCCTCGAACTGGAACCGCTCGCGGACGACGTCGAAGATCCGGCCACGGAAGACGGTCTCGCCGGTCAGGCGTTCGAAGCGCTGGCTCATGGCCCAGAGGCTTGCAGACCGGCGCGCGATCGGGCGTCAGCCCCCGGCGGTCGGCAGCGTGCCGCCGGCCTCGGGCCGCAGCGCCGGTGTCGCCTGGTCATCGTCGTCGGCGCCTTCGAGCGCCGCGACCTCCGTCGCGTCGTCGGGCACGGCGGTTCGCGACTCGACGGGCATCGCGTTGAGCTCCCGCGCGGCGCCGATGACGTCGCCGAGGTCGTAGTGGTCGACCGCGATGAACGAGGCGGGCAGCCGCCGTTCGCGCCCGCACCGCAGCGCGCGGTCGACGAGGAACTTCCGGCTGAGGATCGCGCGGTTGCGCCCGCGGGGAGGCGGGAAGTCGTCGATCCAGTGGTTGAGCATGAGGATCGGGCTGTCCGGCTGCCCGCGGTAGGGCGCGCAGCTGAGGTCCCGTGGCTGCTTGGCGCCGAGCGGGGTGTCCTGGACGAACGCGAACCCGTCCATGTACCACGGGATGTCCGGCGTGGCGCCCCGCTCGGTGAAGACCACGAGCCGCCGGTCGTCGGCGACCAGCTCGCGCAGCGTCGGCAGGGGCGCGGACCGGTCCAGGGTGACCACCAGATCCAGCAGCCCGGCCTGCGCGAAGAGCCGCTGCATGGCGACCGCGTCGACGTACGGCTCGACGAACAGCACGACCGTCTCCCCGCGCTCGCGCTCGAGGAAGACCCGAAGGTCGCGCAGGACGTCGACCGCGGGCGTGGACCCGAGTTCGCAGACGCTGTGACACAGGTACAGGCCCTCGGTCCCGCCGGTCGTGTCCCCCAGCCCGATCCGCCCGCCGAGCCGCTCGACGGCGGCGAGCTGCGCGGGGTCGAGCTGCTGGCGCACGCGGTTCGCGCTCGAGCCGGCCGCGTCGAAGTCCGTGCGCACCCGGCCGTTGGCCGCCCGGACCGCCGGGTGCACGTCGATGAGCAGCAGCCGGATCCCGTCCTCGAGCTGCCGGCCGATCCCGAACCGCTGGTTCGTCAGCGACCAACCCGGATCCTCGGCGGCCGAGAACGCGTTGTGCGTCCCGGGGAACACCACCTCGTTCAGGCGCCGGTCGCAGTTGACCTCTGAGCCGTTGCAGGTCGTGACGTCGCCGGGCAGCGCAGCCGCTCGCGGCGGATTGGCGGGTGCGTCGTCACCGGTCAGCGCGACCCCGACCACGGTCACTAGGCCGACGAACGCCGCGACGCCTGCCGCTACCGGCACCCAGGACCGTCCGCGCCGGCCGTCAGGGGCCGGCGCGCCGCCCTGCCGGCGGCGGCGCGGCTCCTGCACGAGGTCGAGCACCTCTCCTGCTCCGACGAACGCCAGGAACGCGCCGCCGGCCAGCGCGATGATCCGCGCGGCGAGCTCGGGACGCACCAGCAGGAGCGCCCCGATGAGGATCGCGGCGACACCGCGCAGCGCCCGCAGCTCGGGTGATCGCGGATGCAGCACCGCGGCGACGGCCTCCTCGAGCCGGTCCCCGGCCGCCTCGACGGGTCGCAGGAGCGACGCCCCGGCGCCTGCGACGATCAGCCCGGCCGCGGCGAGTCCCAGACCCCAGCGGCGCAGGTCGCCGAACATGACGTCCCACAGCGCGCCGGTGGCGTCCCGCGCCTCGGCCAGCGGGACGACGGTGCCACCCCGGGCGGCGTCGGCGGCCAGCGACCCGCCCAGGTACGTGAGCGCCACGACCGCGACCCCGGCGACGCCCACCGCGATCCCCGCACGCGTCGCGGCCTGGCGCCGGTCGTGCGCGGCGAGGATGCCGCCGGCGAGCAGGAGCAGCGCGACGACGGGCAGGACGAACGACAGCGTCCGCACGTTGCCCGCCAGGCGCAGGAGCTGGGTGCCGGTCTCCCCCTCGCGCAGGCGCAGGATCTCCGGGCTCAGGTCGCTCGGGATCTCGTCGGCCACCTGCGGCGCGACGCTGCGCAGCGCCGGCCGGATGACCGTCGCGGCGTCGGCGACGTCCAGCACGACGTTGCCCTGATCGCGGACGAACAGCAGGCCGTGGGCCTCGCGCACCCCGAGCCGGAGCAGGCGCAGGGCCGGCGGCGTGTCGAGCACCACGCTCACCGCCTGCTCGATGAGCGGCCGATAGGTGATCGCGTCCTCGGCCCCGCGCTCGACGACGTTGATCGTCAGCTCGCGCGCCACGACGCTCCGCACCTCGTCGCGCTGGATCGCGGCGACGGCGCGGTCGGCGAAGTCCTCCCGGTCCAGCAGCTGCGTGCGGACGTAGCTCGTGACGAGTGTGCCGACGACCGCCAGGCATGCGAGCACGAGCAGCGCGATGCTCAGCGTCTCGCGGCGGTCGAGTCCGGACCCGTCGTGCCCGTCCATGGCCCGCAGCCTACGTGGCGCTCAGGCCTCAGCGCACGCGTCGAGCAGCGCGAGGGTCACGTCGAGCATGCCTTCGAGCGCCGCCACCGCGACGCGCTCGTCGGGCTGGTGGTTGCGCTCGGTGCCGTTGGCGAGGTTCGTGCACGGCAGCCCCGCGACCTCGAAGGCGGCGGCGTCCGACCCTCCGCCGGTCACGATCCGCTCCGGCGTGTACCCGCACGCGCTGAGCGCCGCCTCGGCCGCGAGCACTGACGGCGCCTGCGGACGGTGGCGGTAGCCGGTGAACAGCCGCTCGACGTCGACGTCGACGTCGCAGGGGGCGGTCGGGTCGTTGGCCGCGTCCTGCAGGTGGGCGACGAGCTCGCCGATCAGCGCGTCGGCGCGGCTCTCGTCCAGCGACCGGCACTCCCCGAGCACGGAGCACCACTCGGCGACGATGTTCGTCGCACCGGGAACACCGCCCTGGAGATGCCCGATGTTCGCCGTGGTCTGCTCGTCGATGCGACCGAGCGGCATCGCCGCGATCGCGCGCGACGCGGCCAGGACCGCCGAGCTGCCGTCCTCGGGCCGGATGCCGGCGTGGGCGGCGCGGCCGTGGAACGTCGCGAGGAAGCGGTAGTAGGTGGGCGCGGCGACGATGACCTCGCCGATCGGCGTCGCGTGGTCGAACACGTAGCCCCATTCGCTGCGCAGCTGCCCGACATCGAAGAGCTTCGCCCCCGCGAGCGCGTCCTCCTCAGCGACCGTGAAGACCAGTTCGAGCCCGACCGGCGAGGACTCGAGCGCGACCCGCCGCGCGACCTCCAGGATCACCGCGACCGCGGCTTTGTTGTCGGCGCCGAGGATGGCGTCGTGGCGGTTCGTCCACCCGTCGTCCTCGATCACAGGCTCGATCGGCCCGGTGACCGCGACCGTGTCGAGGTGCGCGCACAGCATGATCGTGCGCGCGTCCTCCGTGCGGGCGGGGATGCGGGCGAGGAGGTTGCCGGCCGTCCCACCCAGGCGCGCCCCAGCGTCGTCCTCCTCGACCCCGAGGCCCATGCTCGCCAGGTCAGCGATGACCCGATCGGCGACCGCGCGCTCGGCCCCGATCGGCGACGGGATCGCGCAGAGCGCGGCGAACGTGTCGTGGAGTCGGCGCTTCTCCGCCGGCGAGGCGGGTCTCACGCCGTGGAGGCGCGCGCCACCGAGGGCTCGCCCTCGGGCGCGCCGGACCGGCCGTGCTGCTGCGCAGCGCGGACGAACTCCCGGAACAGGGGCGCGGGCCGCTCGGGCCGCGACTTGAACTCCGGGTGGTACTGCGACGCGACGAAGAACGGGTGGTCCGACAGCTCGATCGCCTCGACGAGCCGCTCGTCCGGCGACGTGCCGCCCACGACCAGGCCGGCGGCCTCGAGGCGCTTGCGCAGGTAGAGGTTGACCTCGTAGCGATGGCGGTGGCGCTCGTAGATGACCGCTTCGCCGTACAGCTCGCGCACGCGCGTGCCGTCGTGCAGCTTGATCGGGTCGGCGCCCAGGCGCATCGTGCCGCCGAGGTCCGAGACCTCCTTCTGCTCGGGCAGGAGGTCGATGACCGGGTGCGGCGTCTCGGGGTCGAACTCCGTGGAGTTCGCGCCGTCCATGCCCGCGACGTTGCGTGCGAACTCCGCCACCGCGATCTGCATCCCGAGGCAGATGCCCAGGTACGGGATCTCCTGCTCGCGCGCCACACGCGCCGCGCGGATCTTGCCCTCGATGCCGCGGCCGCCGAAGCCACCGGGGATGAGGATCCCGTCGTGGTCGCGCAGGCGTTCGAGCGCGACGACGTCGTCGGTCAGCGATTCGCTGTCGACCCAGTCGATCTCGATCCCTGCGCCGAAGAGGTAGCCGGCGTGGCGCAGCGACTCCGAGACGGAGAGGTACGCGTCCTCGAGCTGCACGTACTTGCCGACCAGCGCGATGCGCACCGGCTCGACGGCCGCGTTCGCGCGCTCGCAGATGGTCTCCCACTCGCTGAGATCCGGCGCGTCGGTCTCCAGGCCGAAGTAATCGCAGATCACGTCGTCGACGTGCTGCTCCTCGTACCAGAGGGGCACCTTGTAGATGTTGTCGACGTCCTTCGCCGAGATGACGGCCTCGTTCGGCACCGAGGTGAAGAGCGCGATCTTCTTGCGGATCTCGGCGCTCAGCTCGGTCTCCGACCGGCAGAACAGCATGTCGGGCTGGATTCCGATGCGGCGCAGCTCGTTGACCGAGTGCTGCGTCGGCTTGGTCTTCAGCTCTCCCGCGTGGCCGATGTACGGCACGAGCGTGAGGTGCAGGTACATGCAGTTGCGCCGGCCGACGTCGGCCGGGAACTGGCGGATGGCCTCCAGGAACGGCAGCGACTCGATGTCGCCCACCGTGCCGCCGATCTCGCAGATGACGACGTCCACGCCGCTCGACTCACCGAGGAGCTTCACGCGCTGCTTGATCTCGTCGGTGATGTGCGGGACGACCTGCACCGTGCCGCCGAGGTAGTCCCCGCGGCGCTCGCGCTTGATGACCGAGTTGTAGATGCCGCCGGCCGTGACGTTCGAGGCGCGCGACGCGTTGCTGTCGGTGAAGCGCTCGTAGTGGCCGAGGTCGAGGTCGGTCTCTGCGCCGTCCTCCGTGACGAAGACCTCACCGTGCTGGTACGGCGACATCGTGCCCGGGTCGACGTTGATGTACGGATCGAGCTTCTGCAGGCCGACCGTCAGTCCGCGGGAGACGAGGAGTCGGCCGATCGACGCCGCGGCGATCCCCTTCCCGAGGGAGGAGACGACGCCACCGGTGATGAAGATGTAGCGGGTCTTCGGGCGAGAGGTCGTCATCCGTGCTCCTGTTCACTGTATCCGGCATCGCCGACGGTACGGCGGGTGGACCCCGCTCCCTGCGCAAATCTGTGTCTCATGCCGCGGCTCGGAGCCGCTCGGCGTGCTCGACCGCGGCGCGATCGTCCTCGTCGGCGCCCAGCATCCTGACGAGTTCGCCCACCACGGCGCCGTCATCCAGCTCGGAGACCGTCGTGACCGCCGGGTTGCCCGACGGATCCTTCTCGATCGAGAAGTGCCGCGCCGCGAGCGACGCGACCTGCGGCAGGTGGGTGATGCACAGCACCTGACGGCCCTGGGCGAGCTCGCGCAGCCGCTCGCCGACCGCCCGCGCGGTCTGCCCGCCGATGCCGGCGTCGATCTCGTCGAAGACGAGCGTGCCGGCACCTTGATCGTGCGCGACGCTCATGAGCGCGAGCATGACCCGCGACATCTCGCCGCCCGACGCCGACTCGCGCAACGGCGCGGCCGGCACCCCGGAGTTCGGCGCGATCAGGAACTCGACCGTGTCCGCGCCCGTCGGCCCCGGCTCGCGCTCGAGCAATTCGATGCGGAACTCGGCGCCCTCCATGGCCAGCTCCCCCAGCCGCGCGATGACCGACTTCGCGAGCTTCGGCGCGGCCTTCGCGCGGGCCGCGTGCAGCGCGGCGGCATGCTCGGCCAACTCCTCCCGAGCCGCGCGCAAGTCCTCGTCGGCGCGGCCGAGCGCCTCCTCGGCCCCGGTCAGCTCGTCGCGCCGGGCGCGGCACTGCTCGGCGTGTGCGAGCACCGCGTCGATCGATCCGCCGTGCTTGCGCGCAAGGCGGTCGAGCACCGTGAGCCGCTCCTCGACGACTTCGAGACGGCCGGTCTCACCGGTGTCGAGTTCCTCGGCGTAGCGCCGCAGCTCGCCCGCGAGATCGTCTGCCTCCAGGGCCATGGCGCGCCACCGCGCGAGCAGCTCGTCGAGCCGCGGATCGACCCCCGCGACAGCCTCCAGCCCCCGCGCGCCGTCGGCCAGCAGGACGGCGATGCCGCCGCCCGCCTCGGTCGCCTCGGGCGCGACAGCCTCGGCGCCGCCCAGCGCCCCGCCGCGCAGCGCCTCGACATGACGCAGGCGATCGCGCTCGGCCGTCAGGCGCTCCTGCTCGGCGGGTTCGGGCGCGGCCTCCTCGATCTCGCGCAACTCGAAGGCCAGCAGGTCCAGCTCGCGCTCGCGCGCACCCGCCCGCGCCACCAGCTCCTCACGCTGCTGCTCGAGCTCGCGAACCCGCGCGTGGGCCGCCGCCGCGCGCGATCGCCGGCCCTGCTGCGCCTGGCCACAGAACCCGTCGAGGATCTCCAGCTGCGCCGAGCCGAGCGTCAGGCGGCGGTGCTCGTGCTGGCCGTAGAACGCCACGAGCGGCGCGGCCGCCTCCCGCAGGTCGGCCACCGTCGCGGTGCGCCCGCAGATCAGCGCGCGCGTGCGGCCCTCGGCGCTCACGCGACGCGCCAGGACGAGCTCGTCGGCGCCTTCGGGCAGGACGTCGCCGAGCTGCGCGCGCATCCGGTCGTCCAGCTCGAAGACGCCTTCGACGTACGCCTCACGCGCGCCGGGGCGCACGATGCCCTGGCGGGCCTTGCCGCCCAGCAGGAGATCCAGCGCGTGGGCGAGGACCGTCTTGCCCGCGCCGGTCTCGCCCGTCAGCACGTTGAGACCAGCCGCCAGGCGCAGCTCGGCCCGCTCGATGAGCAACAGGTTCTCGACGCGGAGCTCGGTCAGCACGCCTACGGGTCTACCAGCGCGTGCCGACGGATCAGGGGGGTTTTGCGCAGTTACGAGGACAGGCGTCCGAACTTCTCCCGCAATCTGCGGTAGAAGCTTGACCCGTGCAGCTGCGCGAGGACCGTCGCCTCGCGCAGGAAGCGGGCGTGAACCTCCTCGTGCGGGTCGATGTGACCCGCGGGCCGCCCGTCGATGGAGATGTCCACCTGCTCCTCGGAGCGGTTGTGCACGTGCAGGACGTCGTGCGGCGCGACCACGAGCGCCCGCGCGTTGAACGAGTGCGGCGCGATGAACGACACGCCGTAGCCCTCCACGCCCCACGCGAGCACCGGGCCGCCGTTGGCGAGGTTGTAGCCCGTCGAGCCCGCGGGCGTGCAGACGACGAGCCCGTCGCAGCGCACCGATCCGACCTCCTCGCCGCCCAGGCCGTACGCCAGCGTCGCGACGCGCTCGCCGATGCGGCGCTGGATCGACACGTCGTTGATGGCGACCTGCACGCCGTCGCCGACCTCGACGGCGATCGCCGGCAGGGCGAGGTGCTCGAACTCTCCGGTGAAGGCGCGCTCGAATGCGCCCTCGTCGAGGTCCTCCGGCTCCACGGTCGCAAGGAACCCGACCTCGCCGAAGTTCACCGCGAACACCGGGACGCCCGTACCCGCGTACCGGCGCAGCGCCCGCAGGATCGTCCCGTCACCGCCGAGCGCGACGCACAGCGACACGTCCTGCGTGGGATGGGCGCCGACGGCGACGACGCCGTCAATGGGCGTGATGCCGAGCTTCTGCGCCTCCTCGTGGTCGAACCGCAGCTCGACGCCAGAGGTTCGCGCAGCCTCCACCAGACGATCGACGGCATGCGCGACCTGCCCGGGACGCTGGTGCGAGACGACGGTGACGCCGCGGCTCACGGCTCCACCTCGCGCGCGGCGGCTTCGAGATCGGCGACATCGCCGGCGCGGCCCGCCTCGGCGAGCCAGACGAAGCTCTCGCGGTTGCCCTTCGGGCCGGGCAGCCCGGACGACGCGAAGCCCAGCACGGCGGCGCCCTGATCGCGCGCGGCCTGCGCCACCGTGACGAGCGCCTCACGCCGGTCGTCCGGATCGCGCACCACGCCGCCCTTGCCGACCCGCCCGCGGCCGAGCTCGAACTGGGGCTTGACCATGGCGAGCGCGTCGAAGCGCTCATCCGCGCACGCCAGCACGGCGGGCAGGACCTTCGTGAGGGAGATGAAGGAGACGTCGGCCACGATGCACTCGGGACGGTAGGGCAGATCGCTCGGAGAGATCGCTCGTGCGTTCGTCCGCTCGATCACCGTGACCCGCTCGTCGCCGCGCAGTCCCCAGTCGAGCTCGCCGTACGCGACGTCGAGTGCGATGACGTGCGTGGCGCCGCGCTGCAGCAGGACGTCGGTGAACCCGCCGGTCGATGCGCCGACGTCCAGGCAGCGGCGTCCCGCCGGGTCGACCCCTAGGAGGTCGAGCGCGTTGGCGAGCTTCTCGCCGCCGCGCGAGACGTATCGCGGCCGCTCGTCGACGTGGACCTCCACCCCGGGCTCGACCATCTGCCCGGGTTTGCTCGCCCGTTCGCCATGCGCGCCCAGACGCACTTCGCCGGCCATGACCGACGCCGCCGCGCGGGTCCGCGAGGGGAACAGGCCGCGCTCGGCGAGCAGGGCGTCAAGACGGACCCGGGTCACGGCGGGCAACCTAGCGGAAACCCTGCAAATGCGGGCAAATCGACCATGGGCGCAGGATCCGTTGCACCCGCTGTGACCTAGCTCACACCCATGCGCCCCGAGAGCGGGCACACTCTTTTCATCGGATGAACGCAGATCGCGCAAGGCGCGGAGCGGGACTCCACAAGACTTCTCTCACCGATCCACACAGAGACAGACCCATCACATAGCAGTATCTCTCCTCCCCAGGAACGGCCCGCGAAAGCGGGCCGTTTCTATTTCTGCGGCCGGTCCTGCGCAGAGTTGTGACGATCGTGGGGTCCTGAGGCACACGTTCGTGCCTACGGTCCCGGGGCATGCACGAGCTCTCCGACTTCCCGGGCTTCGGCCCCGCCGCCTTCGACTGGCTCGACCAGCTCGCGGCGGACAACTCCCGCGCGTTCTTCACCGCGACCAGCGACGTGTACGAGACCGCGTTGCGTGACCCGCTCGCGGCGCTCCTGCGCGGGGCGGCAGACGATCGCGGGGGAACACCGCGGGTGTTCCGCCAGCTGCGGGACCTGCGGTTCGCGACCAATCGCGAGCATCCGTACTGGCCGTCGGTCGCCGGTGAGGTGGCCGGCCGACCCGGCAGTGCGTCAGCGTTGGTCCTCGACATCTCGGTGCACGGGCTCTCGGCCATGGCCGGGTACCGCCGTCCGTTCTCCCGCGACCAGCTGGCGCGGTACCGCGCGGCGGTCGACGAGCCCACCTCCGGCACCGATCTCGCCAGGATCGTCGCGGAGCTGCGCGCCAGCGCCCTCACGGTCCACGGCGCGACCCTGCGCACCGTCCCGCGCGGCATCCCCCGAGAGCACCCGCGCGCGGAGCTGCTGCGCCACACGTCGCTGTACGGCGCGGCGATGCTGCAGCCGACGGTGCGGCGCCGGCGACGACGCGCAGACCAGCGGTCGATCGATCCCGCAGCGGCGCAGGAGCACCTCGAGCTGGCCTGGGCGAGCCTGGCGCCGCTCACGCGATGGCTGGACACGTATGTGGGGCCGGCCGACGCACCGGTGCCGGACACGCTGGTGGCCAGCGCAGCGTGACGGGCGGTCGTCCGTCCGTCCACCGTCTCTGAGGAAGCCGTGAGAGCGGCAACGCGTGGCTCCGGTACGGCGGTTCAATCAGGCAACCATGCGCTGTCACACCGCACTCGCCGTCGCGCTCATCGCCACCGGATGGACGCTGCTCCCCGGGGCCGGGCCCGCAGCCGCGGCGGACCCGCCGGTCGTGACCGCGGACTTCACGCAACGGCTCGCTCCCCGGCCCTCCATGACGGGCGTGCTGCACAGCTTCTCCAAGGTGGACCCGCCCGACGCGCGAATCGCCCCGCTGCGCCTCGGGCTCGTCCGCGGCCTCCCCACGAGCGCGCCGTACCGCCGCGGCGTGTCCTTCGGGGCGCGCTACACCGTGGTGCTCAGTGATCTCTGGGGTATGCCGGGCTCCGCGGTTCCATGGGGCGGCCGCGGTGCTCCCTACGCCGACCTCGCGGCGTGGGAGCGCTTCGTCGAGCGTGCCGCACGGCAGGCCCGCGGCGAGGATGTCGTGTGGGACATCTGGAATGAGCCCGACCACCCCTACTTCTGGCAAGGCACCCGCGCGCAGTACCACGACACCTTCCGGGTCGCCGAACGAGCGTTGCGCAAGGTCCTCGGTGCCCGGGCGTTCGTCATCGGTCCGAGCACGGCGGCCTATCGGCCGGACTGGTTCGGCGGGCTGGTCGACCACTGCCGCACGACGGGGTGCCGCGTCGACGCGCTCTCCTGGCACGAGTTCCCCGGCCCGGGTGGTTCGGGCATACCCCCGATGGATCAACACCTGCGCGACACCCGACGACAGTTCGTCGACGGGCTGCGAGGAGCGGATGTCGGCGTCCGTGAGCTGCACGTCAACGAGTCGCTGCCCCAGAACGACCACCTCTATCCCGGCGAGCAGCTCGGCACGCTCGCGTTGCTCGAGCAGCACGGGGCCGATGCGTCCGCGCGGGCATGCTGGGGCCCGGAAGGGCGATCGACGTGTTACGACGACACGCTCGACGGGCTCCTCACGCCGAAGGACACCCGATCACCCGCGCGCAGCTTCCAGCCACGGGCGGTCTGGTGGGCGACCAAGCGGTACGCGGACGGGATCGGCTTCCGGGTGCGCAGCACGTCCTCGCGGTCCCGGCTGCTTGCGATCGCCAGCCGCCGCGCGCCCGACGAGCGCACCGCGACGGTGGTCCTCGCCTACGCGGAGCGGCGTGGCGTCGCCCACCCCGGAACGCCCGCAGCCGCCCAGACGGACGTCCGGGTGCGGCTGCGCGGTCTTCACCGGCTCCCGTTCGTGGGCCGGGACCGGCGCGTCCAGGTCCGGATCGAGCGGATCCCCGCCACCGGGGCCGCGGCACTCACGCGCCCGCATGACCGGGGCACCCGCACGATCACGGTCCGCGACGGCGCAGCCGACCTCACGGTGGCCGGCGTGCGGCTGCACGAGACGTGGGTCGTGCGGATCAAGGACGCGGGCTGACCAGCCGCGGCGCCCCGCGCGACCGCTACTCGGCGGTGACCGGCTCGAAGCTCGACGTGTCGCCGACCGCGGCGGCGATGCGCTCCGCGATCCGCTCGCCGGTGAACCCGACCTCGGCATGCAGCAGCGCGGGCTTGCCGTGCGTGACGTAGCGGTCGGGCAGTCCGACGCGCAGGATGCGCGCCGTGGCGCCCGAGACGCCCGCGTCGTTGAGTGCCTCCCAGACCGCCGTGCCGAAGCCGCCGGCGAGCACGTTCTCCTCGACCGTCACGAGCAGCTCGTGCTCGGCGGCGAGCTGCGCGACGAGCCCGACGTCGATCGGCTTGGCGAAGCGCGCGTCGGCGACCGTGACGTCCATGCCGCGCTCGGCGAGGATGTCCGCGGCCTCCAGGCCCTTCTGCACGCCCGAGCCGTAGCCGAGGATGGCGACCCTCTGCCCCTCCCGCAGGACCTCGCCGGTCCCGATCGGGATCTCGCGCGGCGTTGCCGGAAGCGGCACGCCGATCGCCTCTCCGCGCGGGTAGCGCAGCGCGAACGGGCCGTCGTCGTAGACGAGCGACGTGTGCAGCAGGTCCACCAGCAGTGCCTCGTCGCGCGGCGCGGCGAGGACGATGTTCGGCAGGCAGCGCAGGTACGAGATGTCGAACGCGCCGTGGTGGGTCGGCCCGTCGTCGCCCACGAGGCCGGCGCGGTCCATCGCGAAGACGACGTTGAGCTTCTGGAGGCAGACGTCGTGGACGATCTGGTCGAACGCCCGCTGGAGGAACGTCGAGTAGATCGCGGCGACGGGCTTGATGCCCTCCAGCGCCAGGCCGGCCGCGAACAGGATGGCGTTCTGCTCGGCGATGCCGACGTCGAAGTAGTGGTCCGGCAGCTCCTTCTGGAGGATGTTCAGACCGGTGCCGGAGTTCATCGCGGCCGTGATCCCGACGACGCGCGGGTCGCGCTTGGCCTCGCGGACGAGCTGCTCGCCGAAGACCTTCGTGTACTGCGGCGGGGCGGCCGGGCCCGGGGGCTTCGGGTTGGCCTTGCTGACGACCGTCGGCGCGCGGTTCGTGATCGACTTCGGCTTGGCGGCGTGCCACTGCTCCATGCCCTCCAGGCCGCCGTCCTCGGCCGGCGCGAAGCCCTTGCCCTTGACGGTCGCGACGTGCACGACGACGGGGCGCTGGGCGTCGAGCGCCTTGCGCAGCGCGAGCCGCAGGGCGCGCACGTCGTGGCCGTCGATGACGCCGACGTACGCCCAGCCGAGGTCCTCCCACAGCAGGCCCGGCGCCCAGAACGCCTTCAGCGACTCCTTCAGCTGGGGGCCGAGGCGACCGATCCGCGAGCCGATGCCGGCCGGCAGCTCGGTCAGCGCGTGCTCGACGTCCTCGCGGGCGTGCCAGAGCTTGGGATTCAGCCGGATGCGGTTGAAGTAGCCCGACAGCGCGCCGACGTTCGGCGAGATCGACATGCCGTTGTCGTTGAGCACCACGACCATCGGCGTCTGCAGCCCGCCTGCCTGGTGGATGGACTCGAACGCCACGCCGCCGGTCATCGACCCGTCGCCGATCACCGAGACGACCCGGCCGGCCGGATCGTCGCCGTTGAGCTTCATGGCCTCGGCCAGGCCCACGCCGTAGCCGATCGACGTCGACGCGTGGCCGGCGCCCATGATGTCGTGCTCGCTCTCGGGGATCGAGCAGAACGGCGCGAGGCCCTCGTACTGGCGGATCGTCGGCAGCTGGTCGCGGCGACCCGTGAGGATCTTGTGCGGGTAGGCCTGGTGACCGACGTCCCACAGGATCTTGTCCTTGGGCGAATCGAGCAGCGAGTGCAGCGCGACCGCCAGCTCGCACGTCCCGAGGTTCGCGCCGAAGTGGCCGCCGATCTCCCCGACCGTGTCGATGATGTGCTCACGGACCTCCTGCGCGACCTGCTCGAGCTCGGGCTCGCTCAGACCGTGAAGGTCCTGCGGCCGGTCGATGCGGTCAAGGAGGCGCTCGGGGGGAGTGGTCATGACGTCCGGGTGAAGATGAAGTCGGTGATCTGCTCGAGCTCTGGCGCCCCGCCAGGTGCCGCGACGGCGAGGTGCGCCCGGGCCTGTGCGTGGGAGGCCACCGCCAGCTCGCGGGCCCGCTCGAGGCCGAACTCGCTGACGTATGTCCGTTTGCCGTGTCGCTCGTCGCTGCCCTGCGGCTTGCCGAGCGCGTCGTCCGTCCCGGTCACGTCGAGGATGTCGTCGACGATCTGGAACAGCACGCCCAGCTCACTCGCAAAATCGCGAAACGGGATTGTCGCAGGTTCCGTCATACCGCTGATCAGGAGTACGCACTCGACCGACGCGACGATGAGTCGGCCCGTCTTCAGGGCGTGCAGGCGCCGCAGTCCGTCGGGGCCGTCCGTCGCCTGCTCGGCGACGTCGAGGTACTGGCCGCCGACCATGCCGCTGACGCCCGTGGCCGCGGCGAGCTCGGCGACCGCCCGCAGCACCGCCGCCGGTTCTCCCTGCTGGCGTTCGAGCACGAGGCGGAACGCCTCGGCGTACAGCGCGTCGCCGGCCAGGATCGCGACGTCCTCCCCGTACGCGACATGACACGTCGGCCGTCCCCGCCGCAGGTCGTCGTCGTCCATCGCGGGGAGGTCGTCGTGGATCAGCGAGTACGTGTGGATGAGCTCGACGGCCAGGGCGAAGGCCAGCACGTCGCGCTCGTCGCGTCCCAGCGCGCGGGCGGTCGCGAGGGCGAGCACGGGCCGCACCCGCTTGCCGCCCGCCAGCAGCGAGTAGCGCATCGCCTCGATGAGCCCGACCGCATCGCGGCCGTCGGCTTCGCCGAGCTCGAGTGCCCGGAGCTCCGTCTCCACGAGGTCGCGGAGCGCGTCGGGGTAGCCCGCCGGCACTACAGCAGGGAGTCTTGCCCGGGCAGCGGGTCGGTCGCCGCGGCGCGGGCCCGGCGCTCGAGTTCGGCGGACGCCTGCGACGCGATCGCGGCGCAGTCCTCGACCACCGTCGCGGCGGCATCGGCGCTGAGATCGCCCGAGCGCAGCTGCTCGGCGGCGCGTTCCAGGCGCTCGACGAGCGGGTCGAGCGCGGCTCCGGGGTCGGCGGTGGGGTCAGGCATCTTGGGTCGAAGTCTCGCGGATCTCACGCAGCGCCGCCGACAGGATCCCGTTGACGAACCCGGGCGCGTCGGCGCCGGAGAACGTCTTCGCGGTCTCGACCGCCTCGTCGATGGCGCCCTCGGGCGGGATCGCGGTCTCGGCCGGCGCGGCATCGGGGTGCAGCATCTCCAGCAGCGCGACCCGCAGGATCGCGCGCTCCAGCGGGGCGATGCGGTCGATCGTCCAACCCTGTGCGTGCTTGGAGATCACGGCGTCGAGGTCGCCGGCGTAGTCCTGCGTCGCGTGGGCCAGCGCGCGGGTGAACAGCGACGCGTCGCGTTCGAAGACGTCGTCCAGCTCGCGGTTCGTGAGCTGGCTCTGGTAGAGGGCGAAGACGGCGGCGCGGCGCTGGTCGGTGCGGCGGGACACTACGCGCGCGACATGTAATCGCCGGTGGCGGTCTGGACCTTCACGCGGTCGCCGATGTTGACGAACAGCGGGACCTGGATGGTGGCGCCGGTCTCGAGCGTCGCCGGCTTGTTGCCGCCGCCGGACGCCGTGTCCCCGCGCAGGCCGGGCTCGGTCTGCGTGACCTCGAGCTCGACCGAGGACGGCAGCTGCAGGTCGGAGGGCTGGCCGTCGATGAACAGCACGTCCACCTCATCGCTGGCCTTCGTCCACCGCAGCGCGTCCTTCAGGACGCCCTCCGGGATCGCCATCTGCTCGAACGTGCCGGTATCCATGAAGTGCGCGTCCTCGCCGTCGGCGTAGAGGAACTGCATCTTGCGCGCCTCGGTGCGGACGGACCGGAACTTCTCGCCGGCCCGGAAGGTCTTGTCGATCACATTGCCGTCGGTGGAGCGGCGGAGCTTGGTGCGCACGAACGCCGGGCCCTTGCCGGGCTTGACGTGCTGGAACTCCACCACCTTGTAGATGATCCCATCGACTTCGATGTGGTTGCCGTTCTTGAGCTGGTTCGTGCTGATCATGCCGCGGTGCAGGCTACTTGCATCGCGCGACGCCGGGGGCGCAGCTCCCGTTCACGTGCGCACGGACCACGTGACGACCTTCGTGTTGCAGCCCTCCTGGATCGCCCCAGCGCCGTCGACCCCCGCGAGATCGACCTGAAAGCGCCCGCTGCCGCCCGTCCGGGTGAGCCGCCCCTTGATGTCGTAGCCGTAGCGCCACGTCAGCGTCTGTCCGGGGTACTCCTGCTGGAAGACGTCGCCGAAGGACCCGTTGGACAGCGGAAAGTCGACGAGGTAGTCCGACACGACGGACCAGCCGCCGGTCGCACACTCGGCCGCCCAGCCGAAGTGCAGGTGACGAACCTCCTGCCCGTCGTCCTCGAGCTCGAGGACGACCGGGTACTCCTGACTCGTGACGCCGCCGTAGACACGGCGCGCTCGATGCTCGATGCGGAACCGCTCCGCGTCGCTCTTGCAGGTCGAGCCGTCCGCGAAGGTCACCGTCGACTGCACCGTCCCGGAGAGGTACCGAGACCCGACCGTCCCACGCAGCCGCTCCTCGACGCGCACCGCTGCGCTGGCGGCATTCGAGAAGATCGACGACGCATTGGTCACGGTCGTGCGGACGGTGGCGCGCACCTTGCCCGTGCGGCTCACCGTCGCGCCACGGATGGCGCTCCCACGAGCATCGTGGGCGTAGGAGAAACACTCGCCGCCGTACTGCGCGACCATGCGGCTGATCCGCCCTCCGCGCGTCTCGACGACCAGCGGGCGCAGTCCGTACGACGTCGTGCCCGCGTAGAGCGTCGAAGCGGCCGCCGTGGTCGTGGCCAGCGCCGGGAGCGCGGCACCCGAGGTGCGGTACCGAGCGACGTCCTTGGCGGCGTTCGCGGCCTCGGTCAGCACGGCGACCATGAGCAGTGCGGTACACACGATGAGCGCCGGCGTGCGCGTCATCGCGGAGGGAGTGAACGGGGTCATGGAGAGATTGCATCGACCCTGCATCCCCCCGTCATCCGCGACGACTACCGCAGTCGTGGGGCGGGATCCTCACCCGGCCTCGTGGAAGACCACGGACGGCCGCGTCAGAGGCCGAGGCGCTTGACCACCGGCGTGGACGTCATCCCGTGCAGGATGATCGAGGCCCCGGTACACGCCACGACGGTCCAGTAGACGAGCTCGGCCTCCCCCACCGCGAGGGCGCCGCTGCCGATGGCGACGGCCACGTAGTAGAACGAGCCGATGCCGCGGATGCCGAACCAGCCGATGAACACGCGCTCGGCGAGCGGCATCCGCAACGGCGCCAGGGCGACCACGGTGACCAGCGGTCGCACCAGGAACAGCAGGATCACCACCAGCACCCAGCCGCCCGGGCCGGGGACACCCAGCCCCGCGAGCGTGACGGTGCTGCCGAGCAGCAGCACGATCGCCAGCTCGGAGAACTGCTCGACCGTCAGCGCGCCGTCGTGGACGCGGCCGTGAAACTCGTGATGGCGCTCGTAGCGCCGGAACGCCAGTCCACCCGCGAAGGCCGCCAGGAAGCCGTAGGCGCCGGCGATCTCCGTGACGCCGTAGAGGACCAGGACGCTCGCCATCGCCAGCCAGCCGTCGAGCTGCGGGACGAGCACCCCGCGATCGTGCAGCCGTGAGACGGCGATCGCCAGGCCCCGTCCGACCGCGCCGCCGAGCAGGAGCCCGACCACGGTCGCGTAGAGGACGTCGGCGAGGACCCATTCCAGGATCCAGTCCGTGCCGCCCTGCCCGGCGATGAAGATGCCGAGGAAGACGAACGGGAACGCCAGGCCGTCGTTGAAGCCCGCCTCCGCGGTGAGCGCGAACTTCGGCTCGGGTTCGTCGCCCTCCCCCGGTGGTCCGACCTGCACGTCGCTGGCGAGCACCGGGTCGGTCGGCGCCAGCGCCGCGGCGAGCACGACAGCGGCGCCGAGCGACAGCCCGAGCAGGCCCATCCCGAGCAGGATCACCCCGCCGATCGTCAGCGGCATCACGACGCCGAGCAGCACGGCCGCGGACCGCCAGCCCCGCCAGTTCAGCGGGCGGTCGAGCTTCAGGCCCGCGCTGAACAGCGCGATGATCACCGCGATCTCCGTCAGGTGCTCGATGACGGTCGCGTCCGTGAAGGGGTCGAGCAGGTCGATCCCGAGGACGGCCAGCCCGCCCGCGAGGATCGCGCCGAAGAACAGGTAGACGATCGCCGAGGTGAACGCCCGCTCCCGCTGGCGGGGAATCGCGATGATCGCCGCGAGTAGCGCCACGCCACCGAAGAAGAGCCCGATGGCGTAGGGGTCGCCGGCCGAGAACCCCTCGGAGGCAGCGAGGAGGGCGTCTCCGGGCACGACGGTGAGGCTAGTGCTCAAGGGCACCTCCACCCGACCGATCTCCTTGGTGATGCGCGTCTCGCGGTCCATCCGCCTGTCCGTGGCCGCCGCCGTGCTGGCGGTCGGGCTGGCGGTTCTCGGCCTGCGGGAGTACCTGTTCTCCGACTACGACGTCGAGGCGCGGCCCGCCTTCGACGCCCTGACCGGCGGCGATCTCGCGGAGTTCCTCGCCCTGCTGCCCGCGTACGCGGGCGGCATGCTGCTGCGCGCGCCGTTCGCGCTCGCCGCCGACGCGGCGGGCGGCGGACAGCTCGCGGTGTACCGCGCCGTCGCGATTCCCGGGATCGTCGCCCTCGCCGTGCTGGCGGTCGTCCTCGCACGGCGGCTGCCCGGCCGCGCGGCGTGGGTCGCCCTCCTGCTGGTCGTCGCCAACCCGCTCGCGCTCAACGCTCTGGAGATCGGCCACCCCGAGGAACTGCTGGGCGCCGCGCTGTGCGTGGCCGCCGTCCTCGCCGCGCTGGCCGACCGTCCGCTGCTCGCGGGCCTGCTGCTCGGCCTCGCCGTGGGCAACAAGGCCTGGGCCGTCCTCGCTGTCGGCCCGGTGCTGCTCGCGCTGCGCGCCGGCCGGACCCAGGCGATGCTCATCGCCGGCGGCATCCTCGCGGTGCTCACGGCGCCGATCCTGTTCGCCTCGGGCGAGGCCGCCCGTCCCGCCCCGGTCACGGGCGCCATCTTCCAGCCGTGGCAGGTCTGGTGGTTCCTCGGCGACCACGGGACCGAGATCGTCGGGACGTTCGGCAGCGAGAAGCCCGGCTACCGCGCCGCCCCCGCGTGGCTGTCGCCGATCCCGCGCCCGCTCATCGTGCTGGCCGCCGTGCCGCTGACGCTGGCGGCCGCACGGGTCCGGAACCGACAGCCGCACGACGCGCTGCTCCTCCTCGCGCTTCTCCTGCTGGTGCGCTGCTGGCTCGACCCGTGGAACACGGCGTACTACGCGCTGCCGGGCATCCTCGCGCTGCTCGCGTGGGAGGTCACGCGCGGCCGGATGCCATGGTGCGCGCTCGCGATGACCACCCTGACCTGGGTGACGCTCACCCTCGTCCCCTCGTGGGTCGTCCCCGACCTCCAGGCCGTCGCGTATCTGGCATGGGCGCTGCCCGCCACCGGCGTCATGGCCTACCGGCTCTACCGGCCGGCCGCGGCACAGTCGGCCGCGTCCCGCGCAGGGGCGCATCTCGCCCGGCTGCTGCCCACCCTGGCGCCGCACCTCGGCGCCAATGGCGTCACGCCACCCGGGTCAGCGCCTTCGGCAGGCCGTTGAGCACGTCGGCACCGTCGGCGGTCACGGCGACCAGGTCCTCGATCCGCACGCCGATCCGCCCCGGCAGGTAGACGCCCGGTTCCACGGTGACGACGTTGCCCGCCGCCAGTGCCGTCTCCCCGAGCTTGGACAGGCGGGGCCCCTCGTGCACGGCCAGTCCGACCCCGTGCCCCAGGCCGTGGCCGAAGTGCTCGGCGTGGCCCGCATCGTCGATGATCGTCCGGGCGATGGCGTCGATCTCGCGCCCGGTCGGCCCCGCCTGGATGGCCGCGAGCGCCGTCTCCTGCGCTCGCAGCACCAGCGCGTAGACCTCGGCGTCCTGCGGATCGAGCTCGCCGGTCGCCACGGTCCGCGTGCAGTCACTGGCGTAGCCGTCGAGCTGCGCGCCCCAGTCCACGACGACGAGCGTGTCGGCCGGAATCGGGACGTCACGCGGTGACGCGTGCGGCAGCGCGCCATGCGCGCCGGCCGCGATGATCGGCGGGAACGACACGCCCTCGGCCCCGCGACGGCGCATCGCGACCTCGAGGTCCAGTGCCACGTCGCGCTCGGTTCGCCCGACGATGCCGCCCTCGAGCACGACCTCACGGAACGCGTCGTCGGCGAGCTCGGCCGCCGCCCGGATGCGGTCGATCTCCTCGGGGTCCTTGACCGCCCGCAGGCCCTCGATCACGCCGCCCGCGCCGACCAGCTCGACGCGGTCCTCGAGCTTCTCGGCCAGCCGACGGTGCTGCGCGACGGTGACGTGGAGGTCGTCGAAGCCCAGCCGCAGCCCCGCAGCCGACGCGAACTCCTCGGCCGCGGCGGCGAGCAGGTCGGGGATGATGCGGTGCTCCCACGCGTCGCCGACCTCGTCGGCGGCCTGCGTGAGGTAGCGGAAGTCGGTGAGGAAGATCCGCCGTCCCGGCCCGACGATCGCCGCGCCGTTGCTGCCCGTGAAGCCGGTCAGCCAGCGCAGGTTGACGAGCTCGGTGACCAGCAGCGCGTCGAGGCCGCGCTCGGTGACCTGCTCCTGGAGGCGCTCGGCGCGAGACGCGCTCATGCGGCCTGCAGGTGGTCGCGCATCAAAGTCAGCGCCTCGCGGTACCCCTCGGGGCCCTGGCCCTTGACGGTCGCGAAGCACAGCTCCCGCACCACCGAGACGTGGCGCCACTCCTCGCGGGCCTCGGGGTCGGACAGGTGGACCTCGATCGACGGGAGCGCCGCGATCTCCAGCGCGTCGCGGATCGACCATGCGTAGTGCGTCCACGCGCCCGGGTTGATGAGGATGCCGTCGGCGAGGCCGTCCAGGTTGTGCAGGTTGTTGATGAACTCCAGTTCGGAGTTCGTCTGCATGAACCGGATCTGCAGGCCCAGCTCCTTCGCCCACTTCTCGATGTTCTGCTCGAGCTGGTCGTAGGTGATGCCGCCGTAGATGGCGGCGGGCCGGCGGCCGAGCTGGTCGAGGTTCACGCCGTGCAGGACGGCGACGCGGTTGTGGGCGCTCACGCCGACAACTCTTGCACGGACGCCAGCAGATCGGCCGCGCCGACGTGCTCGCCGTACACCACGTCGCCAGGTGCGCGGACGAGGACGAACGGCGTGTCCTCCCCCACCCGCTTCTTGTCCGACCGCGTCGCGGCCACGACCGCCGCGACGTCGATCGCCGGGTCCATCGCCGTCGGCAGTCCGGCGGCGGCCAGGAGGTCGCCGACCTCGTCGCGCAGCGCGTCCTGGCCGGACAGGCGCAGCGCGGCCAGCAGACCGAGCGCCACCGCCTCGCCATGCCGGTAGCGCGCGTAGCCGGTGACCGTCTCGATCGCGTGGCCGACGGTGTGGCCGAGGTTCAGGATCTGGCGCAGCCCGCCGTCGCGCTCGTCGGCGGCGACGACCCGCAGCTTCGTCCGTGCGCAGCGCACGACGATGTCCTCGTCGACCGGCGCGCCGGACCGCACGCGATCCCACAGCGTGCCACCGGCGATCAGCGCGGTCTTGACCACCTCGGCGTAGCCCGCGGCGCGCTCGGCCTCGGGCAGCGTGCCGAGGACGTCGTGGACGACGTGCACCGCCTGCGGCTGGTGGAACGCGCCGACGTAGTTCTTGCCCTCCGGCAGGTCGACGCCGGTCTTGCCGCCGTACGCCGAGTCGACCTGCGCGACGATCGTCGTCGGCACGTGCACGACGTCGATGCCGCGCTGATAGGCCGCCGCGACGTAGCCGCCCATGTCGCCGACCACCCCGCCACCGACCGCGACGATCCGCGTGCGCCGGGTCGCGCCGCGTGATGCGAGCGCGCGCCACAGCGCCTCAGCGGTGGCCAGCGTCTTCTGCTCCTCGCCGGCAGCGAACGTCAGCCGCGGCACCTCGGCGAGCCGGTCCCCGAGCACCGCCGCGGCGACCTGGTCGTCGGTGACCATCACGTCGGTCGGATGCGCGTCGGGCCAGGCGCCGAACCAGACCGGGTAGTCCCCGCCGGTGCTCGTCGCCCAGGCCAGCCGCACCCCGGTGGGCGCGGCGGCCAGCTGCTGCAGCGCCGGGAGCGCCCGGACCACCGCCTCGCGGCCGCCCTCGACGAGGAAGGCGTCCGCGGCATCCTCGTACACCCCCTGGCGCTCGCGCCACAGCGCGGCGAAGCGCTCGCGGTCACGCGCCAGCGGGCGATCGCCGCCCTGCGCACGCCGCCACGCCGTCGCCTCGGAGACCTCGAGCAGCGCCACGGTGTGATCGCGCAGCGCCTCGCGGATGCGGGCCGATCCGAGCGCCCCGCCGCCGAGCGCGACGGGCTGGCCTTCGGCCGCACGGTCGAGCAGCTCGACGATCACGCGCTCCTCGCGCTCGCGGAACGCGGCCTCGCCGTCGCGGTCGAACAGCGCGGCGATCGACACACCGGCGTCGCGCTGGATCGCCTCGTCGGCATCGAGTGGCACGGTTCCCAGCTGCGCGGCAGCGTCCTTGGCGGCGGACGACTTGCCCGCCCCCATGAACCCTACGAAGACGAGTGCGCGTGCCACCCGATGCGCTCGCGATACCGGTCCACGGCCTCGCGGACGTCGTCGATGTGGTCGCCGCCGAACTTGTCGCGGTAGGCGCTGGCCAGGACGAGCGCGACCATCGCCTCACCGACGACGCCCGCCGCCGGCACGGTGCAGGAGTCCGTGCGCTCGCGCAGCGCCTCGGCGGGCTCGTGCGTGTCGATGTCGACCGAGCGCAGCGGCTTGGTGAGCGTGGGCAGCGGCTTCATCGCGGCGCGTGCGATGAGCGGGTCGCCCGTCGTCATGCCGCCCTCGATGCCGCCCGCGTGGTTGGTCTCGCGCACGAACGAGCCGTCCCAGAAGATCTCGTCGTGGGCGCCCGAGCCGGGCGTCGCGCCGAGCGCGAAGCCGTCGCCGAACTCCACGCCCTTGATCGCGTGGATCGAGACGAGCGCCCCGGCCAGTTTGCCGTCGATGCGCTCCTCCCACGCGACGTGCGAGCCCAGGCCCGGCACGAGGCCGAAGGCGAGGACCTCGAACGTCCCGCCGATCGACTCGTTGGCCTTGCGCTGCTGGTTGATGAACTGCACCATCGCGCGGCTCGCGTCCTTGTCCAGGCAGCGGACGGGGTCGTCGTCGACGCCCTCGAAGTCCTCAGCCGTCAGCGCCGCGGTGCGCGGCGGCGCGAAGACGTCGCCGATGGAGACGACATGCGAGCGGATCTCGACGCCGACCTCGCGCAGGAACTGGCGGGCGACGGCGCCGCCGGCCACGCGGGCCGCGGTCTCGCGGGCGCTGGCGCGCTCGAGGATGTCGCGCACGTCGCTCGTGTTGTACTTCTGGGTGCCGACCAGGTCGGCGTGACCGGGACGCGGGAGATGGACCTCCGGGACGTCCGCCTCGACGGGCCACGGATTCATCCGCTCTTCCCAGTTGGCGTAGTCGCGGTTGGGCACCTGCAGCGCGATCGGGCCACCGAGCGTGCGCCCGTGCCGGACACCGGCGGTGACATCCGCCCGGTCGGTCTCGATCTTCATGCGGCCACCGCGGCCGTGGCCGAGCTGCCGGCGGGCCAGATCGCGATCCAGGGCCTCCCGGTCGAGCTGAAGGCCGGCGGGCAGGCCTTCGAGGATGCAGGTGAGGCCGGGTCCGTGGGACTCGCCGGCAGTGGTCATGCGCAGGCTCATTGCCTGCCGCAGTCTAGGACGGCGTCAGCCCGGGAGCGCGCCGCTGGCGATCACGGTGCCCGTGCGGCGCACGCGCAGGCTCGACGAGGTGCTCGCCCGAGCCCGGGCCCGCTGCTTGAGCGTCAGGCGCCGGATGACCCCGGACGCCGCGTCGTAGCGGTAGCGGTCGAGGGTCTCGGCCGCCCCGCGCTTGCGGGCCTTGCGGACCTCGCTTCGGCCTGCCTTGGCGGCCTTCGCCGCCTTCTTGGCCTTGCGCGCCTTCGCGGCCTTGCTCGCCTTCGAGGCGCTCGCCTTGCCCGATCCGCGCTTGGTCAGGGAGACGACGTCGAGCTGGTACTGCGGCGGCGCCTCGCCCTCGACGGCGGGGGCGGCGGCCGTGAGGAACTGCGTCTCACCCTTGTCGAGCTCGAGCGTCTCGCACAGCGTCTCCGACGGGCGGCACGTGCCGTCACCCTCGGTCGACGCGATGCCGTCGCCCAGCAGGAACACGGCCGTCTTGCCACCGGACAGCACGCCCATGTAGACGAACAGCGGCGCGTCGGCGGTCGGCAGCGGGGTCAGGCGCGGCAGGTCCTTCTTCGTCTCAAGCTCACCCTCGTCGGACAGGAGGCCGAAGCGGATGCTCAGGTCGTACCCGCTCTCGCCGCTGCCCTTCGAGGAGGAGTCGGTGGTGTCGCCGCTGGAGTCCTTGTCGCCGCCGGTGGTCGACGGGTCCGTGGTCCCCGTGCCCGAGGTGCCGTCCGATGTGCCGGACGACGTCGTGTCGGTGGTGCCCTTGCCGCCGGCGGTGCCGGTCCCGGACGCGGTGTCCGCAGGCTTCGTCGAAGTCGCGACGGTTTGGCCGGCGGCCGCGGGGTCCTCTTCCTCGGGCGGATCGAAGAACGGGTTGCGCAGCGAGCCCTCGGTCGGGCCGTCGCCGGGCTCCGCGGTCTCGACGACCGCGGCGCGCAGGCCCTCGGCCGGCGCGGAGGCGGTCGGCACGACCGCGTCGCTGCCGCCACCGCGCGCGAGCACGGTCGGCGCGGCGATGATCGCGACCACGAGCACCAGCGCGATCGGCCAGAGGCGCTTGTCGATCAGATCCTGCCCCAGTCCACGTAGGAACGTCACTGAGCATCACCTCCGGCGGTGGTCGAAGCGGGAGTCGCGCCCGTGGCAGCGGGGGTCGCGCCGGCAGCGGCAGTCGCACCCTGGCCGTCCACCTCGGGCAGCGGCGCGCGGTACGCCGACACGGTGACCTCGGCCTGCACGTCGGGGAAGCCCTTGCTGCCCGGCGAGAGCTTCACGGAGTTCACCGCGAGCAGCCGGCCGCGCACGTCGATCTCGTCGTTGCCGCGGATCAGCGTGTAGCGGTCGATCTTGCGCAGGAAGCGCGTCATGTCGAAGTACCCGCCGTCGAACGTCAGCGTGATCGGGACCTCGGTGACCTGCCCGGGCAGCGTGCCGGCGGCGGTCTCCGCCTCGGCGCCCTCGGCAGCGCCGTCCTCGCCCTCGGCGCCGTCCGTGCCCTCGGCCGGGGCGGCGGCGACGGGGGCCACGCCCTCGGCGACGGTGACGGACTCGAAGTTGATGTCGGTGCCCTCGGCGGTCGTCTCCAGCTGGTAGACGAGCGATGCGACGTCGTCGTCGACCGGGACGGCCTTGCCCAGGCGCGTCACCGTGGAGTAGTCGTCGCGGTACGCGGCCTTGGCGGCACGGGCGGTCGCGGCGCTGGCCGCGGCCTGGTCGGCCGCCTGCTGCGCCACTTCGACCTGCGTGGTGACCTCGGCCACCTCGGCGCGCTTGGGCTTGATCGCGAGGAACCAGCCGGCGCCCGCGAGCACGACGCACAGCACGAGCATGATCACGGTGCGGTCCTGGCTGGTCACGACGCGCCCTCCTCGGTGCCGGACGTCGCCGCGGCGGGATCGCCGGTCGCGGCGGCGGGCGCCGCGCCGGGCGCGGCCGTGGCGGCCTGCGCGGCCGGGTCGTCGCTGCGGAACAGCACGATCATGGTGAACTGCGGCTTGTTCTGGTTGCCGCCGCGGCAGTCGCCCGTCGAGCCGGTTCCGCCGCCGCCTCCGGCCTCACCCTTGGTCGAGGACTCCAGCTTGACGCGGTCGACACCGGCGATCGCACGCAGTCGCGCCATGAGCAGCGCGACCGACGACTGCGATGTCGTGCAGCCGATGAGGGTGATCTGCGGCGCCCCAGCGGCCGCGCCGGCCACCTCGGGGGTCGCCCCCGGGGTCGTGCCGCGGCGCTGGCCGTCGACCGACAGGAGGTCGACCTCGTCGGGCAGGACCCGCGCGATCTCGCGCATGGCCAGGCCCCAGTCGAAGCGCTGGCCGGCGATGGTGATGACGGTCTGCTCGCGCTCGTCGGCGATCTGGCCAAAGCGGACGTAGGGCTGCAGCGCGGCGGCCGCGCCGGCGCCGGTCGCGCCGTCGGCCTGGAGCTGCTGCAGCGTCTGCTCCTGGGTGCTGAGGCTCCGGGCGCTCATGCCGTAGACGACGGCGAGCACGGCCAGCACGCCGAGGATCCCGAGGACGCCGTAGACGGCGCCGCCCGAACGGCTGGGCGCGTCGGAGCCCCGCCGCGCGTCGAGCGGGATGAGATTGACAGCCTTCATACCGGGAACTCCTGAACCGCGAGGCCCGCGGCGACGGTCACGCTGCCGCCGGGAACGTCGAGGTCGTCACGGGCCGCGGAGACGGCCCGCGCGTCGACCGGCATGCCGAGGGCGTCGCTGATCGCGTCGGCAAAGCCGCCGACGGACGTCGCGGGACCGGTCAGGATCACGTGCTCGACCGGCGCGGTCATCGCCTGCTCGCTCTGCGCCTGATGGAAGTCCAGGGAGGTGCGCACCTCGCCGGCGATGCGCTGCACGCCGCTCTCCAGCGCGATCCGCGTGTCGGCGATGATCTCGGGGTCGCCCTCGATCTCCTCGACCGGCAGCGTCATGCCGACGTGCGTCAGCCAGGCGCGGGCGTGCTCGAGGGTCAGGCCGCGGCGCTCGGCGAGCTCGACGGCGATGCCCTGCATGCCGCTGCCGGAGACACGCGTGAAGAGGCAGGTGCCGTTCTCGGCGACCGCGAGGTTGGTCATGCCGCCGACGCTGAGGTACAGGGTCGGGGCGACGTTGTCGGTCGGGATCGCACGCATCATCCCGAACGCGGAGAGGTCGATGCCGTCGACCTTCAGGCCGGCGGCGCGGACGGCGTCGAGCACACGCTCGACCATGTCGCGCCGCGCGGCGACGATCATGACGCGGAGCTTCGGTCCGTCGGGGCGCTCGACGATCCCGGCGCTCTGCCAGTCGATCACCGCGGTGTCAAGCGGCATCGGGACGGCGTCCTGGGCGGCGAAGCGCACGGCGGCGTCGAGCTGCTTGACGTCCTCGATCGGCGGAAGCTCGACCCAGCGCATGACGATGCGCTGGTTGGCGACGCCCACGCGCACGTGCTTGCCCAGGCCCTTGTGCGTCTTCCACATCTCGCGCAGGACGGCGGTCAGCGACTCCGCGTCGGCGACCTCGCCGTCGCGGACGACGCCGGGCTGCAGCTGGGCCACAGCGGCACGGCGGACGGTGATGCTGCCGTTGACCTCGACCTCGGCTGCGGACACGGAGCCGGGGTCGACCTCAAGGCCGACGATTGAACGATTGGATCCGCGGGATTTCATCTGCATCGGAGGGAGCGGACGGGGGCCGCTGTCCGTGGTGATCGTCCACACGTGCGCGTTTCTTCAACGCAAGGCCACTAGGCCATCCGTCCGTCCACCCCCACTTCCGGATTCCGGTGTGTTAGCGGGTGCGACGAGTCGCTCCGCGGCGACGCCTAGAAGGTGTCGACGTACCAGTCGACCATGCCCTGGCCGACCAGCATCGCGACGACGGCGCCGAAGGCCAGGAACGGGCCGAACGGGATGCGGGTGCGCCGCCCGGCCGACATGCCCTGGCTCGCGACGACACCGATGCCGACGACGACGCCCGTGGCCAGGCCGATGAGCAGCGCAGGTCCGACGGGCGCGCCGAGATACAGACCCATGACGCCGGCGAGCTTCGCATCCCCCATCCCCATCCCCCGCGGGTTGATGAGCGCGGGCAGGCCGAGGAACAACGCCGCCGCCGCGCCGGCGATGAGGCGTTCGATCTCACCGTCGGGGTCGATGGCGGTGCCGACGACCACCGCGATGATCGCCGCGGGCAGCGTGAGCCGGTTCGGGATGAGCTGGAGTTCGAGGTCGATCGCCGCGATGGGGATCAGGAAGGTCACGAGGATGAGTCCGAGGACGAGCAGCGTCGTGTCGTCGTAGTGCACGGCCACCGTGACGCCGTAGAGCACCGCCGTGCCGGCCTCGACGAGCGGATACCGGGCGGAGATGGATGCGCCGCAGTCGCGGCAGCGTCCGCGCAGGAGCAGCCACGAGATGAGCGGGATGTTGTCCCGTGCCCGGATGGTCGCGCCGCACGACGGGCACTTCGACCGGCCGCCGAACGGCGACTCGCGCTTGGGGACCCGCGAGACCAGCACGTTGAGGAACGAGCCGACGAGCAGGCCACCCACGGCGGCGGCGACGATCGCGAGAGCCATGGGGCGAATCTAGGGCGGGCAGCGGACGAGTGGTGCCGGGCCGCTACTGGGCCGGGACCTGCTCCTGCTGCGACGCCAGGCGCCACGAGCTGCGCACGGGATCGAGGAAGAACGGCGGCGTGCGGAAGCGCAGCCGTGTGTCGTAGACGTAGTTCTTCAGGTACCCCGTGTTCGCGCTGGTCCCCACCGCGCCGCGCGTCTTCTGCGCGATCGCGCCGGTGACGTTCAGCGCGCCGGTGAGGCGCGGGCCGCACATGTAGCTGTCGACGGTGAAGCTGCGCTGCAGCGACAGGATCGCGGCCTGGATCTGCACGTTGTGCAGCGGCAGGCTCAGCGGGTGCCCGGCCTTGTTGTGCGCCGCGGGCGGACTCGAGGCGTTCGACGACCCGGACGAGCAGCTCGAGTTGCCGCCGACGATCGGGTGGTAGACCCGGATGAAGTTGTTGGAGATCAGCCCCGCGACGACGTTGCCGCTGCGCGTGAGGTTCCCCGTCACGACGATGTCGGCCTGGGCGGCGACCGTCACGCTCTTCGCGTACGAGCCCTGGATCCAGGCGGTGCCGCACCGGTCCGCGCCGTTGACCGCCGAGTTGTACGGATTCGACGGGTTGTACGGCCCCGAGCAGTTGACGTTGCTGACGAAGATCAGCCCGTTCGGCGGCATCGGCAACGTCGTGTTGCTGTAGACGACGCCGTCCTCACGCGTGCCGGTGACGGTCATCGTCGTGCCGTTGAAGTTGATCCACGTCTCACCGCGGAACCGGTAGCCGCTGAGCGTCAGGCTCTGCAGCTCGGTGTTTGACGCGGGCATCTCGAGCGTCTGGGTCGGATGGACCCAGGTGCCCACCGTGGACGGCGACGGCGGGGCCGCGACGTTCGGCACGTTGTTCGCGATCGGGCGGCTGCCTGCGCATCCGCCATCCGGCGTCCAGCCGTCTCCCGTCGAGCCTTCGCCGACGATCTCGATCGGGTCGCTCGGCGCGGTGCCGAACCGCGGCTGACCGCAGACGATGATGTCGTCGTTGGTGTGCAGCGGGCCGTTGACGTTGTCGCCGGTGACGAAGCGGATGTTCGAGCCCTCGTCGTCGGTGAAGTAGACGTAGTTGGCGAAGCTCGGCTTGCGGAACGTCGCGATGAGCGATCGCTTGACCTTCGTCGTCGGGTTGGCGCGGCCCGTGACGCGGATGCGGAAGGTGCCCGTCGACGGGTCGATGATCGAGCTTTCGTCGTCGACGACGCAGGACGAGCGGCCCGGCGCCGGCAGGATCTCGATGGCGAACTGCGAGGTTGCATTGGGCACGGCGGTCCACGTTCGTGCGGCCCCCGGTGCCACACGCTGGTTGACCGTGATGCTGCGCGCCTGCGTGCACTGGATGTAGACGTCCGGGTCGCGTCCCAGCTCGTAGGCGTAGGCCTGGATGCCCGCCTCGGCGGCGGCGTACGCCTGCTTGCGCTGCACGTCGTCCGTGCCGGCGCGGATGTCTCCGGTGGTGGCGGCGAACGCCCCGGCGGTCGCCAGCGAGATCACGAGCATCGCGCCCATGACCGTGGCCATCGTGAAGCCGCGCTCGTCACTGCGCGCTGCCCTGAGTCGACGCATCATCCGCAACCCGCTCCCGCGCTGATGTCCGCCGGATCCGCGGTGCGGACCCAGTAGCGATTGGTGTACCGGGTGAACTGGCTCGCGTCCTTGCCGTCGCGGCTGCGGATCAGGAAGTTGACGTCGACGCGGACGACCTGGTGGCGCTGGGTCAGCGACAGCGAACCGGCGCCCGGGTTGAGCTGGAGCGTCGCCTGGCCGGTGCCCTGGAGGCCGTAGTAGGTCAGGAACGGCGTGGACCCGTCGAGGCGCACGTTCTCCGCGACGACGCGCGTCGTGCTGCCGCCCGTGAAGGTGGTGCTCGGCGGGGCGCCGCTCCCGTTGATCGTGGCGATCGTGATCCGCCGGTTGACGCTGTCGTAGGCGATCGTCCGCAGCTGGAGCGGCTGGTAGGCCTGCGTCTGGGTCAGGTCGGCGGCGATGCTCGTCGTCAGCCCGAGCGACGTCGCCGTCGCCGAGGTGATCGCGGGCTGCCCGTTGCCGATGCACGTCTGCGCGCGGATGGCCCGCCCGATCTCGTTCATGGCCGACCGGCCGCGCTGCACGGAGTCCACGCGCGCCGACGCGTCGCTCTGCGTCTTCAGGCTCATGTCGAGGAGCGTCAGCGCGGCCATGACGACGATGACGCCGACGGAGGCCGAGACCAGCAGCTCAGGGAGCGTGAAGCCGCGCTCGTCGGAGAGCCGGGCGCGCATCAGCAGCTGCCGCTCGAGGACGGGTTGATCGGCGTGCCGAGCAGCGGGAACCACCGGACGTTCATGGTCTGCGTCGTGTCGGCCGCGAAGTTGGCCGTGCCGTTGAGCTTGACGTTGACCGGGAAGATGATGATGAAGGACGACTGGGTGTCCGTGCACACCGTGGTGCTGCCCGACCGATAGGGGAAGCCCGGATCGTCGAGCCTGCCCCTGCGGGTGCTGCTGCTTCGCGTCGAGCGGTAGTACGTCTTCTGACACGCGTCGATGCGGACGCGCATGCTGTCCGTCGAGCCGTTGCCCTGGGTGACGACGTCCCAGCTCGGCAGGCGCACGTCGACGTTCGTCTGCCCGACTGTTGCCGTCGCGCTGTAGGTCCCGGGCACGGTCGCGCCGAGCTCCGCCTCGGTGCACGCGCCGGCGAAGATCTTGTAGCTCCCGACGTCGCCGCGCAGCGGCGGGGTCTGGAACGTGGTCTGCCCCGCGGGGATCGTGAGCTCCCGCGTCACCGACCCGTTCGTCACGACGTAGGCCTCAGGCGCGGAGTTGTAGCGCGTCGCGCCGACCATGCTGTGGAACTGGCCGGAGATCCGGCCGCCCGGGAACATCTGGTACTCGTTGTACGTGACGTCGGCGCCGACGACGCTGACTTCCTTCGTCAGGGTCTCGTTGCCGTCCGCGTCGATGTAGTTCGTGCGCGACGCCTGCATCTGCCAGGTCGCCGCCGGGATGGAGTTCCACACGACGCAGCCGTTGCTGTCGGTCACGCCCGAGCGGTTGGACTGGCCGGAGCTCGACAGCGTCACGGAAACCCCGGGAATGCCCAGGCCGCTCGTCGAGTCGGTCATGCGGATCGCCAGGGCGCCGTAGGTGCGCGTGACCCCGCGGGTGCCCGGCGAGACGATGGTGTTGATCGCCACACGCTGGCTGGACTTGGTCCCCCACGCCACCGTGACGGTGATGCGCATGTACGTGTTGCCGCCCTGGACGTCGCAGGCGTAGGTGGTGCCGCGCTGGTCGGCGACCCAGGCCGTGGTCGGCGTGATCGTGTAGGTCACACTGCCGGCGACCTTGGTGGTCGGGCCGCCCGCCTGCACGGTCTGCAGCTCTTCGATGGTCAGGCCGCGGAGCTTCTCGAGCTCGCTCTCGGCGATGTTCGCGGCGGTCGCCTTGCTCTTCTGGTTGCCGCTGACGTTCTGGGCGACATCCATGCCCGTGACCACACCGACGGAGACGACGCCGAGTACCAGCGTCGACATCATGATTTCCATGAGCGCGACGCCCGACTCACTGGCGAACCGGTGCCGGAGCGAGCGCAGTCTCGTGACGATCGTGCGTCCCATCGTCACTCCCATCGGCGTGGCGCGGAGCGGGTTGAGCATGAGGCCGGTATGACGGCCGAATGACCGATGGAACGACGAGGAGCGGGCCCGAGGGCCCGCTCCAGGTACGTCAGGCGATGGTGCTGTGGACTACCAGCTGCCGGTACCGCAGCCCGAGTAGGTCCGGGTGATCGGACCCGAGGCGGGCTTGCTGATGACGAACGAGCAGCCGGACGCCGAGACGGCCGTCACGGTGTACGTCTGGGCCGTCGGGGCCGTGAAGTTGACCTCGCCGGCGCCGCTGCCGATGGCCAGGCCACTGTCGGACACGTCGCAGCCGGTGTAGACCTGCGCGTCGGCGTAGCACGTCTCCAGCTGCGTGACGAGGTTGCGGGCGTTGCTCTTCGCACCCGAGTCCTGCGCCTTCTCACGCTGGTTGAGGAACGTCGGCAGGGCGATAGCCGCCAGGATGCCGATGATGAGAACGACGACGAGGAGCTCGATGAGCGTAAAGCCCTGCTCGTCCTTGAGCTTGTGTGACATTGGGTGGTGCCCTCCTGTAGGGAGCCAATCGGGTTGGTGCAGAAGCCGCTCTCTGAATCGGTTGGCCCTGTCCGCCTTTTGAGCGAAGATCACAGGTCTGGACGCATGATCCCCCGCCGTTTGCTCACCGTGATGCTGCTTCTGCTCGTCGGTCTCGTGATCGCGAGCGCCGTCGCCCCGCCCCCTGAGGACGAGGGTGAGGAGACCGCGCGCACATCCACGAGCCAGGCCACGACGACCACGCCCACGACGCCCGCCGAGCCCGATCCCGAGCCGGCCGAGGATGCACCGGCCGCGGCGGACGCGGACGGGGTCGCCGGGGTGCTCCCGCGCGACAAGACCGTCAACGCGCGTCCCGGGGAAGCGATCGAGTTGCAGGTCACGGCCAAGGAGGCCGCGACGATCGAGATCCCCGCGCTCGGCGCCATGCAGCCCGCGGCGCCTCAGGCGCCCGCGCAGTTCGTCGTGGCGTTCGACGCGGCAGGCCGCTACGACGTGCGAGACCTCGAGGCCGACCGATCCGTCGGCACCGTGGTCGTCGCGGAGTGACGACCGGCTACGCGGCGGGTTCGGGCTCGCCGTCGCCGCGCTTGGCGGCCTGCGCGTCGTGATCGGGCATGAACACGCCCGTCCCCTCACACCAGGGGCAGTCGATCGTGTTCGGCGAACCGCCGAGGTTCGAGATGACCTTGCCGCTGCCGCGGCACGGCGGGCACGGAATCGGGCCCTCGGGGATGGAGTCGTCGGCGGCGGTCACGAGGTGGGCGAATGTAGCGCGTAGGGTGCGGGGCCGTGCTCACGCCCCACGGACGGTTCGCTCCCTCCCCCACCGGAACGCTGCATCTGGGGAACCTGCGGACCGCGCTGCTCGCGTGGCTGTTCGCCCGCAGCCAGGGGGCGCGGTTCCTCATGCGCGTCGAGGATCTCGACACCGGCCGGGTGCGGCGCGAGTACGAGACCGCGCAGCTCACCGATCTCGCGGCCATCGGGCTGGACTGGGACGGCGAGGTGGTCCGCCAATCCGAGCGGCTCGACCACTACGCCGCGGCCGTCGAGCACCTCGAGGCCGCGGGCCTGCTGTACCCGTGCTTCTGCACGCGGCGCGAGATCCGTGACGCCGCGTCGGCCCCACACGGCGCGCTGCCCGAGGGCGCGTACCCCGGGACGTGCCGCGACCTCACGGCGGCCGAGCGCGCCGCGCGCGAGCGGGCGGGCCGTCCCCCCGCGCTGCGCCTGCGCGCGGGCGAGGCGCGCGTGGCGTTCGAGGACCGGCTGCTGGGCCGGGTCGAGGGCGTCGTCGACGACCTCGTCGTCCGCCGCAACGACGGCGCGCCCGCCTATAACCTCGCGGTCGTGGTCGACGATGCCGCGCAGGACATCGGTGAGGTCGTGCGCGGTGACGATCTCGCCGAGACGACACCCCGCCAGCTGCACCTCGGGCGCGTCCTCGGCGCATGGGCACCGGGGCGCGAACCGCGCTTCGCCCACGTGCCGCTCGTACTCGGCCCCGACGGGGCGCGCCTGGCCAAGCGTCACGGCGCCGTCACGCTCGCGGACCGCGCCGCCGCTGGTGAATCCGCCGTCCAGGTGCGAAGCCGGCTCGCCGTGTCGCTCGGTCTCGCCACCCCGGGCGAAACGCCGGACATGACGACGCTCCTCGCGCGGTTCGATCCCACCCGCCTGCCCGCCGCGCCCGCGGTGCTCGGCGAGGACCTCGACTGATGCGTCGAGCCCGGCTCTACCTGCCCGTCGTCGTGTGCCTCGCGGTGATCGCCGCGGTCGCGCTGACCTCGAGCGCCGACGGACTCGAGGGGCTGCTGCTCATCGGCGGCGCGGTGCTCGCGATCGGCGTGCTCGATCTCTTCTCCCGCCGCGCCGGGAAGCGCGAGGACGACCGCGGTGCGCCACCCGGCCCCGAGCGCCGGTAGGTTTGCCCGCAATGGACGATCTCGCCACCACCAGCGACATCGAGGAGGTCGCTGACGCAGCGCGCGCGGCGGGGCGCTTCGGCATCGACACGGAGTTCATGGGCGAGGGCCGCTACCGGTCGCAGCTCTGCGTCGTCCAGGTCGCGGTGGAGGACCCCGACGGCGAGGTGCGGGTCATCGTCGTCGACGCACTCGACGCCGACGTGGACGTCACGCCGCTGGCGGAGATCCTCGCCGACCCGGCGATCGAGGTCGTCATGCACGCCGCGCGCCAGGACGTGCCGCTGCTCAAGCGCACGTGGGACGTGCCGGTCACCAACCTCTTCGACACCCAGATCGCGGCGGGCTTCGCCGGCCTGCGCGCGCAGCTGGGCTACGACCCGCTGCTGCAGGAGATGCTCGGCGTCCGCCTGCGCAAGAGCGCGAGCTTCACGAAGTGGGATCGGCGGCCGCTCACCGAGGAACAGGCCCGCTACGCGCGCGAGGACGTCCTCCACCTCCTCCAGGTCGCCACGAAGCTGCAGG
Organism: Solirubrobacteraceae bacterium; assembly: GCA_016463765.1. Lineage (GTDB taxonomy): Bacteria > Actinomycetota > Thermoleophilia > Solirubrobacterales > Solirubrobacteraceae > Svornostia. Next base: position 41,370 of record JAEMQS010000007.1, on the reverse strand, counting down.
AGCGCCTGGAGGCGCTGGGCCGCCTGGAGTGGGCCCGGGAGGAGTGCCGCCCGCTGGAGGCGATCTCCGACCTGCGCGAGGTCGAGACGGTGTTCGCCAAACTGCCGAAGATCAACGGGCTCGACCCCAAGGTCCGGGCCATCGCGTGGGAGCTCGCCGCGTGGCGCGAGGACACCGCGCGCGAGGCCGACCGCCCCGTCACCACGGTCCTCAACGACGCCGCCCTCGTGGAGATCGCCAAGCGCAAACCGGCCGAGCAGCGCGACCTCGAGCAGATCCGTGGGCTGAACGAGGGGGCGCTGCGGCGCCGAGGCCGGTCGATCATCGAGGCCGTCAAGCGCGGCCGCGAGCGCGATCCCGTCCCGAACACGGCGTCACGGCACATCCAGCCCGACGCGAAGGACGCGCCGCTCATCGCCCTGGCCGAGGCGCTCGTGCGCACCCGCGCCATGGACGCCGAGCTCGCCTACGAGCTCATCGCCGCGCGCGCCGACCTGCAGCGCATCGTCACGGCCGTGCGCGTCGGGGCCGACACGGGCGCCGAGGCGCAGCCGGACATCCGCACGCTGCAGGGCTGGCGCCGCGAACTGGTCGGCGAGGAACTGCTGGAGCTTCTCCACGGCCGGCGCGAGCTGCGCGTCGGTGCGGATCTCGGCGTCGAGGTCCGCGCGCAGGACGCTACGCCGACGACGTGACGCGCTCGACCTCGGCGACCGAGGTCAGGCCGGCGCGCACCTTGTTCATGCCGTCCTCGCGCATGGTGCGCATGCCCTCTTCGACTGCGGCGCGGCCGAGGGTGTCGGCGTCGGCGTTCTCGACGGTCAGCCGGCGCAGGCGCTCGGTCATGATCATGACCTCGTAGAGGCCCACCCGGCCGCGGTAGCCGGCCTTGCCGCAGGCGTTGCAGCCGAACGGCTCGTAGACGGTGATCGGTTCGTCGCCCGGGATGCCGACCGACGACGCGGGCACGGTGACGGGCCGGCGGCAGTCCGGGCACAGGCGCCGCGTCAGGCGCTGGCCGACGACGCAGGTGATCGCCGACGCGACGAGGTACGGCGGCACGCCCATCTCCGACAGGCGGGTGACCGTGGTGGCCGCGTTGTTCGTGTGCAGCGTGGAGAGGACGAGGTGGCCCGTGATCGCGGCCTGCACGGCGATGTTCGCGCTCTCGGGGTCGCGGATCTCGCCGACCATGATCACGTCCGGATCGGCGCGCATCGCGGCCTTCAGGCCGGTGGCGAAGTTCAGGCCCGTCTTCGGGTTGATCTGGACCTGCTTGACGCCGCCGAGCCGGTACTCCACCGGGTCCTCGATGGTCATGATCGTCAGGTCGTCGGAAAGGATCTCCGCGAGGCAGCCGTAGAGCGTCGTCGTCTTGCCCGAGCCGGTGGGGCCGGTCGTGAGGATGCCGCCGTTGGCGCTCGTGATCGCCTTGATGAGCTTGGCGCGGTCCTCCTGGTCCATGCCGACCTCGTCGAGGCGCAGCAGCTCGCCGCCGCTGTCGAGGATTCTCAGCACGACGGACTCGCCGTTGACGAGCGGGATGGTGACGACGCGCAGGTCGACCTTGCGCCCTTCGACCTGGAGACCGACGCGGCCGTCCTGGGGCAGCCGGCGCTCGGCGATGTCGAGGTCGGAGATGACCTTCACGCGGGAGATGACCGCGGCGGCCATGGCCTTCGGGATCGTCGACGCGACGTGCACGACGCCGTCGATGCGGTACCGCACCCGGACGCCGCCCTCGGCGGGCTCGAGGTGGATGTCCGACGCCCGGCGCTGGATGGCCTCGGCGATGATCGACCGGACGAGCCGGATGGCCGGGGCGTCGTCGCCGAGGACGTGGTCGGTGTCCTCGTCGGCCTCCGTGCCGGGCATGGTGTCGAGGCCGTCGGCCTCGTCGGAGACCTCGCTCACCGCGTGTTCGAGCTGCGAGACCTGGCCGACGAGCATCTCGAACTCGTCCGAGGACACGATGGCCGGGCGCACGCCGCGACCCGTGATCATCGAGATGTCATCGACGGCAAGGACGTTCGACGGTTCGACCATGGCGACGATGAGGGTGTCGCCGTCACCGAAGGCCACCGGCAGCGCCTGCAGGCGCCGTGCGACCTCGATGTCCAGGAGGTTGGCGGCGCCGATGTCGACGCGCTGGCCGTCGAGGTTCAGGCGCGGCAGACCGAAGCGCGCGGCGACGGCGTTGGCCAGGTCGTCACTCGTGAGAATCCCGCGCTCGATGAGCACGTCGCCCATGCGCTTGCCCGAGCCACGGGCGGCCACGACGGCCCCTTCGACGTCGACGCGGCGTGCGAGGCCCATCTCGACGATGACGTCGCCGAGCAGCTTGCCCGGGCGCAGGCGGTAGCGCTCGCCCGAGACCTGGTCCTGGCCTTCGGGTGCCGGCGGTACCGCGGCCGGGGGGATTCTGGCTGCCTCCATCACACCGTGGATCGGCAGGACGGGGGCCCGGGTTGAGCCCGCCACCCCCGCCTAATACCCCCCATGGGTATGGTAGACTCCTTCCCATGTCCCCCAGCACCACCCGTGTCTACACCGTGACCGGCATGACCTGCGAACACTGCGTCAGGTCAGTCGTCGAAGAGGTCTCCGAGATTCCCGGCGTGTCGGCGGTCGATGTCGAGCTCGCCACGGGCCGCGCGGAGGTCACCGGCGAGAACCTCAGCGATGATGCGATCCGTTCCGCCGTAGCCGAGGCGGGGTACGAGGCGGCCTGATGGCCGCGCCGGCCAAGCTCGCCGGATTCGCCGCGCTGCTCGTGGCCGTCTTCGCCCTCGCATCGTTCGCCGGGGCGGCGATCGACCCCGCACCGCGGTCGTCCGGCGAGGCCGATGTGGAGCACGGCGGGGAACCCGCCGGACACGGCGCCCCGCAGCCGGTGCGCGGCCTCGCGGTCGCCGACGGCGGGCTACGGCTCGCGCTGGACACCCCAGGCCTTCCCCGTGGCGCGCGCACCACACTGCGGCTGCGCATCCTCGACGACGACGGGGGCGCTGTGCGCGAGTTCGACGTCGAGCACGAGCGCCGCATGCACCTCATCGTCGTCCGGCGCGACCTCACCGGCTTCCAGCACCTCCACCCGCGCCTCGGAGCCGATGGCACGTGGTCGGTCCCCGTCCGGCTGGACGAGCCCGGCTCCTACCGCGTCCTCGCCGACTTCTCCCACGACGGAACCGCCCGGACCCTGGGCGCGGATCTGCGTGTGAGCGGGAGCGCCGCGCTGCAGCCGCTCCCGGCCCCCGCGCCGGTGGCCGAGGCGGGCGGCGGCCTGCGCGTGGCACTCGACGCCCCGGCGCTCCGTTCCGGGCGCGAAGCGGACCTGCGCTTCGCCGTGACCCGCGGGGGCACGCCGGTCACGCCGCAGCCGTATCTCGGCGCCCGCGGGCACCTCGTCGCCCTGCGCGAGGGCGACCTGGCGTTCCTGCACGTCCACCCCGTCTCCGACGACGGCGCGGCGTTCGCCGTGACGTTCCCCTCCGCCGGCCGGTACCGGCTGTTCCTCCAGGTCCGCGTCGACGGCCGCGTGCGCACCGCGCCGTTCACGGTGGAGGTCCCGCGATGAGCGTCGAGCACGTGGAGCTCCCGATCGACGGGATGACCTGCGCCTCGTGCGCGAACCGCATCGAGCGCAAGCTCAACAAGCTCGACGGCGTGGCCGCGACGGTGAACTACGCCACCGAACGCGCGACCGTCGACTACGACCCCCAGGCCGTGGCACCCGAGGACCTGATCGAGACGGTGCGCACCGCGGGCTACGACGCCCGCCTGCCCGACACGCAGGCCGCGGACGACACGGACCACGGCTCGCCGCTGCGCGACCGCCTGCTGATCTCCGCGGCGCTGACCCTCCCGGTCCTGCTCCTTTCGATGATCCCGCCGCTGCAGTTCGACTTCTGGCAGTGGGCGGCGCTGGCCCTCGCCTCGCCGGTGGTCGTCTGGGGTGCGTGGCCGTTTCATCACGCGGCGTGGTTGAACGCCCGCCACGCCACGGCGACGATGGACACGCTCGTCTCTATGGGCGTCCTCGCCGCGTGGCTGTGGTCGCTGTACGCCCTGTTCCTGGGCGACGCGGGGATGACCGGGATGACGATGACGTTCTCGTGGCTGCCCGAGGAGGCGGGTGCGACCGACGAGATCTACCTCGAGGTCGCCTCGGCCGTCACGGTCTTCATCCTCGCCGGCCGCTACTTCGAAGAGCGCGCCAAGCGGCGGGCGGGCGCCGCGCTGCAGGCGCTGCTCGAGCTCGGCGCCAAGGACGTCGCGATCCTCGACGCCGACGGCACCGAACGTCGCGTGCCCGTCGAGCAGCTGCAGCCCGGCGACCGCTTCGTCGTCCGGCCCGGCGAGAAGGTCGCGACCGACGGCGTGGTCGTCGAGGGCCGCTCGGCCGTCGACCAGTCGCTGCTCACCGGCGAGTCGGCCCCCGTCGAGAAGGCCCCGGGCGACGAGGTCGCGGGGGCGACGGTCAACGCGGGCGGACGCCTCGTCGTGCAGGCGACGAAGGTCGGCGCCGACACCGCGCTGGCGCAGATCGCGCGGCTCGTGACCGACGCGCAGTCGGGCAAGGCGCCGGTCCAGCGGCTGGCCGACCGCGTGTCGGGCGTCTTCGTCCCCATCGTCATCGCCATCGCCGTCGCCACGCTGGGGTTCTGGCTCGGCGCGGGCGAGGACACGACGTTCGCGCTCACCGCCGCCGTGGCCGTCCTGATCATCGCCTGCCCGTGCGCCCTGGGCCTGGCGACGCCCACCGCGCTGCTGGTCGGCACCGGCCGCGGCGCGCAGCTCGGCCTGCTCATCAAGGGCCCGGAGATCCTGGAGTCCACGCGCAAGGTCGACACGATCGTCCTGGACAAGACCGGCACGGTCACGACCGGCCGCATGGCGGTCGTCGCGACCGTCGCGGCGCCTGGGCACGACGAGGAGACCTTGCTCCGCGTGGCCGGCGCGGTCGAGGCCGCGTCCGAGCATCCGGTCGGCCGCGCCATCACGACGGCCGCGCGCGAGCGCGTCGGCACGCTGCCGGCGGTCGCGGCCTTCGCCAACCGTGAGGGCCTCGGCGTCGAGGGCGAGGTCGACGGACGCCACGTCCGGATCGGCCGGCCGGCGTTCGCCGGGACCGCACCCGGTCTCGACGGTGCGCGCACGGACGCCGAGGCCGCCGGGCAGACCGCCGTGGTCGTCGCCGCCGACGACGAGGTGCTCGGAGTCATCGCGGTGGCCGACACCGTCAAGCCAACCTCCGCCGCGGCGATCGCCCGGCTCCGCAGCCTCGGGTTGCGGCCCATCCTCCTCACCGGCGACAACACCGCGACCGCGCAGGCCGTGGCCGCCGAGGTCGGCATCGACGAGGTCATCGCCGAGGTGCTGCCCGCCGACAAGGCCGGGGTCGTCGCGCGCCTGCAGGCCGAGGGCCGCGTGGTCGCGATGGTGGGCGACGGCGTCAACGACGCACCGGCCCTGGCCCAGGCCGACCTCGGCCTGGCGATCGGCACGGGCACCGACGTCGCGATCGAGGCATCGGACCTGACCCTCGTCTCCGGAGACCTCCACGCGGCCGCGGACGCGATCCGCCTGTCCCGCGCGACGCTGCGGACCATTCGCCAGAACCTCGTCTGGGCCTTCGGTTACAACGTCGCCGCCCTCCCCCTGGCCGCCGCCGGCCTGCTCAACCCGCTGGTGGCGGGCGCCGCGATGGGGCTCTCGAGCGTGTCGGTCGTGGCCAACGCGCTGCGGCTGCGCCGGTTCCGCTCCGAAGTCCGGTAGACTTCGTCTCCAGAAGGAAGTCAAGCGGACCGAAGGGAAGCCCCGCGATGAGCGTCGCCGCCGCACCAGCGCAGCTGGAGGACCTCCGGGCCATGGCCCAGGAGCTCGGCGCGCTCCTCGACCCCGAGCAGGTTCCGGGACCCGACGCCCGCGCGCGCTGGGTGGCCGAGCTGGAAGACCGTGTGTACGCGCTGTCCTCCGCCCTGCCCGAGGGCACCGAGGACTTCGACGCGCGCCGCCTGTGGGAGATGCTCCACGCGCTGCGGCGGGCCACCGACGCGGGGACCGACGACGACCTCGAGCTCGCGGCCCTCATGCTCGGCGACGTCGCGCGGCGTCTCGGGCGCCGGCTCCTGCACGACGAACTCGACGACCCGCGCGCGGCGGCCGACTACGTCCTGCGCACGCTCGCGCCCGTGCCGGCGACCGACCTCGCCCGCCTGCTCGGCGTCTCGACGAAGACCGTCGGCGCGTGGCGCGCCGGCCGGCCGGTGACGCGCAACACCGAGCGCGTCGTCCTCGTCGCACATGTCATCACGTACCTGCGCTCCTCGCTGACCGCCGCCGGCCTCGTCCAGTGGTTCGCCGCGCCGCGCCACCAGCTCGGCGGCCGCACGCCGCTGGAGGTCCTCGGCGCCGACCTCGCGCCGGCCCGCGAGGCGCTGATCTCGCTCGCCCGCGGTGCCCGTGGCCAGCTGGCGGACTGAACCCGAGCGCGTGACGGGGTCGTGGTGGGCGTTCCGGCAGGTCGCCCCCGACTGGCCGCCGTTCTATCACGCCGCCGGCGAGCCGCTGCCCAGCCAGCGGTCCGGGCGCTGGCACCGGCAGGGTCAGGGCTACGCGCAGTACCTCGCGCTCGAGCCGCTGGGCGCCTGGGCCGAGCTTGTCCGCTACGAGAACGTGCGCACCGCCGAACGCGCCGCGGAGTACCGGCGGCTGCTCTGGCTCGCGTACGTGACCGAAACAGACATCGCCGACCTGTCGACGTTCGACCGCTGGGCGGCCTGCGAGCTGGACCCCGCCGCCGCCGTCGGCGATCACGCGGTCTGCCAGGACCTCGCCGACGACCTGCGCGATGCGGGGTTCCGGGGCGTGCTCGCTCCGAGCGCCGCATTGAGCGGCGCGACGAACCTCACGCTGTTCGGCGCCCGGTACGAGAAGGTGCTGTTGCACGGGCTGGCCGCCTGGGCCAACCCCCGGCCCGAACTGCGGGTCCCCTGCACGCTGGCCGCGCAGGGCGGCCCACCGCTGCCGCTGCTGCGCGCGACGGTCCATGCCGATGTCGAGCACGAGGGTCTCGTGCGCTGGAGGACAGAAGAGTGAAGATCGAGATCTGGGCCGACGTCGTCTGCCCGTGGTGCTGGATCGGCGAGGCACGTCTCGCGCACGCCGTCGTGGCGGCCGGCGCCGAGGACCGGGTGCAGATCGAGATCCGGGCGTTTCGCCTGGACCCCGATCCCGACCCGCCGCGGGTCCCGACCGTCGAGCGCCTGCAGCGCAAGTACGGCTGGACGGAGGCCGACACGCTGCAGCGCATGGCGCACATCAGCGAGCTCGGCGCCGAGCTCGACCTGCCGCTGCACCCCGAGCGGGCGATCAGCGCGCCGTCGACCGACGCGCTGCGCCTGGTGCTCGCCGCGCAGCCCGCGCAGCTCGACTTCGCCGTGATGACCGCGATGCACCGCGCGCACTTCACCGACGGCCTGGACGTCGGCGATCACGACGTTCTGCGGACCGCGGCGTCCGCTGCCGGCATGGACGAGGCGCTCATCACGGAGGTCCTGGGCTCCGACCGTCATGCCGACGACATCGCGGCCGACGAGGAGCAGGCGCGGGCGTTCGGGGTCAGCGGCGTGCCGTTCGCCGTCCTCGACCGCCGGCTGGGGGTCAGCGGGGCCCAGCCGCAGGAGGTGTTCGACGACGCACTGCGGCAGGCGCTCGGCGGATGACCCGCCCGCGGGCGCGGTGCGCGCCGCACAGGACGATCGCCGAGTAGGCGCCGAAGGCCGCGACGAGCAGCAGCGCCGCCCCCGTCTCCATCCGGGCGACGGCGAGGAGCAGCGCCGCGATCACCGCGACGAACCCCGTGAGCACCACCAGTTGGCGACCCGACATCACTCGTCGCTCTACCCGCCGGTGTGGCAACGCAACCGCGCGAGGGTGAGAGACTCCCGATCGGTCAGCTCAGCGACAAGGGAGACGACGGACATGTGCCGATGGCTCGGCTACTTCGGGCAGGCGATCAGGCCCGAGGAGCTGCTGTACCTCACCGAGCATTCGCTCATCGTCCAGAGCCAGCGCTCGGAGCAGATGGCGCACCCGCTCAACGGCGACGGCTTCGGGCTGGGCTGGTACGGCCAGCGCGACGAGCCCGGGGTCTACCGCAGCCCCTCCCCCGCCTGGAGCGACCGCAACCTGCGCGAGATCGCCGCCCAGGTCGAGTCGCCGCTGTTCCTGGCACACGTGCGCGCGTCGACGGGGACACCGTCCCAGCAGACCAACTGCCACCCATTCCGGCTGGGGCGCTGGATCTTCGTGCACAACGGCTTCATCAACGAGTACCACCGCGTCCGCCGCGAGCTGCTGCTCGCCGTCGACGCGGACCTCTTCGACAACATCGAGGGGACCACGGACTCGGAGCTCATCTTCCACCTCGCCCTGACGTTCGGCCTGCGCGACGACCCGATCGGCGGGCTGCAGCGGATGGCCGGCTTCATCGAGCAGACGTGCGAGCGCCACGGCATCGACACGCCGCTGCAGATGAGCGCCGGGGTCAGCGACGGCGAGCGGCTGTGGGCCGTGCGCTACGCGTCAGGCCCAGAGGTCAACACGCTCTACGTCTCGGCCGAGCCGCGCACCGTCCGTGAGCTCTACCCCGACCGCCCGCGCCTGCAGCAGTTCTCCGACGAGACGCGGATCGTGGTCTCCGAGCCGCTGGTCGACCTCCCGGGTGCCTGGCACGAACTCGATCCGGGAACCGCGCTGGTGGTCCAGGACGGCGAGGACGAGATGCGGCCGTTCGTCCCGCAGGTGCCCGTCGGGGTGTAGCCCGGTACGTTGGGTCCGCATGGACGCGCGACGGGCCCTCGAGCAGACGGACCGGGCGGACCTGCTCATCGCCGGGCTGCTGCCCGTGATGCTTGCGGGTGTCGCGTTGCTGGCGCGCCGCAAGCAGCAGGCCGCGCGTGAGATGGCCGGCGCGCTGGCGATCGCCGAGGACCGTGCCGCCGCCGCGGTGGCGGACCACGTCACGCGCACGCGCCTGGAGCTCGCGGGCAATATGGAGGAAGAGGTGCGCGCACGGATGGCGCGCCTGACGGGCTTGCGGCTGGAGGCCGAGCAGGCGATCGCGCGCCGGGACACCGCGTCGGGCATGCAGGCCCTGGAGACGGCGGGCGTGGCGTGCGACGACGCACTGGCCGCGCTGCGCCGGTTCCTCCTCGCGCTGCCCGGTGAGAACGCGGCGGTGACCACGCCGCCGCCGGAGGGTGCGCTGGCCGCCGCGCTGGCGCGCGGGCGCCGTCACCGCGTCACCGGGGACCCGGCGCTGACCCCGCCGGGGCAGCTCCTGGCCGCGGCGCGCGTCCTCGACGAGCTGCTGAGCGACGACGACGGTCACGCGACCGTCCGCGTCGACCACCGCCCCGCCGGCCTGCGGGTCACCCTGATGGGACGCGGCGCGGGTCCGCCGACGCTGCGTGACCCGATGCGGTTGGCAGGCCTGCGCGAGCGCGTCGCCGCGCACGACGGCACGCTGTCGGTCGACGATGCCCCGTGGCGCTGGCGGGTGCGCGTCGAGCTTCCCGCGGGTTCGGCGGACGCCCTCCCGGGTCCGAGCTGGGACCCGCGGCGAACCGATGCCGCCTTCGGGCTGTTCACGGCAGCCCTCGTCATCGTCGACTGCGCCGTGGCGGACGTCCCCAACCGCAGGGCGTCGATGGTGGCCGGCATCCTGACCGCGGCACTGCCCCTGGCGTTTCGCCGCCGCTACCCCTTGACCGTCTGCGCGGTCGCGGGGTCGGGCCTGGTGATCGGCACGCCGCTCGACCTCGTCCCGCGGCGCATCGCCACGACCTTCGAGATCGCCATCGTGCCGTTCGTGTCCTCGGCGCACGCGGTCACCCCGCGGCGGTCTGTCGCGGGCGTCGCCCTGCTGACCGGGTGTGGTCTGGTCGCCGAGGCGATGCAGGGCGCCGAGCCACCGGAGCTCGCCCTCATCGCCGGCCTGGGCGCCAGCGCCGGCGCGCTCGCGTGGTTCACCCGCCACCACCAGGGCCGCGCGCTTGCGGGCGCGGTCGGCGTCGACGAACTGCGGCGCAGCCACCCACAGGCGCTCGACGCCGCGCTCGCGACCGAGCGCGACCGCATCGCGCGAGATCTCCACGACCTCGTCGGCCACGGCGTCACGCTCGCGCGGGTGACGGCCGGCGCCGCGTCGGTCCATGTGCGCCGCGAGCGCTGGGACGACGCACGCGCGGCCACGGTCACGCTGCGCGACGCCGTCGACGAGACGGGCCGCGAGCTGCAGCGGCTGCTGCGCGCCCTGCGCCGTGGTGAGACGCCAGCGGGCGACCGCGACACCCTGGACGGGCTCCTGCGCGCCGTCGAGCAGGCGCGGCGCGCCGGTCAGCCGGTGACGTGCGTGATCTCCGATGACGTGACGGCCGCGTCGCTCCCCACGCCCGTGGCCGCGCACGCGCAGCGCACGGTCCTGGAGGCGCTGACGAACGCCCGGCGGCACGCGGGCGGCGGCGCCTCGGACGTGACGGTCGAGCTGGACGACGGTGACCTCGTGGTGTCTGTCCTCACGACGCAGGGACGCAGCGCGCGGACGACCCGCGGGAGCGGGCGCGGGCTCAGCGCGCTCCAGCGGACCGCCGAGGAGCTCGGCGGGGAGTTCACCGCGGGCCCTCGGCGCAATGGCGCGGCGTTCGGGGTGTGGACGCGCGTGCCGGTGGGCTGAGCGCGCCGACAACGCCAGGACGACCCCTCGCGCCGTTCGGTCGTCCGGCATTGGAGCGACTGGTGACTGGGTGCCGGTCACGTCGGTCCTCGCTGCCGGATTGCATGGAAAGCAGCACGCTCGGCGAGCTGGCAGCTGGGTGCCGGCGCCAGGCGAAAGCGGAAGCCGCGGTCAGTCGCCGCTTGCGGACGATCCGCCGGAGTCGCCGCCGCCGAAGTGGTGACCCTGCGGGCTATCGCCGTCTCCCCACGGCCACACCCCACCAGCGGCTTCCGACGCCTGGCGTTTCCAGCCGCGCGGCGGCTTGGCCGCGATGAGACTGGCGCTCGACTTCTTCTCCTTCGGCAATACGACATCGTCGGGATCGGCATCGGGGGCATGCGTGTGCCCGTCCTTCACGACTGCGGAACGCGTCGCGTCGTCAGTCGCGGGGCCGAAGATTCTCCTCAACAGGCTCATCTCGGCGAGAGTACCCCGTGGCTTTCGCTTTGAGGCAAGTCCAGCAGTCCAAGTCGCGTCCCCACCGCTTGCGCTTTGGACGAGGACCAGCAGTCCGCTGCTCAGCATGGAAGGGGGATTCGGTTCGTTGGCCCCCGCTCTAGCTTGGGGACGGTCCCCAAGCACGTAGCGGTGTGGCAGTGATGTCCTCCTCGTGCACGTCGTTGAACACTTGCTCCAGGTGTCTGAGCCATGAGTCCGGCGCGCCCACTAACCAGAAGCTGCTGTCCCACGCCGCCACGACCGCCACGGACTGGTCGAGGATGGAGGCATCGGCCTCATCCCGCTGGATCGGTGGCGCGCTCGGCCGGGTTGCCACGAAGAGACCGTCGATGACCTGCCTCGTGCTCCGCGCGAAGTCGGACAGTTCATCGAATGACAGGTACAGGCCCGTCGGCGATGAGAAAACCCGATCCTCCATCTCCAGCACGTTGAGCCCGGAGGCGTCATCTGCCGTGACGTCACCCAGGTCGAGGACGCACCACTGGAGTGACGATGCCTCTGGTGGGAGTGCCGCGAGAATCTCGGGCATCGTGAGGAAGACGTGGTCCTTCAGGTCGGCGATGCGCAAGACGCGCTTCACGGCGATAGCGTAGTTGGACGAGCAGACTCCGTCCTGTCGCTGCGGACGAGCAGCGGGACGGGGGACCGGGCGAGCCTAGCCCAACGTCCGCGCGGATCTCCGACGGCGCGGACTCGAAGGTCGGCACGCGGAGGGCGCTACCGCTTGACACCCTCGCGCAGCACGACCAGCAGAACCGCCCCGAAGCGGGCGCGACCGATCCGTGGTCCTCCAGCACTCGGGCGACCGATAGCCAGTGCGAGTCCTCTCCGGCGCATTGCATGGCGCGAAACCCGCCGTGCGCCTCCGCGCAAGCGCCCTGAGTCCCGACTGTCGCTTCGGACGACGAGCGATAGTCGCTCCGCCTGAAGCGGAGACGCGCAGGCCGCCGGTCTAGCGCGTGTCGCTGGCAGGCGGGCGCGGCAGTCAGGGTTATGGTCCTGTGTGTGGATGAACGCGACTGGCCGGAGGAGCTGGACCGCCTCATCGAGGCGGTCGCCAGCGCAGATGAGCCGTATCAAGCGGCGCTTGCAGTCACGGCCTGCGCTGACGAGTTCTTGCCGTCATCTGCAGTGGCGAGTGGCGTCTACCTGATCTGGCAGGCACTGCAAGACCGATACGAACTGCGGCCAGAGTCCGAAGACGACCGGACGTTTGCTGCGATGCGGCGCGCTGCCGCCGAGTGGGCGGCGGTAAAGGACGACGCCACCGCCCGTGCCGAGTATCTCGACCGTTGGCAGTACGAAGAGCTTGGCTATGAACGCCTTGTCCCGAAGGGGTGGAAGCTGCAAATCCAGGAGCGGCCCGATGGCTCGTTCCAGGCCGAAGCTAAGAGTCCGGGTGGCAAAGCAGTACACGCGACGGCTCCGTCGTGGTTCCAGGCACGGGACGAGGTTCGCCGTATGTCCTTCGCGGCCCTAGAGCGTTGACGGCGCTTCATCGGAGGAACGGCGGCCACGGCCTCGCGTCCAGTCACTGTCGCAATGGACGAAGAGCGGGCGCCGCCGCGACCGGCGAACGTCGCGCGTGTGCCGCCATGACGACACCATCACGACCTTCGGCGCTCCGGCGGCCGACCAGCATCGAGCGCTGCCGCCATCAAGCGGCAGCGGCTACTGAATCTGGTCGTACAGCTTGAACATCGGCAGGTACATCGCGATCACGACGAACCCCACGATGCCACCCACCACCACGAGCATCACGGGCTCGAGGATCGACGTCAGCGACTTCACCGCAGCGGCAACCTGGTCCTCGTAGAAGTCGGCAATCTTCGACAGCATCGTGTCGAGCGCACCGGTCTCCTCACCGACGCCGACCATGTGGGTCACCATCGGGGGGAAGATCGTCGCGGACTTCATCGGGGCGCTGATCGAGCCGCCGGAGCGAACGCTCGCGCGGATGTCGTCCATCGCGTCCTCGACGACGACGTTGCCCGCCGTCTTGCCGGTGATCTCCAGCGCCTGCAGCAGCGGCACGCCGGCGCTCAGCAGCGCGGACAGCGTGCGCGACCAGCGCGCGAGGGCGACCTTCTGGACGATGTCGCCGATCTTCATCGGGATGCGTAGGCAGAAGCGCTGCCACTGGCGGCGCCCCTTGTCGCTGCTCTTCCAGCGTTTGAAGCCGTAGACCGTCGCGATGCCCACCACGAGCAGGACGTACCAGCGGCCGGTGACCAGATCGGACAGGCCGACGGTGAAGCGGGTGATCATCGGCAGCTCGCCGTCGAACTGCACGAAGATCCCCTCGAACACGGGGACCAGGAAGGTGATGAGCGCGAGCAGGACGATGGCCGCGAACGTGACGATCACCGTCGGGTAGACCATCGCGGACTTGATCTGGCGGCGCAGCGCCTCGTCCTTCTCCAGCTGCTCGGCGACGCGGTGCAGCGAGGACTCGAGGACACCGCCGGTCTCACCGGCGCGGACCATCGAGACGAAGAGCGGGTTGAACGCGTCGGGGTGGCGCTCCAGCGCGTCGGAGAGCGGCAGGCCGGACTCCACGTCGCGGCGGACGATGGCCAGGATGCCCTTGAGCTTGTCGTTCTCCGTCTGGCGCTCCAGGACATTCAGCGCCCGCAGGATGCTCATGCCGCTGGAGACCATGGTCGACAGCTGCCGGGTCATGATCGTGAGGTCCGCGGACTTGATCCGCCCCGACCAGGGCAGCTCGATCTCCTTGGACTTCCGCTTCTCGCCGACGTTCAGGACGATCAGGCCGCGCTGGCGCAGCTGATCGGTGACCGACTGCAGCGTCTCGGCCTCAACCTCGCCCTTGCTCTGCGAGCCGGTCGAGTCAATGACGGTGTAGGCGAACGTGCTCACGCGGCGCGGTACACGTTGGACTGGGCGGAGGCGGAGGCGCCGCCGGCGATCAGACGCTTGAGCTCGTCGGGCTGCGAGGAGCGCTCCTCGGCGAACGCCTGCGTGATGACCCCGCGGCGCACGAGATTCGCCAGCGCGGCATCCATGGTCTGCATCCCGTGCGTCGAGCCGGTCTGGATCGCGCTGTAGATCTGGTGCGTCTTGCCCTCGCGGATGAGGTTGCGGATCGCCGGGGTCGGCATGAGGATCTCGCACGCCGCGATGCGCCCGGCGCCGTCGGCGGTCGGCAGCAGCTGCTGCGTGACGATGCCCTGCAGCGAGACGGAGAGCATCACGCGGACCTGGTGCTGCTGCTCGGGCGGGAAGACGTCGATGACGCGGTCGATGGTCTGCGGCGCGTCCTGCGTATGGAGCGTGGCGAAGACGAGGTGGCCGGTCTCCGCGGCGGTCAGCGCGGTGGAGATGGTCTCCAGGTCGCGCATCTCGCCGACGAGGATGACGTCCGGGTCCTGGCGCAGTGCGGCCTTCAGCGCCAGGCCGAAGGACTGCGCGTCGGCGCCCAGCTCGCGCTGGTTGACGATGCAGCGCTTGTGGCTGTGGAGGAACTCGATCGGGTCCTCCACGGTCATGATGTGCTCTTCGCGCTCCTGGTTGATCTTGTCCAGGATCGCGGCGAGCGTCGTCGACTTGCCCGAGCCGGTCGGGCCGGTCACGAGGACGATGCCGCGCGGCTTCTTCGTGAACTCGCCGATCACGGCCGGCAGGTTCAGCGACTCGAGCGACTCGATCTTCGCCGGGATCAGGCGGAACGCCGCACCGAGGGCGCCGCGCTGGAAGTACGCGTTGACACGGAAGCGGGCCTGGCCGGGGACGGCGTAGGCGAAGTCGAGCTGCCAGTCCGTCTCCAGGCGCTGGCGCTGATCGTTCGTGAGGATCCCGTAGACCATCTCGCGGGTGTCCGCGGGCGTGAGCACCGGGAAGCCCTCCAGGGGCACGAGGCGCCCGCGCGTGCGGACGACCGGACGCGCGCCGGCAGTCAGGTGGAGGTCCGACGCGCGGCGCTGGAGAACCTCGAGGACAAGGTCGGCGAAGTCGATGCTCATCGCCTGAGGTGATCGGCCGTGCCGGGCGGGCACGGACCTGCTGACCGCGCCACTGGACACATTGACGAGTGGCTGACGCGCGTCCGTCGAACCTCATGCCCATCCCCGACCGCGCCGATACCCGCCGCGAACGCCCCGTTCTGACCTCAGGAGACCCTCTGCCATGGCCACACCGCCGCCGTCCTCCCCCACGCCCTCGTCGTCCGGTCGTCCCGGAACCGGCTGGTGGGCGGGCGCCGTCGCCGCTGCGCTGATCCTCGCCGTCGGCGGGTACCTCCTCGGCCACTCGACGGGCGTCAGCTCCACCGAGGACGAGTACGCCAAGGGCGAGCCGAAGTACGAAGAGATCTACAACGCGGGCGCCGCCGCCGGCACGAACGTCGGCGAGTCCGCCGGTGAGAAGGAAGGCGAAGCCGCAGGCGAGAAGACCGGCCGCGAGGCGGGCATCGCACGCGGTGAGCAGGTCGGCTTCGAGCGCGGCGAGGCGCAGGGCAAGCAGGAGGGTCTCACCCAGGGCCAGGCCGAGGGCCGCGAAGCGGGTGCCACGACCGCCCTGGGCTTCACGACCTGGAACACCGGCGCGCCCTACGTCGTGCGCGTCACGCAGGGCAAGGCGGCGAACGTGCCGTTCTCGATCTCGACCCGCACCCAGATGCAGCCCGGCACCGCGTACGAGCTCTGCCAGGGCTCGGCGACCCAGGTCTGCTCCAAGCCGGTCAGCACCGGCTCCTCCTCCGGCGAGTAGCCGTCAGTTCAGGCGCGCGCGCAGCCGCTGCACCTCGGTGCGGCGGCTGTCCGCGTCGGACGCCTCCATCGGCAGCCGCGCACGCAGGTCCGCCGCGTGCAGCGCCCACGCCAGGTCGCCGCAGCGCTCGGCCCGCTCGACGACCCCGTCGAGGATGACCAGCGCGAGCTCGTGGGCACAGCGCCAGTGGAGGTCGATCCCGAGCGCCCGGGCGTCGAACGCCGCGCGCGGGTCGGCCGGATCGACCACGTAGGGCGAGCCGGCGGCCTCGTGCGCGATCCAGACGCGTGGGCCGTGCCCAACGAGGTCGATCGCCAGTCCGCGCCGGCGGGCAGCGCAGACGACAGCCGCGGCGGTGGTGAGCGGGTGGCCGCCGCCGTCGACGAGCACCTCGCTCAGCGCGAGCGACCCGATCTCGTCGGACCGCAGGCCGTCGCGCAGCAGGCCCGCCACGCACGCGAGCTCGTGGATCGGGTCGCCACCGGGCGCGGGCAGCCGGGCCGCGAGCGCGTCGATGGCGGCACTGGCGGCGTCGACGCCGTCGGCCTGCAGCTCGCGGTCCAGCGCGAGCAGCACGTCCTCGTGCGGCGGGCACGCCTGACCGCAGAGGCGCTGGAGCTCGTCGCTCATACGCGGGAGTAGAACTCGACGATGAGCTGTTCGTTGACCGGCGTCGCGATCTCGGACCGGTCGGGCAGCCGCAGGACGGTGCCCTGGAGCTTGTCGAGGTCGGCCTGCAGCCAGCCGGGAACCGCGGAGACGAGCTCGACGGCGTCGCGCGCCGCAGGCTCGACCGGGCTGCCGGCCCGCAGCGAGATCGCCTGCCCGGGCTTGACCTGGAACGACGCGATGTCGACCTTCCGCCCGTCGACGATGACGTGCCCGTGGTTGACGTACTGGCGCGCCTGCGCCCGCGTGGTCGCCAGGCCGAGGCGGTACACGACGTTGTCCAGCCGGCGCTCGAGCAGCCGCAGCAGATGGTCGCCCATGAGGCCCTCGCGCTGACGCGACGCCTCGCGCACGTAGCGGCGGAATTGGCGCTCGCGCACGCCGTAGTAGCGCTTGGCGCGCTGCTTCTCCCGCAACTGAACGCCGTAGGTCGACGGCTGGCGCCTGCGGGCCGCGCCGTGCTGGCCGGGCGGCGTCGGGCGGCGCTCGAGCCCCGACTTGCCGTTGAGCAGGCGCTCGCCCTTCAGGAACAGCTCGACGCCTTCGCGTCGTGACAGCTTCTCGGTCGGTCCGGTGTACCGCCCCACGTGTTCAGACCCCCTGGATCATTTGTGTTAGGCGACCCTAACACATACTCAGGCGGTCGGAGATGTAAGGGTGACTTTACGTCACCCGGCGCCGGTGCCGCAGACGCGCGCCACCTCGGCGATCGAGGTCAGACCGAGCGTGACCTTGCGCAGCCCGTCCTCGCGCAGCCGGTACATGCCGTGGCGCATCGCGACCTCCGCGATCCGGTCGGCCGACGCGCGCTCGACGGCCAGCGAGCGGATCTCGTCGTTCAGCCGCATGACCTCATACAGGCCGATCCGCCCCTTGTAGCCGGTGTTGTTGCACCGGGCGCAGCCGTCGGGCTCGTAGGCCTCGAGGTCCAGGGTGACGTGGAAGCCGTTGCGGCGCAGGACGTCCGCGGGGATGATCGTGCGCTGCTTGCAGTGCCGGCACAGCTGGCGCGCCAGGCGCTGGGCGACGACCGCGTCGATCGCGGACGCGACGAGGAACGGTTCGATCCCCATCTCGGTCAGGCGCGTGATCGCCGTCGGGGCGTCGTTCGTGTGCAGCGTCGAGAGGACGAGGTGGCCGGTCAGCGCCGCCTCGATCGCGATCTGCGCGGTCTCCCGGTCGCGGATCTCGCCGACCATGATCACGTCGGGATCGGCGCGCATCATCGCGCGCAGGCCGCTGGCGAACGTCAGCCCGGCGCGCGGGTTGACCTGCACCTGGGTGATCCCGTCGACCTGGTACTCGACCGGGTCCTCGATCGTGATGATGTTCTTCTCGGGCGTGTTGAGCTGCCCCAGCGCCGCGTAGAGCGTCGTCGACTTGCCCGAGCCGGTCGGGCCAGTGACGAGCACCGCGCCGAAGGCCTGGCTGAACGCCTCGGTGAACCGCTCGCGCTCGCCTTCGGCCATGCCGAGCTTGTCGAGGTCGAGCACGACGTTCGACGTGTCCAGGATGCGCAGCACCACGTTCTCGCCGTGTGCGCACGGCAGCGTGACGACGCGCAGGTCGACGTGCTTGCCGTCGATCGTCAGGCCGACGCGGCCGTCCTGCGGGACGCGCTTCTCGGCGATGTCGAGGTCGCTGATGATCTTCAGGCGCGACGTCACGCCGGGCACCATCCGCTGCGGCACCTCCGTCGCCTCGCTGAGCACGCCGTCGATGCGGAAGCGCACGCGCATCGCGTCGGTGTCGGGCTCGAAGTGGACGTCGGACGCGCCCTGCTCGACGGCCTGGGCGAGCACCTGGTTGACGAGCTTGATGACCGGCTGATCCTCGGCGGACTCCCGCAGATCGAGGACCTCGGCCGACTGCGTGGTCGCCTCCTGCTCGGCGGCGGCGTCCGCCCCCGTGTCGGCGACGACGTGGTCGAGCCGGCTCAGCCGGGAGACGAGGTTGCCGATGTCGTCGGCGCTTGCGACCGCCGGGCGCACCTCGTAGCCGGTGATCATCGAGATGTCGTCGGCCGCCAGCACGTTGGCCGGGTCGGCCATCGCGACGAGCAGCGTGCGGTCGTCGATGAACGCGACCGGGACGGCCTGGTAGCGCTTCGCCGCGGCCGCGTCGACGACGTGCGCGGCCGCCATGTCGACCTGGAACACGCTGAGGTCGAGGTGGTCGAGGCCGTGGCGCTCGGCGACGGCGCGGGCAAGATCGTCGGCGCTGACCGCACCGCTCTCGACCAGCAGGCGCTCCGGCGTCGTGCCCGAAGTGCGGGCGCTCTCGACGGCCTGCGCGACGCGCTCGGCGTCGCAGAGGCCGAGCTCGACGATGACGTCGGTCAGGAACCGCGACCCGCCGCCGTTGCGGGGGCGCGGACGGCTGACGCCGTCCCAGGGCCCGTCGGTGACGGCCTCCTCGCGCCGCTCGGGCGCCGGAGGCGGCGGCGTGAACCCGCCCGTGGGGACGGCGGCTAGCGGCGCGCTGTCGGCGGCCGGCGCATCGACGATGTCGAGCTCGGCGCGGTCATCGGTCTGAGTGGCGATCGGGTCCATGGAGCGTGGTGTCGCGGACCGCACGGCGCATCGCCGCGACGGGAGCCTCGCGCCCGGTCCAGGTCGTGAAGCTCAGCGCGCCCTGCTGCACCAGGATCTCCAGCCCATCGACGGTCACCCCGCCCGCCGCCCCTGCGGCGTCGATCAACGGGGTCCCTCCCGGCCGGTAGACGAGGTCCACCACGGTCGCGTATCCGCTGAGATCATCGGGATTCAGAGGCAGTGACGAAAATGTCGTGGACGGATCGCTGAGCCCAACAGCCGTACAATTAACTAGTAGATCCGCGAATTCGGGCAAGTCGTCCACGGCCGTGGCCTCAAGCTCACGCGCCAGCTGCCGAGCGCGGTCCGCCGACCGGTTCCAGATCGCGACCTCCGCACCCGCCGACCGCAGCGCCCAGACGACCGCCCGGGCGCTGCCCCCGGCGCCGAGCACGACGGCGGTCGCCCGCGGACGCCCCTCCGTGGCCGCGAGCAGCCCGGGCGCATCGGTGTTCGACGCCCGGATCGTGCCGTCCTCGCGCAGCTCCAGCGTGTTCGCCGCGCCGATCGCGCGCGCCGCCTCGGTCGCCTCGTCGGCCAGCGCGAGTGCCGCTTCCTTGTGGGGGATCGTGACGTTCGCACCGCGGAAGCCCGCACCGGCGAGCGCGCGCACCGTCTCGTCGAACCGCTCGGGCGGGACGGGCAGCAGCTGGTAGCGGGACAGGCCGGCGGCCTGCATCATCGCGGGCGACCGGCTGTGCGCGACCGGCCAGCCCAGGACGCCGTAGCGCGCGGTCTGGGGATCTCCGGTCAACAGGTCGTCGGCGACTTGCCGCCGGCCTCTTCGCGCGCCTGGTTGTAGCGCAGGCGATCGCGCTCGAACTCCGCGGCCGTAGAGCTGAACGCGTGCTCGCCGCACGTCCCCGGCTTGACGACGTAGTACAGGGCCTTCGACCCCGACGGGTTCGCCGCCGCCTTGATCGAGGCGAGGCCCGGGTTGCCGATCGGCGTGGGTGGCAGGCCGGTGTTCTTGCGCGTGTTGTACGGGGAGTCGGCTTCGAGCTCGCTCTGGCGCACCGGCCGGGTCCAGTTGTTCGTCGCGTACCGGGTGGTCGCGTCGATGCCGAGCGGCATGCCGGCGCGCAGGCGGTTGTGGATGACGGCCGAGATCGTGCGGCGCTCGCGGGCGAGCTGGGCCTCGCGCTCGACCATCGAGGCGATGATCAGCACGTCGTAGGTCGACAGGTTCCGGGCCCGGGCGCGCCGCATGCTGACCGTTGCGATGTTCTGCTCGAACGTGTTCAGCTGCAGGCGCACGAGGCTGCGCACCGTCTGGTTGGGCCGCAGCTCGTACGTCGCGGGGAACAGGAAGCCCTCCAGCGAGCGCGGGCGCCGGGGCGCGCCGTACTTGCGCGGCGAGAACCCGGACGGAGCCCGCTCGGTGGCGGCGAGGTAGTCCCCGCGGATGTCGGTGTCCTCGACCCGCGCGTCGATCTCGCGCCGCGACAGACCCTCGGGGATCGTGACCTTCACGGTCGTCGGCGCGGGCTGGGCCTTCGGCACCGTCGTCAGGGCGGTGAGCGCCGCGCCGTAGGACATGTTCTCGGCGAGGACGTGCCGGCCCGAGCGCAGGTCGTCGCGCTTGCCCGCCACGAGCGCGCGCAGCGCGAAGATGGCGCCGGAGTCGATGACGCCGGCCTCGTCGAGCTGGTCGCCGATGTCCCGGGCGCTGGAGCCTTCGGGGATGCGCACGGCGACACGGCCCTCCCCCTCGTCGCCGAACGGCTGGATCAGCGCGTTGAGCAGCCACAGCACCGCGAGGATGAAGAGCAGCAGCACGCCGATCGCCAGCGGGCGGCGCCACCGCCGGGCCCGGCGCACGCCCTTGGGCGCGTCGCCGGGCGGCGAGGCGATCGGGCGCTGGCGACCCCGTCCGCGCGGCGTCACGCGCGGCGCGCGCGGCGCCCGCGTGGCGCCGAGCGCCGCTTCGGGCTCGGGTGGCAGCGAGCCGGCGGGCGCGGGCGGTGGCGCCGGCGGGTCGGGCTGGATGCGCACGACCTCGGGCTCCCCCTCCGCGAGCCAGTCCTCGGTGACGTCGTGCTGCACGGTGGCGAACGGGTCACCGTGGGCGGGTGCCGGATCATCCGGGACCGGTTCGGGCGCGGGCGCCGGGTCGGGCTCAGGTTCGGGGACGGGTGCCGGCTCGGGCTCGGGCTCAGGCTCCGGTACCGGGACGGGCTCCGGCGCCACGGGCTCGGGCGGCAGCTCAGGCTCCGGCGGCGTGAACGGGTCGCCATGCGGCGGCGTCGGATCCACGGGCGCCGGGACCGGCGCTTCGGCCGCGACCTCCTCGGGCAACGGCGGCAGCGGACGGCCTTCGCGTTCGGCACGGCGACGCTCGCGCTCCAGGCGGGCGCGTTCGCGGTCGGCGGCGGAGCGATCCCCCTGGTCTGACTGTCGTCCGAACAAGCTCATGACGGCTGGCGATCCGGGCCGTCCTGGCCACGGGATCCACCCATCACCCTACTCAGCCACCCCTCCAGAAGATGGGCGGCGGCCCGGGAGTCCTCCGCGGCGCGCGGATCGATGTCCCGTTGCGCGAGCGCCGTGGTGAAGCGCTCGTCCTCCAGTTCCACGGGGATCTTCTTCCCCAGGCGGCGCTGCAGATTGGCGGCGAACTCCCGCGCCTCGCGGGTCTGATCGGTGTCGTGCCCGGACAGGCCGAGCGGCAGCCCGACGACCACGCGCTCGGCCTCGCGTTCGCGCACGACGTCGACGATCCGGGTCATCCCCTTCTTCGTCCCCGGCCGCTCCACGACGTCGAGCGGCGTGGCCAACGTGCCCGTGACATCACTTACCGCGACGCCACAGCGCGCGCTGCCGTAGTCCAGCGCGAGGACGCGCACTACGCCAGTGCGCGCTCGATGGCCGCCTTCGCCGCGGTCAGCGCGTCGGGCAGCTTCGCCGCGTCCTTGCCGCCGGCCTGGGCGATCGTGTCGCGCCCGCCGCCCCCGCCGCCGACGACCTGCGCGGCCTCCTTGACGATCGCGCCCGCCTTCACGCCGCGCTCGATGAGCGCCGGGGCCACCGCGACCACGAGGCTCACCTTGCCCTCGTTGACGGCGCCGAGCACCACGGCGCCCTCGTCGCCGAGCTTGCCCTTCACGCGATCGGCGACGTCCATGAGCTGCTTTGGCTCGATGCCCTCCACGATCTCGGCGACGACCGACGCCCCGGCGATGTCCGTCGCCTTGCCGACCAGCGCGGCCTCGTCGGCGCCGCCACCCGCGGCCTGCGTCTTGGCGGCCTGCTTGGCCTTGGCCTGCAGCGCGGCGATGGCCTCGGGCAGCCGCTCGGGCTGCGTCTTCAGCGCCGACGCACCCTCGCGCAGCAGCCGGTCCTCCTCGCGCAGCAGCTTCACGGCCTCGGGACCGGTGATCGCCTCGATGCGCCGGACGTTCGCCGCGCTCGAGCCCTCACTGGTGATCTTGAAGACGCCGATCTCCGCCGTGGCGCGCACGTGGGTGCCGCCGCACAGCTCGCGGGAGTACTCGCCGTCGCCGATCTCGACCATCCGCACGATGTCGCCGTACTTCTCGCCGAACAGCGCCATCGCGCCGAGCTCCTGCGCCTCGGCGAGCGTCGTCGTCTGCGGGCGCACCGGGTCGTTGCGCAGGATCCAGTCGTTGACGCGGTCCTCGACGGCCTTGACCTCCTCGGGGGCCAGGCGCTCGCCGTGGGTGAAGTCGAAGCGCAGTTTGTCCGGGCCGACGTACGAGCCGGCCTGCCGGACGTGCGGGCCGAGCGCCTCACGCAGCGCGGCATGCAGGAGGTGCGTCGCAGTGTGGTTGGCCTGCGTCGCGTGGCGCGCGGCCCGGTCGACCCGCGCGACGACGCGCTCGCCGTCGTGCAGCTCGCCCTGCTGGACGTCGACGACGAGGGCCTGGTCGTTGCCCAGGCGCAGCACGTCGGTGACCACCGCGCGGCAGTCGCCGCTGTCGCACGCCAGCTCGCCGCCGTCGGAGACCTGGCCGCCGCCGGTCGCATAGAACGGCGACTCGACGAGGCGCACGAGCAGCTGACCCGCGACCTCGGTGACCTCCCCCACCGCGGTGTGCTGCTCGGTGGTCTCGTACCCGACGAACTCCGTCTCGAAGTCGCTCTTGCGGACGAGCTCGAGCGCGCCCTCGCGCAGCCCCTCGCCGTCGGTGGCCTGCGCGCGGCCGCCGCGCGCACGGGCGCGCTGCTGCTCCATGAGCTCGTCGAACCCGGTCGTGTCGACCTCCAGGCCCTCCTCGAGCGCGAGCTCGCGGGTGACCTCGAACGGGAAGCCGAAGGTGTCGTGCAGCTTGAACGCGTCGGCCGCGGGGATCGCGCCGGACTCCCGCGACTGCTCGATGACCTCGTGCAGGAGCTTCGTGCCCTGCTCGAGCGTCCGGCCGAAGCCCTCCTCCTCGGCCTTGACCCAGCGCTGGATGTTGTCGCGCTCGGCCACGATCTGGGGGTAGCCCTTGCCCATGACCTCGATGACGCGGTCGACGAACAGCGGCAGGAACAGGCCCTCGTCACCCTCGATGCCGATGCGGTGGCCCTGCTGGATCGCGCGGCGCATGATCCGGCGCAGGATGTAGCCGCGGTCCTCGTTCGACGGCACGACGCCGTCGGCGATCAGAAAGGTCGCGGCGCGCGAGTGATCGGCCAGGATGCGCAGCGCGCGCTCGTCGACCTCCTTCTGCGCCAGCTCGCGGCCCAGCTCGATGAGCGGGATGAACTGGTCGGTCTCGAAGATCGTCTCGGCGCCCTGCTGGATGAGCGCCATCCGGTTCAGGCCCAGGCCGGTGTCGATGTTCTGCGCCGGCAGCGGCGTCAGCGTGTTCACCGGGTCCTGGTTGAACTGCATGAAGACGAGGTTCCAGTACTCCAGGAAGCGCTCGTTCTCGCCGCCCGGCAGGTCGTCCTCCTTGCCGTACTCGACGCCGCGGTCGAGATACAGCTCCGAGCACGGGCCGCACGGCCCCGTCGGCCCCGCCTGCCAGAAGTTCTCCTCGCGGTTGCACGCGACGATCCGCTCGCGCGGCACCCCGATCTCCAGCCACGCGTCGATGGCCTCCTGGTCGGGCCCGAGGCCGAGTTCGTCGTCACCCTCGAAGACCGTGATCCAGATGTCCTCGGGCTTGAACCCGAAGCCCTGGATGGACAGCTCCCAGGCGAACTCCGCGGCGCCCTTCTTGAAGTAGTCGCCGATCGAGAAGTTGCCGAGCATCTCGAAGAACGTGAGGTGGCGCGCGGTGTTGCCGACGTTCTCGATGTCGGTCGTGCGGAAGCACTTCTGGCAGCTCGTGAGCCGCTGATGCGGCGGCGTCTCCTGGCCGAGGAAGTACGGCTTGAGCGGATGCATGCCCGCGGTGGTCAGCAGGACCGACGGATCGAAGGTCGCCGGGACCAGGGATGCGGAGGGCAAGCGCTTGTGGTCGCGGGAGGCGTAGAACTCCAGGAACGTCTCGCGGATCTCGTCGGTCGTCATCGTCACGACCGTTGATTCAAGCGCATGCGGCCGCTCCCTTCGTTCTATGCTCGCGCGCATGTCTCGTCTCTTGACCGTCCTGGCCGTCCTGCTCGCCCTCACGTTCGCCGCCTGCGGCTCCGATGACGACGACTCCGGAGACAGCGCGGCGACCCAGGCGGAGACCACCGCGGAGACGACCGCCGCGGCTCCGGCGGCCGGCGAATGCACGCCCGCCGAGCCCGCCGAGCCCAAGGACAGCGCGGTCGGTGAGCCCACCGGCAAGCTCGATCCCGCCAAGACCTACGTGGCGACCGTGACGACGAACTGTGGCACCTTCGAGATCACGCTCGACGTCAAGCGCGCGCCGAAGACGTCGAACTCCTTCAAGCACCTCGCCGACGAGGGCTTCTACGACGGCACGTCGTTCCACCGCATCGTCCCGGGCTTCGTCATCCAGGGCGGCGACCCCGCCGGTGACGGCACGGGCGGCCCGGACTACTCCGTCGAGGAAGCCCCGCCGAGCGACATCCAGTACACGAAGGGCGTCGTGGCGATGGCGAAGACCGGCGCCGAGCCGGCGGGCACGTCGGGCAGCCAGTTCTACGTCGTCAGTGGCGACGACGCGGGCCTGCCGGCCGACTACGCGCTGCTGGGCGAGGTCACCGAGGGCATCGACGTCGTCACGACGATCGAGGGTGTCGAGACCGACCCGTCGACCGAGCAGCCCGTCAGCCCGGTCATCATCGAGAGCATCAAGGTCGCCGAGTCGTAGGCGCGCGCGATGTGCCGCTGGAACGCCTACTTCGGCGAGCCGATCCTCATCGAGGACCCGCTCTACCGGACTCAGCACGGGCTCATCGCCCAGAGCCAGCACGCGTCGGAGGGCTTCGAGCTCCTCAACGGTGACGGGTTCGGCATCGGGTGGTACGACGAGTTCGCCGAGGGCCATCCGCCCGGGCGCTACCGCAGCGTGCAGCCCGCGTGGAACGACGTCAACCTGCGCGAGCTGGCGGCGCACGTCCGCACGCGGCTGTTCCTCGCCCACGTGCGGATGACGACGGGCACGCCGGTCCAGCAGACGAACTGCCATCCGTTCCGCCACGGCGACTGGCTGTTCGTGCAGAACGGCGAGATCGTCGACTACCCGCGGATCCGCCGCGAGCTCATGCTCGGCGTCGATCCGTCGCTGTACAACGAGATCGAGGGCAGCACGGACTCCGAGCTGATGTTCTTCCTCGCGCTGAGCTTCGGCCTGCAGGACGACCCGCTCGGCGGGCTCGCGCGCGCCGTCGGGTTCATCGAGCGTGTCGGCCGCGAGGCCGGCATCGACCATCCGGTGGAGATGACCGCGGGGTTCAGCAACGGGCGAACGCTGTGGGCGGTGCGCTACGGCAGCGGATCGCAGTCGCGCACGCTCTACGAGAGCAACGACCCGGAGACCCTGCGCGAGATGTACCCCGACATCGAGCGCTTCCAGGCCCTCGGGCCGGAGGACCGGCTCGTGGTCTCCGAGCCGCTCGGTCCGATGGAGGGTGTGTGGCGTGAGGTTCCAGAGCGCACGGCGGTGATCGTCCGTCCCGGGGAGGACGAGCACGTGCCGTTCGCCGCGCTCACGCCCTGATCCAGGCCGATCCGACGATGCGGTCGCCGGCGAGCAGCACCGCCGCCTGGCCGGGTGCCGCGCCATCCATCGGCTCGGCCAGCACGACGTCGTCGCCGTCCAGCCGCGCGGCGAGCGGCCGCTGGCGGTAGCGCAGCTTCACCGCGTCGACCTCACTCGCGGGCCGGTGCAGCGTGAGGCCGCGCAGCCCGACGCGCGTCGTCGCCAGCGCGTCGCGGGGCCCGACCGTCACGGTGTTCGCGTCCGCGTCGGTGCCCAGGACGTAGAGCGCCTCGGGCAGTCCGTCCGCATCGGGTGCGCTGAGGCCCAGGCCGCGACGCTGACCGACCGTGTAGTGGTGGTGACCGCGGTGGCGGCCCAGCTCGCGGCCCTGGCGGTCGACGATCGCGCCGTCGCGGTCGCGCAGCCGCCCGTGGCGCGCCAGGAATCGCGCCTTGCCGGTGCCGGCCAGGAAGCAGAGGTCCTGGGACTCCGGCGCCCGGGCGACCGGCAGGTCGGCCGCTGCCGCCAGCTCGCGGACCTCGGGCTTCGTCAGGTCCCCGAGCGGGAAGCGCAGCCGCGCGATCGTTTCGGGCGAGGTCGCGGCGAGCATGTAGGTCTGGTCCTTCGCCGGGTCCGCGGCGAGCGTGAGCAACCCGTCGCGCACCCGCGCGTAGTGGCCGGTCGCGAGCGCGCCGGCGCCCAGCCGGTCGGCCAGGTCGACCATCGCGTCGAGCCGGACGTGGCCGTTGCAGCGCACGCACGGGTTGGGCGTCAGGCCCGCGGCGTGATCGGCCAGGTAGGGCTCGACGACGCCCGCCCGGAACTCGGCGCGCAGATCGACCGTGAGGTGCGGCAGGCCCATCCGGTGGGCCAGCGACCGCGCGACGCGCACGGCCGACGCCGAACAGCACGACGCCTCCGCGTCGTTCTCGGGGTCGCGCCACAGCTCGAGCGTCACCGCGCAGACCTCCGCCCCGGGCTCGCGGGCGCACAGCAGCGCGGCCACGGCACTGTCCACGCCGCCGCTCATCGCCACGAGCGTGCGGTCCGCGGACGGCGCGATCGCCGCGTGCGCGGTGGCGGCGGCGCCGAGCGCCTGATGCAACGCGTCGCTGACGAGGTCCGCCGCGTGGAGCTTGCCGGCGCTCAATCCACCGAGCGCGTCCGCGATCGTGGGCGACCCCACCCGCGCCGCGTCGAACAGCGACGCGCCCTCCACGAGATCGACCGCGGCACTCGCCGCCGCCGTCAGCGCCCCGCACCCGTCGGCCTCGAAACCGGCGGCCGAGACGTGGGTCCCGTCGAGCGTCAGGCCAAAGCGCACCAGGTCGCCGCAGACCGAACCGCCGGCCACACCCGTGCAGGCGCCGTCAGGGATCGTCCCGGAGCCCTGCGGGTGGCGCAGATGCTCCTCGAAGCGCTCATCGGCCATGCGGCCGAGTGTAGATGCGGCGCGTCAGCCCTTGGCAGGCGCCATGCGGGCGATCGCCTGCTCGATCTCGAGCGGGTCGATCAGGCCGGTGATCGTCACGGCCTTGCGCTCCGGGCCGATGATCATCGTGGTCGGCGTCTGGGCGACGGTGACGCCACCCGTGATCGCCTCGTACGAGCCGACGTTCTCGGCGCGCACGACACGGACCGCGACGTCCTTGTCGCCCTTCGTGGCCTCGGTCACGGCGCGGCGCGCGGCGCGGTCGTCCGCGCTCGACGCGTTCCAGAACAGCATCACGACGACTTTGCCGTCGGCGAGCTGGCGCAGGACCGCGGCCTCACCGGCGGGGACGCCGGCGTCGGTCGTGACCTCGCGCGCGGGCGTCTCGGCGCCTGCGGCCTGCGTCGCTGAAGAAGAAGATGAGCCCGCGGCGGTGTCGTCGGTCGCCGGCGCCGCCGGGGCGGCCGTGTCGCCGGTGGCCGCGTCGGCCTGGGCCTCGGCCTGCGCGGACGCGGCGTTGGTGGCGTCCACCGCGGCCTGCGCCTGCGCCGGCGCGTCGGTCACGGACGAGCCGTCCGCGGAGGGCGTCGCCGGGGTCGCGGCGGGCGTGGCCGGCGCGGTCACGACATCGTCGGCGGGCTTGGGGCGCAGCAGCGTGAACCACACCGCGGCGAACAGCAGTGTGCCCGCCAGGGCGATGATCATGGGGCGGGAGACCTGGGTCATCGGTCGAGTAGTCGGCCGGAGCGCGGAAAACTGTGAATCCTGAGCCCAGGCCTAGCCGATTGCGCGATCATCAGGCCACCCGGAACCGGCTCGCGAGGGCCTCCAGCTCGCCCGCCGTCGTCGCCAGCGAGGCCGCGCTGCCGGCGATCTGCTGCGCCGACGCGCTCGTCTCCTCCGTCGACGCCGACACCTGCTGCGTCGATGCGGACGCCTCCTCCGACACGGCGGCCACCTCCTCCATGCTCTCGCGCATGGCCTGGGCGGCGCTCGCGATGCGCTCCGCGGCCGCGACGATGTCGGCGACCTGGCCGCTGACGTCCTCGACCGACGCGCCGATCCGCTCGAACGCCAGCCGCGCGTCCTCGACGATGTGCCCGGACTCCTCGCTGCGCCGGGCGCCGCGTTCGACGACGGACACGGCGTCGGTCGTCTCGTGCTGAATCTCGGTGACGAGCTCCCCGATCGACCGCGCGGCGTCCTGGGACTCCTCGGCCAGCGTGCGGACCTCCTCGGCCACGACCGCGAACCCGCGGCCCTGCTCACCGGCGCGGGCCGCCTCGATCGCGGCGTTGAGCGCGAGCAGGTTCGTCTGCTCGGCGATCGCGCGGATCGTGGCGATGATGCCGCCGATCGCGTCGGACTTCGCGCCCAGCCCCTGGATCGACCGCGTGGCCTCCTCGGACGCCTCGCGGACGCCGCGCATCGCCTCGGTGACGCGGGCGACCGCCTCGCCGCCCTCGGTCGCCGCGGTCTGCGCGTCATCGGCGGAGCCCGCGGTGCGCTGCGCTCCCTGCGCCGCCGCCTCCGTCGCCGTGACGACCTCCTCGGCCTTCTGACGGGCCGACTCCACCATGCGGACCTGCCGCTCGGCGCCGTGGGCCATGTCCGTGATCGCGTGCGCGATCACCCCCGTCGCCGTCCCCGCCTCCTGCGAGGTCGCCGCCATCTCGTGCGACGCGCTCGACACCGTCTGTGCCGTGCCCGACACCTCTTCGAGGATGGACGCCAGGGTGGCGCGGGTCTCGTTGTACGCGCCGGCCATCCGGCCGGTGCCGTCAGCGATCTCGTTGACCGCCGACCCGATCTGCCCGATCTCGTCGCGTCCGGGGCGCTCGATCGGCGCCGTCGAGGCGCTGGCCGTGACCGTCAGGTCGCCTTCGGCCATGGCCGTGATCCCACGAGCGACGCTCGGGACGTCCTCCCCGGAGAGTGTCCGCAGCCGGTCGAGCACCGTCGCGACGGCGCGGCGCAGCTGGCGCGCGACGAGGAAGGCGATGCCCAGGCCGGCCGCGATCGCCGCCAGCACCAGCAGCGCGTAGAGCCGCACGTCCTGAGAGGCGGCCGCGCGAATGTCGCCGGCCTCGGCCACCAGGTCCGTCGCGAGCTTGTCCTCCACCTGCTTCATCCGGTCGATGCGCGCGGTCTGGGCCTCGAACCACACCGCGGGGGTCGCGCCCGTGACGGTGTCGTCGGTCAGCCCGGCCAGCGCGGCCTCGCGGATCTTCTCGGCGCGCGCGACGTCGTCCCCGGCGACGGTGCGCTCCGCGAAGGTGCGCGCCCCGGGGTTCGCGCGGAGCTCGAAGGTCTGAAGCCGGGCGCCCTGGACAGCCACGGCCGACACGAACGCGCGCAGTGTCGCCGCGTCCGGCCAGGCGCCGTTGCGCAGGCCGGCGGCGAGCGTCGCGCGTTCGATGCCCGCGGCCTCCTTCGCGCCCAGGTACGCCACGTAGGCGTTGAGGTCTCCGGCCATCGCCGGGTCGTCAGAGGAGCCCGCGACCTCGGCCACCGCATCCAGCGCCAGCCCGTGGGTGGCGGTGTACCAGGCGACGGCCTCGCTGGCGGGAACCGAGCCGGCGTCGATGCGCTCGCGCAGGTCGCCCAGCTCGCCAGTCTCCTTCGCCAGGGCATCGGCGCGGGTCCGCAGCGTGGTGGACTGCGCATCGCGCGTCCCGGTGGTGCTGTCACGCAGCGCGCGCAGCGCCTGGTCGGTCTTGCCCCGCTGCGCCGTCAGGTCATCGCCCACGTCGGTGCCGCTGAGCTTCAGGCTCGTGAGGCCGCGCTCGCGCTGGGATTCATGCAGGAAGGCCCCGGTGGCACCCGCCAGGCCAGTCAGGTCCTCGATCGCGCCCGCCTGGTCGGCCACGTCGCGCTTCTGGTCGATCGCCACCAGCCCGAAGGCCACGAGCCCGAGCAGCGGCACCGTGAGCATGGCGGCGAGCTTCGCGCGCACGCTCAGGTCAGCGATCTTCCAGGACATCGACTACCTCCAAGTGGGGACCCGCGGCCTCCCCACTCATCGGTAGTGAACGCGCCAGGTTGAGGCAGCGCGTCCCGGGTGGACTACCGGCGCCGGAGCGCGAGCTCCCGCAGCTGCCTGTCGTCGACCTCCGCGGGCGCTCCCGTGAGCGGGTCCGCCCCGCTCGCGGTCTTCGGGAACGCGATGACGTCGCGGATCGACTCCCGCCCCGCGCAGATCGCGACGATCCGGTCGATGCCGAACGCGATGCCGCCATGCGGCGGCGCGCCGTGCTTCAGCGCCTCGATGAGGAAGCCGAAGCGTGCGTTGGCCTCTTCCGCGTCCATGCCGAGGATCTCGAGGACCCGCTCCTGCACCGCCGGATCGTGGATGCGGATCGAGCCGCCGCCGATCTCGGTGCCGTCGAGGACGAGGTCATACGCGCGCGACGTCAGCGACGCGGGGTCCGCCAGGTCGCCCAGCGGCGCGGTGAACGGATGGTGCAGCGCGTTCCAGCGCTCGTCGCCCTCGTCGAACTCGAACATCGGGAAGTCGACGATCCAGAGCAGGTCGTGGTGCCCGTCCGGCACGAGCCCGAGGCGGTGGCCGAGCTCCAGGCGCAGACCGCCGATGGCCGGCGCCGCGATGCGCTCCTTGTCGGCGACGAACAGCAGGATGTCGCCGGTCGACGCGCTGAGCTTCGCCGTCGCGGCCGCGATCCGCTCCTCGCCGAGGAACTTCGCGATCGGCGAGCGCCATCCACCGCCGTCTTCGACGACCGCCCACGCGACCGCCTTGCCGCCGTGACGCTGCACGACGTCGTTGAGCCCGTCGAGCTCGGAGCGCGACATGCCCGCGTTGCCGAGGTTCAGCGCGCGGACGACGCCGCCGCCGCTGATGACGCCCTCGAAGACCTTGAAGTCCGAGCCGCGCAGCTCCTCGCCCACGTCGACGATCTCCAGCCCGAAACGCGTGTCCGGGCGGTCCGAGCCGTAGCGCGCCATCGCCTCGGCGTAGGGCATGCGCCGGTACGGCGGCGCCGGCACGTCGAGCTCGGCGAGCGCGAAGACCTTGGCCATCGTGCGCTCCATGGCGTCGATGACGTCGTCCTCGGTGACGAACGACATCTCGACGTCGAGCTGCGTGAACTCCGGCTGGCGGTCGGCGCGCAGGTCCTCGTCGCGGAAGCAGCGGGCGATCTGGAAGTAGCGCTCGAACCCGGCGAACATGAGCAGCTGCTTGAACAGCTGCGGGCTCTGCGGCAGCGCGTAGAACGCACCGGGCGCGTTGCGCGACGGCACGAGGAAGTCGCGGGCGCCCTCGGGCGTGGAGCGCGTGAGAATCGGCGTCTCGATCTCCATGAACCCCTCGGCGGAGAGGTGCTCGCGGATCTCGCGGACGACGTCGTGGCGCAGGCGCATGGTGCGCTGCATGCGGTCGCGGCGCAGGTCCAGCGCGCGGTGGCGCAGGCGCAGCACCTCGTCGACCTCGCCGTCCTCGTCGATCGGGAACGGCGGCGTCTCGGCGGCCGCCAGGACCTCGAGGTCGTGGACGCGCAGCTCGACGCCGCCCGTCGGGATGTTCGGGTTGACGTGCTCGGCGCCGCGCCCGATGACCGGACCCTCGGCGGACAGGACGTGCTCGGAGCGCAGCCGCTCCGCGGCGGCGAACGCCTCGGCGCCCGACTCGTCGGGGTCGAAGACGATCTGCACGATGCCCGTGCGGTCGCGCAGGTCGATGAAGATCAGCCCGCCGTGGTCGCGGCGCCGGTGCACCCAGCCCGCCACACGCGCGCGCTCGCGCGGCTCGACGAGGTCGCCCGCCCATGCGTCGCGGTAGCCGTTCGCGCGGAGCGACGGATTCATGACAGACCCCGCCCGCGCAGCACCTGCGCGACGACGTCGACGTCGGAGATCTCCAGCTGCTCTGCGGCGTCCATGTCCTTCAGACGCACCTGACCCGTGTCATCCACGATGGCAACGTAGCGGGCCGAGAGGCGCGAGGCCTGCTTGAGCTGTCCCTTCAGCGACCGGCCGGCGAGTTCGACCTGCGCGGCGAGCCCGGCACGGCGCGCCTCGGCGCCGATCCGGAACGCCCGCAGCCGTGCCGCTTCGCCGCCGTCGACGGCGAGGTAGAGGTCGACGATCGGCGCCGCCGCCGGGCGATCACCGGCCGCGAGCAGCATGCGCTCGACGCCCGCCGCCCAGCCGCACGCCGGGGTCTCCTGCCCGCCGAGCTGCGCGATGAGGCCGTCGTACCGGCCGCCACCGCCGACGCCGCTCTGCGCGCCGAGCGCGTCGCTCGTGAACTCGAACACCGTGCGTGCGTAGTAGTCCAGGCCGCGCACGAGGGTCGGGTCGACCTCGTAGGGCAGCTCCACGGCGTCGAGCAGGGCGCGGACCTCGGCGAAGTGCTCAGCGTCCTCGGCGCTCAGGCGGTCGAGCAGCAGCGGGGCGGTCGCCATGACCTCGCGCGTGCCCGGGTGGTCGCTGTCGAACGCGCGCAGCGGGTTGAGGTCGATCCGCGCGCGCACGTCGTCGCTGAGCTGGCCCTCGTGGCGGCGCAGGTGACCCTGCAGCTCCTCGCGGTACGCCGCACGCGTCTCCGGGCTGCCGAGGCTCCCGATCCGCAGGCGCAGGCCGCCGACCTCGAGCTCGTCGAGGATCGAGGCGAGCAGGACGATGACCTCGGCGTCGAGCGCGGGCGCGTCGCTGCCGATCGCCTCGGCGCCGATCTGCCAGAACTGGCGGTAGCGGCCGGCCTGCGCGCGCTCGTACCGGAAGAACGGCCCGTGGTACCAGACCTTCACCGGCTGGGGCAGCTTGTGCATGCCGTGGTCGACGTACGCGCGGCAGATCGACGCGGTGCCCTCAGGCCGCAGCGTCAGCGATCGCCCGCCCCCGTCGTCGAAGGTGTACATCTCCTTCTGCACGATGTCCGTCGACGCGCCGACGCCTCGGGCGAACAGCTCGGTGTGCTCGAAGACCGGCGTTTCGATGCGGCGGTAGCCGGCCCGCTCGAGGATCGTCTCCGCCACGCGCAGCACGGGGCCGCGCGCGGCGTGATCCTCGGGCAGCACGTCGTACGTGCCGCGTGGTGCGTGGAGTCGGTCGTTCACCGCGGCGTGAGACTAGATGGTTGCGCCGCGGTGAACCCTCGTCAGTCGGTGACCTCGATCCGCTCCCGCGCGGCCGGGCCCAGCTGGCCGCCGCGCGCGTCGAACGGCACCGCGCTGACGTTGACGATGCCGTACGGCAGCAGCGTGCGGGCGCGGTAGACCCCGGGCGCGACCTTGCGGGCCCGGACGACCTGCGTGGTCGCGGAGAAGCCGCGCTGCTCGGAGCGGCGCACCCTGACGATCACGGACTTGACCTTGCTGCGCCCGCTGCCGCTGAGCCGGACGACGACCGAGCAGTCGTCCCCGTCGCACGCGATCGTCCCGAGGCGTGTCCGCACGCTGCGGCCCACCGGCGGCTTCGGCGGCTGCGGCGGGATCAGCGCGGCCGGTCCGTTCAGGCCGGCGGCTGCCGCGATCCACTCCTGCTCGGCGCTCACCCGCGCATAGACCCCGGCGAAGCCGGGCGACCCGCACTGGTCGGCGCTGTAGGACACGATCCCCACGAGCCGCACGTCCGGCGCCGTCCCGCCGATCAGCGGCCCGCCGCTGTCGCCCTGACACGAATCCGGCCGGTTGTTCGCCGCCCGGCCACAGAGCTGCAGCGCACCGTCGTAGGTGTCGAAGAGTCGCTCGCAGACGCTGTCGGCGACCACCGGGATGTCGGCGAAGCGCAAGCCGTCGGGCACCGTCTCGGGGGCGTTGAAGCGCTGCAAGCCCCAGCCGGTCAGACGCAGGACGGCACCCGGAGCGCCGAGGGACGCCTCGGGCGGCGTGGCGAGCGCGACAGGCGGCACGCTGACCGGCGCCGCCAGCAGCAGGACGGCGACGTCGTGCAGCACGCGCGCCTGGTCGTAGCGCGGATGCAGGATGACCCGGGAGACGGCGACCCGCTGGAGTGCGGGATCGGTCAGGCGCACGCCGCCGGTCACGATGTCGATCTGGGAGGCCTGCACGCCGCCCTCCAGGCAGTGCGCCGCGGTGACGACCGCCGTGGGCGAGATGACGGTGCCGCCGCAGAACACCGAGTCGACCGCGCGCTGGCCGCGCCGCACGAGCCCGGCCATCGCCGGATTGTCGGCCGCGGTGGCCTCACGGCCGCCGACCACGGCGCCGGACGGTGAGGGGCTGAGGACGGCGAGCGTCGCGAGCAGGGTGGCGCCGAGGAGCGCAGCGGACAGGATTCGCAAGATGGGTGCCATGGGCCGGACTGTATACAACGCCGTCGACGAACGGCCGGGAACCGGTCCATCGCCGCGGCGTCAGGCCGCGGTGACCTCGATCTCCTCTCGCGCAGCCGGGCCGAGCTGGGCGCCCGCCGCGTCGAGTGCGATCCCCGTCAGCGTCACGAATCCGTACGGCAGGAGCGTCCGGGCGCGGTAGACGCCGGGCGCGACCTTGCGCGCGCGGACGAGCTGCGATGTGGCCGAGAAGCCGCGCTGTTCGGGTCGCCGCACGCGAACGACGACCGAGCGCACATCACGCCGGCCGCTGCCGCTCACCCGGACGACGACCGAACAGCTGTCCTCCGCGCAGGAGATCGTCCCGATGCGGGTGCGCACGGTCTTCTTGACCGCCGGCTTCGGCGGCGTCGCGGGGATGAGCGCGGCCGGCCCGTCGAGGCCCGCCGCCGCCGCGATCCAGTCCCGCTCGGCGCTCACGCGGGCGTAGACCCCGGCGAACCCGGGTGACCCGCACTGGTCGGCGCTGTAGGACACGATCCCCACGAGACGCACGTCGGGCGGGGCGCCGCCGATCAGCGGCCCGCCGCTGTCGCCCTGACACGAATCCGGCCGGTTGTTCGCCGCCCGGCCACAGAGCTGCAGCGCACCGTCGTAGACGTCGAACAGCCGCCGGCACACGCTGTTGGGGACGACCGGGATGTCTGCGTACCTCAGCGTGTCGGGCAGGCTCTCCGGCGCGTTGTACCGCTGCGCGCCCCAGCCCGTGAGGCGCAGGATCGCTCCGGGCGCCCCCAGCGACGCCTCCGCGGGGGTGGCCAGCGCGATCGGCGGCACCGGCAGCGGCGCGGCGAGCAGCAGCACGGCCACGTCATGGATCGTGCGGACGTCGTCATAGGCCGGGTGGACGATCACCCGCGCGACGGGGACCCGGGCGATCGCCGGGTCCGAGAGCCGGACCGCACCCGCCACGACATCGATCTGCGACGCCCGGACCCCGCCCTCGAGGCAGTGTGCGGCGGTGACGACCGCCGTCGGTGAGATCACCGACCCGCCGCAGAACAGCGAGTCGACCGCCGGCTGGCCGCGCCGGACCAGCCCGGCCATCGCCGGATTGTCCGCCGCGGTGGCCGCCCGCCCGCCGACCACCGCGTCCGCGGACGGCGGCGGGAGCATGGCCACCACGCCCGCGAGGACGAGGAGGAGCACCAGCACGACATGCGTCCGGCGTGTCACGGACCGGGCTCGGTCGGGACGCCGAGGTGCTGGTGCGGCTTGTCCCCCACGCCGACCACGACGACCGTCCCCGCCACCCGGTCGTGGAACCCGCGCCTGCGGGCGTCGAAGATCACCGGGATGAAACCCGCGCCCAGCGGGATGGCCGACAGCACGAGCGCGCCGAGCCGCACGACCCCTGACCGCAGCCCCACCCGGCTGCCGTCCGGACGCTGGACGCGGAAGCCCATCACGCGGTCGCCCAGCGTCTGGGCGTTGATCATCCAGAACCCGACGAAGTACACGACGACCCACACGAAGTAGACCGCCCCGGCGATGAGGACGACGAACCCCCGGACCCGTTCGGGGATGCCCAGCGTGTCCATGAGCAGGACCACGCTCGCGCCGACAACGACGGCGACGAGGTTCAGCAGTGCCGCGTCGAGGACCAGCGCGACCGCGCGGGAGACGATGCCGACGTACTGCGGCCCCTGCGGTGCTGGACCGGCTTCGGGCGGCGGCGAGAACCCGGCGGCGCGCTGTGCCGCCCGCACCGCGGCGTCCGTCACGCGGGCCCCCCGGGCGGCTCGATCTGCGGTGAGGTGCCCGAACGCCGCAGGAGGCGGCGCGCCGTCCGCTCCACCCAGTCGTCTGCGTCACGCGAGCGCTCACGCACCTCGTCGGTGATCTGGTCGGCGACCCCGGCCGTCTGCCGCGACAGCGCGGCCGTCACCTGCGGGCTCTCGGCGATCTCGGCGACGAGCAGCCACACCTCCTCGCTGGCCAGCAGGGCGCGCACCACCTCATCGACGACGCGGCTGTCGACCGCGTTGGCCGCGATGCGCTGCATCGCGGGATTGTCGAGCGCAGCCGTGATCGTCGCCTGCATCTGCTCGCTGGCGAGTGCGACGTCGAGGATCCGTCCGAGCTCCGGCCCCTCGACCACCCGCGTGGCGATCTGCTCCGCCAAGCCGTCCGCGAGCACCCAGTCCGCGACGCGCTCCGGCGCGCGCCCCTCCTCGAGACGGTCGAGGACCTCCTCGAACACGTCGTCGGCGAGCAGCGCGTCGAGCACCGGCCCGCGGACGGCGTCCGCGACCGTGTCGCGGATGAGGTCGCTGCCGAGCACGCGCTCGACGGCTTCGGACGTCGCCGGCGCCCGCAGTGCGATGTCGACGCCGCGCAGCAGCGCCTCCCCCGCCAGCTCGCCCGCCATGCCGACCGCGAACTGCGTGGTCGCGCGCGTGAGTTCGAACGTCGTGCGCGCACCCGCGCGGACGACCCGATCGGGCCGCAGCAAGCCGAGCCGGCTCATGGCCGGCTCCGCACTGTGTCGAGGTGGTCCCACACCTTCGCCTGTTCCATGGTCCGCTTGACGCTACCGGAGCGGTCCGGACCGGACAGCCGTTTATCTCACGACGACGGGGCGCCGAGATCGGCGAGGAACGGGTTGGTCGCCCGCTCGCGGCCGAGCGTCGTGACGCCCATGTGGCCCGGGTAGACGATGGTCTCCTCGTCGAAGCGCTCGAGGAGGACGCGGATCGACCGCGCCAGCGTCGGCCAGTCACCGCCGGGAAGATCGGTCCGGCCGACGGAGCCCTGGAAGAGCACGTCGCCGCTGAACAGGGCGCTCTCGTCCCGCACGCTGTACGTGACGTGCCCCGGGCTGTGCCCCGGCGTGAAGAGCACGTCGAAGGTGAGGCCCGCGAGCGTGAGCTCCTCGCCGCCGGCGACCGTGTGGTCGGCGTCGTAGGACTCGAACGGCCCGAGGCCGGGGAACCGCATGTACGCGTTGATGTCCGCGAGGATCGGCACCTCGATCTCCGGGCACCACACCTTCGCGCCGGTCTCGCGCGCGACCTCGGCGACGGCGCCGACATGGTCGAAGTGCGTGTGGGTGAGCAGGATCGCGTCGAGCTCGACCCCCAGCTCGCGCAGCGCGCCCAGCAGCCGCGGCGCCTCGTCACCCGGGTCGACGATGACCGCGCGGTCGCCTCCGTCGGGGCGCACGATGAACGTGTTCTCCTGCACCGGCCCGACGGTGAACATGCGGACGTCCACGGTCAGCCTCCCTGCTGCAGCTTCTTCTGCCGCCGGTTGTAGATCCAGAGGTCCGTGTAGTAGCCGAGCGGCACGTAGACGACGAGCATGAAGGCGATCAGCGGAATCGCCTGCACGATCGAGAAGTCGAAGAAGAGGACGACGAGCACGCCGAAGATGCCCGCGGCCAGCAGCGAGCGCTGAAACGCACCCTGCCACGTCGGCGGCTTGGCGAAGCGGTCCTGGCGACCGCCCTTCCCGGTGCCGCCGCGCTGGTCGTCGCCGGGCTTGCGCCCCGTGCGCCCGCGCGCCTCCACCATCCCCGCGGCGTTTCCGCGGTGCTTGCTCTGCCGGCGCTTCCGTGTCTGGGCCATGGTCAGGACAGGGTAATGCCCGCGCCCTCGAGTGCGTCCTCGAGCGTGCGGCGATTGCGGACGGGCAGGTCCGCCGGGAAGCCGTCGAACGCGGCCCGTGGCGGGAGGCCCACGACCTCGCACTCCGCCACCCGCGCGTGCCGGGCGACCGCGGCGACCAGCCGGGCGAGCGGGACGGCCCGGTGGTCCTCCACGTTGCACGTCACCTGCGCGACGTTCCCGCGCGCGGGCAGGGTCATGCCCAGCGCCCGGACGCCGGGCAGTCCGTCGGCGCCGCCCTCCCGCACCGCGGCGGCGATCGCGCGCGCATCGTCGAGCGTCGCCGGCGCCGCCAGCTCCAGGTTGAAGGCCAGCAGCGGCGCGCGGGCGGCGACGAGGGTCGCCCCGGCGGAGGGGTCGATCCGCTGCGGTCCGAAGTCCGGACGCAGCTCCCCGGCCTCGACGCGGCGCGCCAGCTCGGCGGGCCCGCCGCGGCGCAGCTCCGCGCGGGTCCGCCCACCCGCGAGCTCGCCGTAGAGGAACACCGGGATGCCTGCCGCCCCGAGGTCCGCGGCGGCAGCGAGCGCCTCGGCGCAGGCAGCGCCCCGGCGCGTGTCGTCGAGGTAGACGACGGGACACACGTCGACGACGCCGACGTGCGGGTGGCTCCCGCGCTCGCGGCGAAGGTCGATCCGCGCCAGCGCCTCGGCGGCGCCGGCGGCCAGCGCCGGGGCGATCGTGCCGCCCGGACCGGCGAGCGTGACGACCGAGCGGTGGTGGTCAGGATCGTCGTGGACGTCCAGCACGCGGGCGTGTCCGCTCGCGAACGCGTCGGCGACGGCGCCCACGACGACGAGGTCCCGTCCCTCCGACATGTTCGGCACGGCGATCAGCATCAGCGGACGCCAGCTTGGCAGACCACCGCAATGCGCCGTAGGGATCGTGCGGCTTTCCCCTGAGCGGGTCTGCTGCCCCACGCGGATGGCAGCAGCCCGCCACCTGACGACGATCTATCAGAGACGGCCGGGTGCCCGGGGTGAGCGGGCCCCGGCCGTCTATCTGCCTTACGGGAGGATCGCGAGCGCGTCGAGCTTGACGCCACGCACGAAGCCGACCCGGCCTTCGGCGGTCGCGGCGCCGGTCGCCAGATCGATGGTGTAGAGCGACGAGGCGCGTGCGCCGCGCGGGATGAAGGCCGCGTACGCGGTGCCGTCGGCGCCGATGTCGAAGCCGCCGCGGTAGCCGACGTTGACGCCGAGCGCGCCGACGGTCTTCAGGCCGCCGTCGTTGGGCGGGTCCTGCAGCACCAGGGCGTCCCGGGCGGCGTCGACGTTGTAGAGCGTCGTCCCGGTCGCCGGGTCGGTGTCGGGGTTCGTGTACGCGCTGCCGACGACCGCCGGATCGCGGCCCGCCGACGGGTCACCCGCGACGTAGCCGAGCGCGCCGTCGGTGAACGCCACCTGGCCGGTGTCGGGGACGAGCCGCAGGTTCTGGTTCGCGTCGGAGGTCAGCCGGATGCGGTCGACCACCGGGTTGAAGTCGAACCCGAAGAACTCGCCGTCCAGCTGCGGGGTGAACGGCGCACCCGCCGAGGCGCTCGCGCCCGTCCTGGGATCGACGACGTAGATCCGCCCGCTGTCACCCAGCGCATACAGCGCGCCGCCGGCCGGGCGGGTGTCGAGCCCGACGACGGACTCACCGTCGGCCAGGCCGCGGATCGGGATCTGGCGCGCGATCGCGGGACGGTCCGCGTCGAACCGCACGAGCGTCGTGCCCTTCGTGACGCCGACGAGTTCGGTCGTGGGCGTGGCGCCGGGCTTCTTGCCCTTGCCGGGTGTGGCGTGGGCGCCGGCGGGGGCGGCCGCCGCGATGAGGGCGGCGGTGGTGAGGACCGTCACGGTCCGGCGCGATGGGCGCGGCATGTCAGGCAGACCTCCGAGGGGAGTTGGTGGACGCCCGGCACTTCCGACGCCGGCTCCTCTCGGTTCACCGCCTGGCGCGTGCGCGCTCCTACTCGGTGAGCACGCGGACCGTCGCCTTGCCGAGGGTCGTCCCCTCGAGCAGCGCCGTCGTCCCCAGCACGCGGTTGAGCTCGGTGGCCATCCGCGCGGTCATCTTGAGGTCGACGTTGTCCGCGTTGATGCCCGAGCCCGTCTGCTCGAGCGCGCCGATGTCGATCTGCAGGGTGGCGAGCTTCAGCCGCTTGCCGCGCACCGTGGCCATGAAGTCGCCACTGCCGGTGGTCTGCCCGACCGAGGCCGTCGGGTTGGTGATGCGCAGGGACCGCGTGCGGGTGGAGATCCGCATCTCACCCTTGTGCTTGAGCACGTACGAGACGCCGTCCGTGCCGAGCTGCACGGCGCTGACCTGGAACTTCGCGCCCGTCTTCGTGGCCTTGGCCGGCTTCTTGGCGCGGACCTTCGCGCCGGCGGCGGTGAGCGTCTCGAAGAGGATGCTGTCGAGCCGCACGACCGTCGAGCCCTTGACCGTGACCGCCGTCGTCCCCGGGCTGCCGGGCAGCGTCGGCGTCGTCCCGGTCTCGCCCGTCTCGGGCGTCTCGGTGGTCGACTGCCCACTCGCGCTGTGCGCGCCGAAGGCCACGAGCACTGCGGTCAGCAGCGCGGCGAGAGACAGGACCAGAGACCGGGACACGGCAGCGGAGCATACGGCGCGCAGATGGCTCATTGCGGATGGAACACGGATGAACGCGGAAAGGTGCTGGCCCCTCGGCTAGTTGTCCTGCCCACGGTCTTGCTGAACGGTTTCGATAGCCGGGGTTATCGAGACTGA
>JAEMQS010000116.1 GCA_016463765.1 Solirubrobacteraceae bacterium | reverse complement strand
GGTCGATGGCGATCGCGCCCGGCGTGGACGGGTCGGTCTGCTGGCCGGTCTGCGGATCGACGTAGATCGGCTCGGCGCCACCGCCGCCCGCGGCGGGGTCGACGGGCTGGCCGGTGGACGGGTCGACCGGGGGCGCGGTCTCCTCGACGGCCTCCTCGACCTCCTCGGCCACGCCGTAGTCGCCGACGGGCTCGCCGAGGATCGCCCGGGCGGGCGCGACGACGGCGGCCGTGGCCTTCTCGCCGCGCTCGAGCGCGAGCTGCGGGTACAGGCCGAAGGCGATGATCAGCAGGACGACGGGGACGAGGACGACGCCGTCGGCCACGCGCAGGTCCCGGGTCTCGACGTCCGCCCCGACCCGGTTGTGC
Organism: Solirubrobacteraceae bacterium; assembly: GCA_016463765.1. Taxonomy (GTDB): domain Bacteria; phylum Actinomycetota; class Thermoleophilia; order Solirubrobacterales; family Solirubrobacteraceae; genus Svornostia. The sequence continues at coordinate 7,649 of JAEMQS010000116.1, read as the reverse complement.
ATCGTCCGGATGAAGAGCCGCAGGGCGTAGACCGACGCGAGCACCACACCGATCGAGGCGATGATCGCGATGGCCATCTGCGTCTTGAAGACCCCGAGCAGGATGAGGAACTCGCCGACGAAGTTCGACGAGCCGGGCATCGCCAGCAGCGCGAACGTCGTGATGACGAAGAAGACGGCCAGCACCGGCGCCTTGAACGCGATCCCGCCCATGTCGCGGATGTCCTCCGACCCGCCGGCGCGCGCGGCCAGCAGGGCGAGGATGAACATCGCGGGCAGGGTCACCAGGCCGTGGTTGACCGACTGGAGGATCGCGCCCTGCGCGCCCGTGCCCTCGAGGGCGAAGATGCCGAGGGTGATGAACCCGAGCTGCGCGATCGACGAGTAACCCAGGATCAGGCGGGCGTTCGTCTGGCTGAACGCCATGACGCTGCCGTAGATGATCGACACCAGCGCCAGGATGAGCATGAGCTCCTGGAAGTCCGCGGCGGCCTCGGGGAACAGCGGCAGCGAGATGCGCAGGAAGCCGTAGGCGGCGACCTTGCTGAGCACGCCGCTGAACAGCGCCAGGGCGGGCAGCGGCATGGCGCTGTACCCGTCGGGCAGCCAGCCGTGCAGCGGGACCGCCGGCATCTTCACCAGGAACGCCGCGGCGAAGAACAGGAAGATCCACTTCTGCGAGCCCTCGGAGAGGCCGGCCTCCTGGATGACCGAGAGGTCGAAGTTCACCGGGTTGCCCGTGCCCTCGGCCGCGAGGACGCCCGTCGCCACGGCGGCGGTGAGCATCAGCAGCGAGCCGACCAGCGTGTAGATGACGAGCTTCGTCACGGCGGGCACGCGGTCCTTGCCGCCCCACCCGACGGTGAGGAAGAAGAACGGCACGAGCATGAGGTCGAAGAAGACGACGAACAGCGCGAGGTCCTGGGCGAGCAGCGCACCGAGGACGGCGGTCTCGCCGATCCCGAGCCACAGGTAGAAGGTCCGTGCGTGCTGCCAGTTCGTCAGGTTCGCCCACACCGTCGCGCCGAACCACAGCAGCGCGGTGAGGAGGATGAGGAACAGGTTCAGCCCGTCGATGCCGAGCTTGTAGTTGATGCCCAGCGCCTCGATCCACTCCTCGTTGGTGAGGTACTGCAGGCCGTCGACACCGGTGTCGAAGTCGACGACGTAGAGGACGGCGTAGGCGAGCGTGAGCAGAGACCCGAGGATCGCCACGCGCCCGGGCAGCTTGCCGGGCAGTAGGGCGCCGAGCAGCGCGAACGCCGCGGGCAGCCAGAGCATGATCGAGAGATGCAGGGTCACGCGACGAGGAAGTAGAGGATGACGGCGACGGTGCCGACCGCGAGCAGCGCGATGTAGGCGCGCAGGAGGCCGCTCTGCAGGCCGCGGACCGCGGTGCTCGCGCCCTTGACGATGCCGGTGGTCCCGCCCGTGAGGACGCCGTTGATGACGATGCGCTCGACCTGCTCGTTGCAGAAGCGGCCGAACCACGCGGACGGGCGCACGATCACGGCGTCGATGAGCTCATCGAACCACCACTTGTGGAACGAGAGCGAGTACAGCGGGCGGAAGCGGGCGATGAGCATCGGCGGGATGTCCGGCCGGCGGACCCAGAGGTGGTAGGCGAGCGCGATGCCGCTGAGCGCGAGCACCGTGCCGATGACCATGCCGATGATGGTCATGGTGTCCGAGGGGTGGAGGTCCTCGAAGTAGACCGAGCCCTCGAACGTCGGCTCGAGGAACGTGTCGACCGCGTGGGTGACGAACGGGATCTGCAGGGCGCCCGCGATGATCGCCAGGAACGCCAGCACACCCATCGCGCCCTTCATCTCCGGCGCGCGCTCGGCGATGTGGTGCTCGGGGCCCGGGAAGCCGACGTGCGTGTCCTCAGGCTCGCCGTTGGCCGGGTTGACGTGCTCGCCGTGGGCCATGTGGCCGGCCTCGAGCTCGCGCGCCTCCTTGACGGGCTCCCCGAGGAACGCCCGGAAGATCAGCCGGAAGGTGTAGACCGCGGTCATGAACGCGGCGACGTAGCCGACGACCGCCAGGCCGACATGCCAGCCGTGTCGCGCCTCGACGTAGGCCAGGATCTCGTCCTTGGAGAAGAAGCCGGAGAACGGCGGGACCCCGGCGAGCGCCAAGCCGCCGACGATGAAGCACCCGAAGGTGAACGGCATCGACTTGCGGAAGCCGCCCATCTTGTCGAGGTTCTGCACGTTCGCCATGGCGGCGATGACCGAGCCGGCCGCCATGAACAGCAGCGCCTTGAAGAACGCGTGCGTCATGAGGTGGAACAGACCCGCGACGTAGGCGCCCGAGCAGACCGCCATGACCATGTAGCCGATCTGCGACATCGTCGAGTACGCGATGACGCGCTTGAGGTCGGTCTGCGTCAGCGCGATGGTCGCGGCGATGAACAGCGTCGCGCAGCCGATGACCGCGCCGACGTCCGCCGCGGCGGGGGCCTGCTCGAACAGGGGCCACATGCGCGCGATGAGGTAGACGCCCGCGGTCACCATGGTCGCCGCGTGGATGAGGGAGGAGACCGGGGTCGGGCCCTCCATGGCGTCCGGGAGCCAGGTGTGCAGCGGAACCTGGGCCGACTTCGCGAACGCGCCGACGAGCAGCAGCAGGCAGCCGGCCACGAGGTCGCCGTCGTTCGTGGCCGCGAACGCCGCGCCGGTCTCGATCTCCTCGAAGACCGTCAGGAAGTCCAGCGAGCCCGTGCCCTTGAAGATGAAGTACGTGCCGAGCACCAGGCCGACGTCGCCGAGCACGTTGATGACGAACGCCTTGATGCCCGCGTTCGTCGCCGTCTTGCGGCGGTACCAGAACGAGATGAGCATGTACGACGCCGCGCCGACGAACGCCCAGCCCACGATGAGGATCAGGAAGTTGCCCGCCAGGACGAGGACGAGCATCGAGAAGACGAAGAAGTTCAGGTACGCGAAGAACCGCACGTAGCCCTCGTCGCTGTCCATGTAGGCCACCGAGTACAGGTGGATGAGCGACGACACGCCCGTGACGACGAGCGTCATGTAGAGCGCCAGCGGGTCGATCAGCAGCGAGAGCTGCGCGTCGACGCCGAGCGTCGCGGCGTAGTCCCACGCCGCGCTCGTGAACTGCTGCTCCTCGGCGCCCAGCCCCTTCAGCGTGACGGCCGCGATGACCGCGCACACGAAGGACGCGAACAGGAAGAACGTGCCGATGACGCCGGCCGTCTTGCCCTTCCAGAGCTTGAAGCCGACACCGTTGATGACGGCGCCGATGAGCGGCAGCAGCAGGGCTGCCCAGGTGAGGGTCTCGACCGTGCTCATCCGTTCAGCGCCTTGATCCGGTCGACGTCGATCGGAAGCTTGCGGCGGTAGATCGCCACGATCAGACCGAGGCCGACGGTGACCTCACAGGCGGCGACGACCATGACGATGATCGCGAAGATCTGGCCGTCCCCGTTGCCGTGCATGCGGCTGAACGCGATGAGCGCGAGGTTCGCCGCGTTGAGCATGAGCTCCATGCACAGCAGGATCACGAGCGGGTTGCGCCGGATCAGGACACCGGTCAGCCCGATCGAGAAGATGATCACCGAGACGGCGAGGTACCAGCCGATGGCCATCTAGCTGCGCCCCTCCGGCTCGTCCTTGACGCCGCTGCGGCCGCTGACCGACTCGGCCATGGACCCGAGGCCCTCGGGCGACAGGAGCTGGGCGACGGAGATGCGGCCCTCGACCTCGCCGTCGTCGACCCCGCCGCGGCGGCGCGCGAGCATCACGGCGCCGACGGCGGCGATGAGCAGGAGGAACGAGGAGACCTCGAACGCCAGCAGGAAGTCCGTGAGCAGCAGCTGCCCGATCTCGGCGGGCGAGCCGAAGCCCGGCGCATACGCCGCGCCCTCTTCACCGACAGCGGACAGGCCGGAGCCCAGCGTCGCGATGAGCAGCTCGACGAGCAGCGCGCCCACCACGAAGAGGCTCAGGATGCGCACGGGCAGTCCGCCGGATGGCGCCATCGGCTCCTGCGCGCCGCCGACGTAGGCGACGACGAAGACGTAGAGCACCATGACCGCGCCCGCGTACACGACGACCTGGGCCGCGGCGACGAACTCCGCGCGCAGCAGCAGGAACAGCGCGGCGAGGCTGAGCAGGTGGAACACCAGCGACAGCACGCTGTAGAGCGGGTGACGCAGGGCGACGACGCCGATTGCTCCGGCGATCGCGCCGACTGCGGCGATGAAAAAGAAGACGGGTGCCATACGGGGGGATTCAGGCGATGCGGCGCAGAACCTACTCGCCTTCGGCGCGCAGCGGCGCGCGCTCCAGCGGCTCTGCGAGCAGCATCTCCTTGGTGAAGATCAGGTCGGACCGGTGGTAGTCCGACATCTCGAAGTCATGTCCCATCGTGATGGCGTCGAACGGGCACGCCACCTCGCAGTAGCCGCAGAAGATGCAGCGGCTCAGGTTGATCTCGTACACCGCGGCGTAGCGCTCGCCGGCGCTGACGCGGTGATCGGGGGTGTTCTCCGCGGCGACGACGCGGATGCAGTCGGCCGGGCAGGCGGCGGCGCACAGCGAGCAGCCGACGCACTTCTCCAGCCCGGTGTCCTCGAAGCGGTGCAGGCGGTGCCGGCCCCGGAAGCGCGGGTAGACCGCGACCTTCTCCTCCGGGTACTGGATCGTGGTCGGGCCCTCGACGACCCGCGACATGGTCGTCTTCAGCCCGCGCAGGGTCTCGCCGAACGCGCGATAGGCGCCACCGAGGCCGCCGGGGCTGGGCCCGCGGACGACTTCGACGACGTCGGGACCGGGGTCGTACGTCACCAGACCACCACCAGGATCGCAGTCACAAGCGTGTTGATCGTCGCCAGCGGCAGGAGGATCTTCCAGCCGAAGCTCATCAGCTGGTCGTAGCGCAGACGCGGCAGCGTCGCGCGGATCCAGATGAAGAAGAACGACAGGGCGCCGATCTTCGCGATGACGACGAGCGGGTCGACCCACGTCGGCGGGTCGATCCCGAACGGCAGCAGCCAGCCGCCGAGGAAGAGCGTGGCCGTGATCGCGCTGATCACGACGATGTTCAGGTACTCCGCCATGAAGTACGTGGCGAAACCGCCGCCGCCGTACTCGGTGTTGTAGCCGCCGACGAGCTCGGCATCCGCCTCGGGGAGGTCGAACGGCGCGCGGTTCGTCTCGGCGAACCCGGCGGTGAGGAACACGAGGAACCCGACGAACTGCGGGATGACGAACCAGAGGCCGTCGGCGGCCTGCGCCTCGACGATCTCGGTCAGCGACAGCGTGCCGGCCATCATCACGACGCCGACGACGGCCAGGCCGCCCGCGACCTCGTAGGAGATCAGCTGCGCGGCGCCGCGCATCGCGCCCAGGAACGAGTACTTCGAGCCGGACGCCCAGCCGCCGAGCACGATCCCGTAGAACGCGATCGCGCCGAAGGCGAAGACGTAGAGGATGCCGATGTTCAGGTCGACGCCGTAGAGGCCGACGGGCTCGCCGAAGATGTCGACGACGTTGCCGAACGGCACGGCCGCGAGGGTCGCCGTCGCGGTGATGATCGAGATGATCGGCGCGAGGACGAAGAGGAACTGGATGGAGGTCCGCGGGCGGAACTCCTCCTTCCACAGCAGCTTGCCGATGTCGGCCAGCGGCTGCATCGCGCCGAACGGGCCGACGCGGTTCGGGCCGTACCGGTTCTGGAAGCGGCCCAGCAGCTTGCGCTCGGCGAGCAGCACGATCGGGACGATCTGCAGGCCGACGGCGAAGATCACCAGCGCCTTGAGGATCTGGATCCAGACGGGCTCGTAGAAGCCCACCTCGGCGTACACGGTCGTCATGCCTTCGTGACCTCCGCCAGCGGACCGGTGATGGCGGCCGCAGGCGCGGCCTCGATGCCCTCTTCAAGGAAGACGCTGCCCTCGGGCGTGCCGGTGCGCAGGTGCGCGATCGCGGGCACGCCGCCGACGAGGACCTTCTCGCCGTGGCCGATGCCCAGGCGCGCGGCGTCAGCGGGGGCGAGCTCGGCGCGCTGCTTGGGCGCGAGGAACTTCAGCGCGGGCGAGGCCTCGACCTCGGGCGCCGCCCACACGCTGCGGAATGTCCCGACGCGCAGCTTGCCGTTCGGCGACGCCGCGGCGACGGGGGCCTCCAGGGCGATGGGCGCACCGCCGCTTGCGGGCCACGCGGACGCGGCCTCGGTCGCGGGCCAGCGCACGCCGGTCCCGCCGATCTGATCAAGCGTGATCCCCGCGTAGAACGGCACGGCCGCGGTGATCTGGGCGAACACCATCGGCGCGGTGAGGACCTGCTGGTCCAGCCCGACGCGGCGGCTGAGCTCAGCGAGCACCTGCCACTCCGCACGCGAGTCGCCCGGGTGGCCGATCGCCTGGCGCATGCGCTGCAGGCGGCCGTCGGTGTGCGTGAGCGTGCCCTCCTTCGAGGCGGGCGGCTCGGTGGGGAAGATCACGGTGGCGTAGTCGCGCAGGCCCTCGGTGAGGAAGGCGCCGTGGGCGACGACGGTCGACGCGCGCTCGAGAGCGCGCTCCCACGTCGCGCGGTCCGGCAGGTCGCGCAGCGGGTCGGTGTGCAGGAGGTAGAGCGCGGGCAGGTCGCCGGCGGCAGCGGCGGCGGCGATGCCGGTGGTGTCCAGCCCGTCGTCGGTGGCGGTCAGGCCCGGGCCGATGCCCGGCAGCACGCCGACCTCGCGCAGCCCGCGGCTGTTCGCGCCCGCCGGAACCTCGAGCAGGCCCGCGCCCGGGTGCGGATTGGGGTTCAGGCGGCTGGCGACCTTCAGCAGCGCCTGGGCGGCGTGCGCGCCGCGGTCGCCACCGGTCAGGCGCTCGCCCCAGACGATGACGATGTCCTCGCCCGCGCCGCGCAGCAGGTCGGCCAGCGCGCGGACCGCGTCCTCCTCGGCGCCCGCGGCGGCGGCCAGCCCGGCCACCTCGCCGCCGGCCAGCGCGGCGTCGAGCGCGGCGACGAACGCCTCGCCCGCGCCCGGCGCGAAGCGGGCGACGGCGGACGCGTTGGCGTCCAGCGACGACGGGCGGCTCGTGGCGACGGCCAGCTTCATGCCGTTGCGCCGCACGCCCTTGCGCACGCGCAGGTCCAGGATCGGCATGTCGTCGACGAGCTCGGTGTCGAGGACCAGGATCGCATGGGCGAACTCGACATCAGGCACGGTCGCCTGGGTGGCGGGGGCGCTCAGCGCGGCGTGCAGATCGAGTGGCAGCGTGCCGCCCGCGCGCGAGTCCAGGTGCGGCGAACCGAGCGCCTCGCGGACCATCCGCTGGAGCAGGAAGCCCTCTTCGTTGGTGGTCGAGCCGCCGGCGATCGCGCCGACGCCGCCCTTGGCCCGGCCCAGCGCCTTGCTCGCCTCCTCCAGCGCGCGCTCCCACGAGACCTCACGCAGCTCGCCGCCGTCGCGCACCATCGGCGACGTGATGCGCTCGTCGACGTGCATCGCCTGGTAGGCGAACCGGCCGCGGTCGCACAGCCAGCCGTCGTCGACCTCGCTGTGGTCGCGGCCCAGCACGCGCAGGACGCGGTCGTCACGCACGGTGTACGAGACGTTGCACTGCCCGGGGCAGAGGTTGCAGACCGAGCCCGACTGCTCGATGTCCCACGGCCGCGCGCGGAAGCGGTA
>JAEMQS010000038.1 GCA_016463765.1 Solirubrobacteraceae bacterium | reverse complement strand
GGGTCGGGGGTGCCGGTGGGGGAGGCGGGCCAGTGGTCTCGATGTCCAGCGACCAGCCCCCTGCGATGGCGCCGGTCGTCAGAGGCGTGCCCTCGCCGTCGACGACGAAGAGGTTCCACGTGCCGTTGGGCTGGGTGCCTGCGAACTGCGCCAGGCCGCCGCTCGGCGTCGCGGGCGCGGGCGCCTCGAAGTTCAGCGCGAAGCCGGGGTCGATGGGGGAGAACACGCCGCTCGTGATCCGGCGGCCCGGCTCCCTGCCGCCGGCGGTGAACGCGATGCTCTCCCCGGTGAGGCTGTGGCGCACGGTGGTGGCATCGCCCGGCCGGGTCGTGACGGACGCCATCAGCACGGTGCTCTGCCCGCCCGGCCCGACGAGCATGACCTGCAGGTCGTTGGCGAAGCGGTGGTGCACGCCGTTCAGGCGCGCGGTCACCTTCGTGACCGTGCCCTGCAGGCCGCCGACGGCGATCGGCGACGGGTAGAGGCCGGCCTTCCCGCTGTTCCCGGTGGCGGGCACGTCGATGCGCGTGGGGTTGGAGAACTGCTGGCCGCCGAGGCTCAGGCGCGAGACGGCGCCGTTCTTCACGCCCCAGACGTTGCCGTCGGCGCCCACGGCGAGCGAGTTTGTCGGCAGGCTGCGCGGGGTGAGTACGCCGTCCGTGGTGATCGTGCTGCCGCCCGCGAGCCACAGCTTCCCGTCGGGGCCGGCGATGATGTCGCCCGACGCGACGGCGGGGAACATCGTGATCGCGCCGGCGGGGGTGATCCGGCCGACCTGCGGCGCGCCGGTGTCGGTGAACCAGAGGTTGCCGTCCGGCCCGAGGGCCAGCGCGAAGGGCTGCGCGCCCGCGGGCAGTCCGGCGGTGAACCTCGTCAGGGACCCGTTGGCGTTCCGGCGGATGATCGAGCCCGGGCCGCTCTTGGTGAACCACAGCAACCCGTCGCCGCCCGTCGCGATGCCGACCGGGGTCCCGGGCTCCGCATCGGTGCCCGCGAGCGCGAAGCTGTCGGCGGTGAGGTTCGGCGTCGCGAAGCCGAACCGGTTGAGGGACGGCACCGTGAACCACACGTTGTCGTCGGGGCCCGGTGCGACGTCGCCGATCGACGCCGTGCCGATGCCGGGGACCGCGACGCTGGGCGTGCCTGTAAACGGCAGGAGCCCCGGGGCGAGCAGTTGGCCGTGTCCTCCGCCCCAGAGGCGGCCGTCCGGGCCGCCCGCGACATCGCCCCACGCGGCGCCGGGGATGATGCCGAACGACGCGGACTGAGCCCCCGTGCGGTCGAACGCGATCAGCCCGGTGGCCGTGGGAGCCCAGAGCTGCCCATCGAACCCGCCGGTGATGGCGGCTGTGGCCTGGGCGTTGGCCGGGAAGGTCGTGGCGGTCGGTTCCTGGGCTCGGGCGGCGGGCGCGGCCAGGACACAGGTTCCGGCGACGACGAGCGCTATCAGGCGAGGGCAGCGTCTGATCACCGGCCGAAGTGGACCAGATTTCGGCGCTGTGGACAAGGGCGGGCGCCGTGTCGGATCACCGTCCACAGCGCCAGGACATCGGCGTAACGTTGCGTGGATGGATTCGCTCCGCCGTTCTGCCCTGGCGATCGTCGTCATGATCGCCGTCGCCGCATCGCTTCCGGCGGGTGCCGCCGCGCAGACGGTGCCGAAGGTGCCGAAGGTCAAGACCCGCATCGCGAAGGTCCAGATCAACACGACCGGCTACGTCGAGACGCGCGTGCTGCGCGACACGACGTCGGACTGCTTCCCCGGCGAGCGGTGGATCCAGACCAACCGCTACGACTTCTCCACCGGCGGCTTCGTGAACATCTCGATGAAGCGGATCACCGGCGACGGGTTTGACCCGGTGGTCACATCCCCGTTCAGCAAGCGGGTCGGGAGCGCGACCGTCACCGGCAAGATCTCCGACTACAAGACGACGAACTACTGCACGGGCGAACGGGCGAAGAACACGCCCGCACCGACGTGCTCGTCGACCAGCGGCAAGACCTCGATCTCGATGCAGGAGGGCGTCGTCCCGAACGAGGGCGACGACGGGCTGCAGCCGCTGACCCAGACGCCGCTCATGCTTGCGATCCAGCGCAACGGTGGCGGCAGGGACGCGGAAGGCTGCATCGGTCCGGGTGCGTCGCAGGTCACAGGTGAGGACACCGAGCGGGCCGTCGTCACGACGTCGATGGCCCCGTCGGTCGCGTTGAACATCCCGTCGGGCCTGAGTGTCATCAAGGTCTTCAACATCCGGCCTGGGCAGCGCTCCCGCCGCAGCGTCCTCGTGTCCGGGCCGTGCTCGAGCGTCGCGCTGCGCACCGTCAACGGGTCCGGCGGGTCGCCGTCGCCGGGGAATCTGAACGCCGACGGCGACTGCTTCCTCACCGGCAAGATCACGTACACGATCACGCCGCGGCCGAAGCCCAAGCGCTAGGCAGGGCCGTCGGCCAGCCACTCCATGAGCAGCTGGTCGCGCCACAGCCCGGTCGACCGGTCGCGCTCGGAGCGATGCAGGACGCCGACAGGCCGGAAGCCCACACGCTCGTACAGCCGGATCGCCCGAGCGTTGTCGGCGGCGGGGTCGATCGTCACGCGATGGTGGCCGCGCCGCCGCAGCTCGCGGAGCACGGCCTCGATCGCCGCCGTCCCGATGCCGCGCCCGTGGAGGTCGGCGTCGACGAACAGGTCGATCGTCGCGTAGCGGTAGTCGGGGTCGGGCTCCTCGCCGAACTGGATCATGCCCGCGACGCGGTCGTCGGCCACGATCGTCAGGCGTTCCTCCTCGTCGGTTTCGAAGGGGAAGTCGGGCTCAAGGGGGCCCCACCAGGCGAGCACGGCGGGCTGGTCGCGGATGGCCCGCAGGGCAGGGGCGTCCCGGGTTTCGAGGGCGCGGAGCTCGACCGATGCGAGACGCGGACGGGTCATGGCGACATGGTCTCACCCGCCCAGCGGTTTGCGCCGACGGCCGCGTGGCGTAGAACTCCGGGCATGGCCTCACCCGCCACCACCGTGGACGCCGCCGGCCGCGAGGTCCGCGTCTCCAACCCCGACCGCGTGATCTTCCCCGCCACCGAGCGCACGCCCGAGCTGACCAAGCTCGACGTCGTCGAGTACTACGTCGCGGTCGCCGGGGGGATCATGCGGGCGCTGGACCGCCGGCCGACGACGCTGGAGCGCTGGCCCAAGGGCGTCCACGAGGGCATCGTGCTCTCCACGCGCGAGAAGGGCGGCGGCGACGCGTTCTTCCAGAAGCGCATCCCCCGCGGCGCACCCGACTTCGTCGAGACCTCACGCATCACGTTCCCCTCGGGTCGGCACGCCGACGAGGTCTGCCCGACCGAGCCGGCGGTCGTCGCGTGGGCGGCGCAGATGGGGACGATCACGTTCCATCCGTGGCCGGTGCGCCGCGAGGACGTCGACCACCCCGACGAGCTGCGCCTGGACCTCGACCCGCAGCCGGGAACCGACTTCGCCGACGCCGTCCGCGTGGCCGGCACCGCACGCGAGCTGCTGTCCGACCTGGGCTACGTCGGCTTCCCGAAGACGAGCGGCGGGCGCGGCATCCACATCTACGTCCGGATCGAGCCGAAGTGGTCGTTCACCGACATGCGTCACGCCGCGATCGCGTTCGGCCGCGAGCTCGAGCGGCGGCTGCCGGGCGAGGTCACGACGAAGTGGTGGAAGGAGGAGCGCGGCGAGCGCATCTTCGTCGACTACAACCAGAACGCCCGCGACCGCACCATCGCGTCGGCGTACTCCATCCGGCCCAAGCCTGGGGCGCCCGTGTCCGCGCCGGTGGAGTGGGACGAGCTGCCGGAGATCACGCCCGAGGACTTCACCGTCGCGACGATGCCGGCCCGCTACGAGGAGGTCGGCGACAAGCACGCGGCGATCGACGACGTCGAGCATTCGCTGGAGCCGCTGCTCGACCTCTACGCGCGCGACGAGGAGGGCGACATGCCCTATCCGCCGGACTACCCGAAGATGCCCGGCGAGCCCAAGCGCGTCCAGCCGTCGCGGGACACGGACCGCAAGCGCTAGCCCGGGTTCGTCGCGCTGACGAACCAGACGGACGCACGCCCGACGATCGACCCGTCCGCCTGCCGCCAGGACGCGAACCGGTCGGCGAGGGCCTCGGCGATCTCTGGCCGCCGGCGCTCGCCGTGTTCGCCGTTCAGGCGGACCAGTTCGGCGCCGGGGCCGATCGCGAGCATGGCGTCGATCGCGGCGTCCATGTCCCGGCCCATGCGGTAGTCGAAGTCGCGCGCGACCAGATCGATGTCCGTGAACCCCGCGGCCTCGAGGATGCCGCGGCACGTGTCGGGGTTGCCGAGCGAGAAGGGCCCGGGGCCGCACGTGTCGGCGTCGTACTCCTCGGGTCGGGTGAGGAACTGCTGCACGACCTCTTCGGTCTCCGCCCAGATCGCGCTGTCCTGCTTGCGTCGCCAGCACACCTTGCTCATCCGGCCGCCCGGGACGAGGGCGCCGCGGACCGCGCGCATCGCCGGGACCGGCGCCGCGAAGAACTGGGTCCCCATGCGAGAGAACGCATAGTCGAAGGACGGGTCCCAGGAGGCGGTCTGCGCATCGGCCACCTCGAAGCCCACGTTCGGCGTGCCCGCCGCGGCGGCCTCCGCGCGGGCGTCGTCGATGAAGTGCGATGACGAATCGGTCCCGAGCGCGAAGCCCTCAGGGCCGGCGAGTTCGGCGAGCCGCCGCGTCGTGTCGCCGAAGCCGCAGCCGACATCGATGCAGCGTCCGCCCTCGGGTGGGGGAACGCGCGTGAAGATCTCGTCGGTGAGGTCCCCGAGCGACTCGACGAAGACCTCGCGGTGCTGCTTCCACCGCTCGTACAGGACGGTGTCCCAGGCGCGAACGGCCTCCTCGTTCGCCGGTGCGGTGACTCCAGCGCGTCCCATGGGCCGAGGCTACTCCTCGGTCGTCAGTGCGGCCAGTTCAGGTTCTGGACTGCGCGATCCGGGCGGTTATCCTGGCGGCATGCAGTCGGCCTTTCTGTAGATCGCAGCAGCGCTCCAGCGTCCTGCAAGCTCGATCTCGAGAGGTTTCTCCATGCCCCGCATCACCATGGTGGGCGTCACCGCGCCCAGCCACGTCCTTCCCGGGCTCCCCGTCATCGAGGAGCTCGTCCGCCGCGGCCACGACGTCACGTACGTCGTGGGCGACCGGCTCCGCGACCTCGTCGCCCCCACGGGGGCGCGGGTCCTGACCCACCCGTCGATCCTGCCGAACCCCCAGTCCCCCGAGGGCGAGGTCTGGCCGGACGACATCATCGCCGCGCAGCGGTTGTTCCTCGAGGAGCAGATCGCGGTGCTGCCGCACGTCCTCGACGACGGCCCTGCCGACCTCTACCTGTACGACATCGGCGGCTACGCCGGGAAGGTCGCGGCGCGGCACGTCGGCGTGCCCGCGGTCCAGCTGTCCCCGACGTTCGTGGCCTGGGAGGGCTACGAGGAGGACATGGCCGAGTTCAACGCCGAGCGCGCGCAGATGCCCGGCTTCACCGCGTACCGCGAACGGTTCGACGGCTGGATCGCCCCGTACGGGTTCGAGCCCGACGGCGACGCGTTCGCGAGTCGGCCCGATCACGCCATCGCGCTCATCCCGAAGGTCATGCAGCCGAACGCCGACCGGGTGCGGGACGAGGTCCGGTTCGTCGGGACGGTGTTCGGGCCCGCCGCGGCGCTGGGCTGGGCGCCACCGGGCGACGGGCGTCCCATCCTCTACATCGCGTTCGGCACGGCCTACCACGCGGACGCCGCGTTTCACCGCCGCTGCGTCAAGGCCTTCGCCGACGACTGGCACGTGGTGATCTCCGTGGGCGAGGGCGGCGACCTCGACGGCATCGGCCCGGTTCCCTCGAGCGTGGAGCTCCACCGCTGGGTGCCGCAGGTCGCGGTGCTCGAGCACGCCGACGTGTTCATTACCCACGCAGGAATGGGGTCCGCCGGTCAGGGGCTCTGGTGCTCGTCGCCGATGGTAGCGATCCCGCAGGCCGTCGAGCAGTTCCAGAACGCGGACAGCCTCGTGGAGCTGGGTGTGGCCGGGCGGCTGGACATGGAGGACGCGACGACCGACGCGCTGCGCGAGGCGGTGACCGCGGTCCACGAGAACCCCGCGATCGCCGAGCGTGCGGAGGCGCTGCGTGACGAGGTCCGCGCGGGCGGCGGGACGGCTGGGGCGGCGGACGTGATCGAGGCGCTGCTGTGAATCGCCGCTAGTCCTTGGACTGCGGCAGCTTCGCGGTGCCGGGGCGTGCGGCCGGGGCGCTCGGCGGCGGGACCATCGGTCCGATGTCGCCGTCGGGCGCCTCGTCGAGGTCGACCATCACCGGGGCGTGGTCGCTCGGGCCCTTGCCCTTGCGGGCCTTGCGGTCGATCCACGCGGCCTGGACCCGGTCGGCGACCGCGTCGCCCGCGAGGACCAGGTCGATCCGCATCCCGAGGTCCTTGTGGAACATCCCCGCGCGGTAGTCCCAGTAGGAGAAGACGCGCTCGGTCGGCCAGCGGTCGCGGACCACGTCGTGCAGGCCGATGGCCTGCAGGTCTGCGAGCGCGGACCGTTCGGGTTCGGTCACGTGGGTGTGGCCCGCGTAGGCGGCGGGGTCGAAGACGTCCGCGTCGGTCGGCGCGATGTTGATGTCGCCGAGGACGACGGTCGTCGCGGGGTCGCCGGACGCCACGATGTCGCGCAGCCGCGCCAGCCAGTCGAGCTTGTACGCGTAGTGGTCGGAGTCCGGCTCGCGGCCGTTGGGGACGTACACCGACGCGATGCGCAGACCGCCGCACGTCGCCCACACCGCACGGGCCTCCTGGTGCGGGAAGCCCGGGCCGTCGGGCAGGCCGGGCACGACGTCCTCGAGCCCGGCCTTCGAGAGGATCGCGACGCCGTTCCACTGCGCCTCGCCGTGGGCGGCCACCTCGTACCCGCGTGCGGCCAGCTCCTCGGAGAAGAGGGCGAGGAACGCGTCGTCAGCGAGCTTGGTCTCCTGCAGGCAGACGACGTCGGGCTGCCGTTCGTCGAGCCATGGCAGCAGCCGCGGAAGCCGCTGCTTGGCGGAGTTCACGTTCCACGTCGCCAGGCGCATGTCGCGCAGGGTACGCGGCGCGGCTACGTGGCGTTCCGTGCCGCGCAGAGCGCGTTGCGGCGCGCAGGCGACGTGATCCCCGTCCGGTACTTGAACGTCTCGACGAAGGTGTTCGCCCACGCGACGGCGTTCAGCTCGATCCGCCGGACGATCCGTGCCCGCGCCGGTGCCGTGCGGGCCCCGTGAGCGCCACGGCGTTCGCCCACACGAGGTCCCGCCACGCGTCGACGAGCGTCACCGCGACCTGCTTGTCGAAGTTGTTCGGGAACTGGAAGATCCGCATCTCGGGATCGTCGTAGGCGATCGCGTCGGCGAGGATCCGGTCGTACTGGCGGGCCAGGACCTTCATGAAGATGTCGTGGTCGCGGCGGCGGCTCGACCCGTCCGGCGCGCGGATCCCGGCCGCCTCCACCATGAACGCCATGTCCTGCTGGACGTGGGCGTTGATGCCGAGGAGCAGGTTGCCGATCCCCTGCACGCGACCCCGGTCGGCGGCGCCGAACGCGATGCGCCACGCCTTCGGGACCTGACTGAGCCGGCCGGCCTTCCAGCGGTCCTCGGCCTGGAAGTACTGGGCGGCGAAGATCGCGTCCTCACGGGCGAGCCAGTCGGGATCCTCGAAGAGCTCGGGCTCCTCGCGCAGGCTCTTCGCGTACGCCTCGGTCACGTTGATGTAGTTGCGCAGGAACAGGCCGTTGTGGTTGCACGTGCGGTCGTGCCCGGCCAGGCGCTCGCGCATCTCGGTGAGCGTCACGTCGAGGCAGCTCGGCGCGGCGGTGGGACAGATGGCGAAGGGGTCCACGTCGGCCCAGTCCGCGGCGGATGCGGGGGCGGCGGACAGCAGGCAGGCGGCGGCCGCGACCGCGGCGAGCCGGGTTCGTCTCCTCATGTGCACAACCGTACACAAAGATGACAACGGACGTTGCCGGAACTGACGGCCGACCGCGTCCGTCCGCGATCGGGCGGATCCCTCACGTTCGCGCTCCGCACGGTCGACGGCTGTCCCCTATGCCTTTCTCATCCCCGCCGCTCGGCCTGGCCGCACTCGCGGTCACCGGCCTGGCACTCCTGCTGCCCGCGACCGCCGGCGCTGCCGATCGCCGCGCCGTCGTCAGCTTCACCACCGTCGATGTCGGTGCGACGAAGAACCCGTCCGTCGCGATCGTCCCGTTCACCGACGCGATCTACTCGTCCTGCGCGAACGCGCCCGCGGCGAAGTCGACCTGCCAGACGATCGGCGGCGTCGACTACCGCTACGGCATCGGGCAGGTCGAGGTCACCGTCGGCCAGTGGGTCGACTTCCTGAACACGGTGGATCCCAGCGGGCGCGACCGCCATCGCCTCTATGACCCCACGGAGAGCGGCACCGCCTGGCCGAAGTTCGGGCAGATCAACTTCTCGTCGTCACGCCCGCGCGGCCGCCACTACTCCGTTGCGTCGCCGGCCTGGACGAACAAGCCCTACGGCTTCGCGAACTTCCTGCGCGCCGCACGCTTCGTCAACTCGGTCGAGAACGGCCGCGTCCTCTCCCGCACGACGGGCAAGGCCAACGGCGTCACCACGATCACGCGCCGGGTCCAGCTCTCCCCGAACACCGAGCGCGGGATGTACGACATGCGCCGTCCCAAGGCCACCCGCTCGAAGAAGACGGGCTTCGTGCTCCCCAGCCAGGACGAGTGGACCAAGGCGGCCTACTACGACCCCAAGGGCGGCGGCACGCTGTCCTACTGGAAGTACCCGACCAACGCCGGCGTCTTCGGTGACGGCACCGCCACGGCGCCCGCCCCGACGACACTCAACGCCTCGACCGGCGACGTCACGAACGGCGCGACCCAGCCGATCGCGACCTACCACGCCGCCAACCTGCCCGCCCCGACCTGGTGCCCGGCCAAGGTCCAGCCCGCGAGCAACTGCGCGAACGTCAACCCGTTCGGCATGGATCCCACGGCCTACGACAAGGCCTTCCAGGGCTCGCTGAGCACCATCGGCCAGGCGCGCACCGTCTCCCCGTGGGGCACGCTCGACCAGGGCGGCAACGCCGTCGAGTGGACCGACACCATCACGCCGACACCGCTGGGCACGAGCAAGAGCCGCGTGTGGCGCCGCCTGCACGGCGGCGTCGCCAACGCCCCCGGCTACCAGATGTGGCCGTCGGCGGTGGGCGCGCAGCCACAGGACAACGCGCTGTTCACGGTCACGTATCCGTGGCTGGGAGTGCGGATCGGGGTCTTGGGGAACCCAAAGGCGTAGTCCCTACTGAGAAGGGGCTC
The DNA here is from genome assembly GCA_016463765.1 of Solirubrobacteraceae bacterium. Lineage (GTDB taxonomy): Bacteria > Actinomycetota > Thermoleophilia > Solirubrobacterales > Solirubrobacteraceae > Svornostia. The sequence continues at coordinate 22,183 of JAEMQS010000038.1, read as the reverse complement.
GGGTCACAGAGGCCGATCGGTCGCTGTGACCCGCGTGCCTGGGCACAGGGCTCAAGAGCGAGCTCATGTTCGCGTGTTCCGTCGGCTGGGGTGGGCATGATGTCGCCCGTGCAACGCCCGACTGTGGTCTCACTCTATAGCGGCGCCGGAGGTATGGACCTCGGCTTCGCACAAGCCGGATTCGACCTCTTGTGGGCCAACGACGTCGATCCGTTCGCGGTCCAGACGTACTGCAAGAACATCGGCGAGCATGCGGTAGCCGGAGATGTTCTGGAGGTCCTGATTCCAGATGTCAGCCCGGATGTCTTGGTGGGCGGGCCCCCGTGCCAAGGGTTCTCGGTCATCGGGCAGATGCGTGAGGACGACCCGCGGTCCCGGCATGTCCTGCACTTCCTGGACATGGTCGCGCAACTGCGTCCCGGAACCTTCGTGATGGAGAACGTCAAGGCGCTGGCGGTGAACCCACGTTGGGCTCCGCTGCGGGCGCAGCTCGTCGAACGCGCGGAAGAACTCGGCTACGCAACTCGCCTCGTGGTCCTCAACGCGGCGGACTATGGCGTGCCACAGGCGCGGGAACGCATGTTTCTCTTGGGCTCGACGACCGGTGAGGCACCCGCGATCCCCGCGCCGACCACGGCCGGACGGCGTCCGACAGTGCGGGAGGCCCTGGCTTTGCTCCCGCGCTATGGCACCCCCGGGAACGACTCGATGACCAGGGCGCGAGTTGTGCCCACGCGGGATCCGGTCATGCGCCCGACGGCGCATACTGGCTCACTGCTCTTCAACGGTTCAGGGCGGCCGCTCCACCTGGACCGGCCGGCCAAGACGATTCCGGCATCCATGGGCGGCAATGCGACCCCGATCATCGATCAAGATGAGCTTGATCACGGGCATGAGCCCTGGGTCGTCGAGTACCACAGGGACCTGCGGGCGGGGCGACCTCCCGTATCCGAGGCGCCATCGCGTCTGAGACGGATTACCGTTGAGGAGGCGGCAGTGCTCCAGGGGTTTCCGGTTGGGTTTGAGTTCGAGGGCCAGCGCGTTGCTCAGTACCGCCAGGTGGGCAATGCCGTCCCTCCGCCCTTGGCCCGGGCGGTCGCTGAATCTGTCCGAGCCTCGATTGAGAGCACGGCGGCCGTCTTCGCCTGACCTGTTTAGGCAGGCGTTGACGAGAGTGCTTCCGCCAACGTGTCTGACCACTGCGGCGTGATCCGCTGAAGCGGCGCGATCCGCCCCTTGTGTTGCGGGTGCTCGTCCAGCTCTGACGAGCGACGGAAGCGGAAAGTCCAAGACCCCGTTGGGCCGTACATGCACGCTGCGAGGACATCGAATGCCGCAGGCGGGTAGTAGCGGCTGGTCGGGTCTCCCTGTGAGGCCCTCGTCTTCTGCACCTCGACCTTCGGGGTGCCGTCGGCGTAGAGCTTGGGCGAAGCGTTCTTGCACTCGACGGTCACGTCCCGGCCGTCCGCCATACGCACGAAGTAGTCGGGTGGGCCCTCTTGGTGGCCCTCTCGTGCGGACAAGACGGCAGTGTCGCTATCGAGGACGACGCCCAAGTGATGCTCGGCCACGCCGCCACGGACTGCCATCGCGAGTCGGCTATTGCGTCCGACGATGTCGAGTAGGTCCGTGGATGACAGCTGGAATGCCTCTTCGAGTTCGTGGAGCTTCTGCGCCGGGCGCTCGTTCGCGGCTCGGATTGCCACCGGGAACCGCAGGGCCGAGTCGAGTTGGAGCGTTTGGGCCTGCCGTTCGACCGCCAGAAAATCGAACAGACGGTCGGGAGTAAAGGCAATGATGGTCTCCAGGCCTGGGCCGACGGCGCCCTTCCGTGAACCCCCATGCGTGTCGCGTTCCCACACCGCCCAGCCATCGGCCTGCGCCTGCGCGATCTGCGCATCCTTGAAGTAGATGCTGTTGCCGAGCGGCAGCGGGTCGTAGGCCCGAGGGTCAAGTGCGATAAATAGGCCCGCGTCCAGGTGGGCGACAAGCACGACCGTGAGGTCGAGGTCGGTCGGGTCAAAGCCCAGGGGATGGGCTCCCAGCCGCCACGCCTCATTGTTGACATCGCCGTACCGGACCTGAGCGCGGTGCTCATCGCTGGGGCGGTTCCTCGTGCTCACCTGGTTGGCCGCGAACACGTATGCGCACACGCCTACCCGTTCGCCATCCCCCCGTTCGCTCGCGACGAAGAAGGGCGCCGAGGTGGGGCTCGATGTGAACAGCACTCGACCACCGGAAGCCTCCACCGCATCCACGAGGAACTCGTGAACGGCCTTGCGCTGCACCGGGTGGTAAGTGCGGGCATACGTCCGCTCGGCTCCATCCACGGCAACGAACTCAATCAGCCGACCGTGACGACACCGCGCGCGAGGAGACTCCGCGCGGTGTCCTCCACCGCGTCCTCCACTGGCCGCGTCGACCACCCCAGCAGCGTCCGGGCCCGGTCGCTGGAGTACTCCGTCTTGCGCCCGAGGTCCCCGGTGATCGTGCGGATCGCCGGGTCGAACATCCCCATCGCGCGGACCGCGAAGTTCGGCGCGACCCGTGTCGGCACCTTCCGGGCCTCGTCGCCCAGGCGCTCGCGCAGGATCGACGCGGTCTCGCTCGTCCAGAGGAACCGGTCGGTTGCGAGGAAGCGCTTGCCGCCCGCGTCGGGGTGGGTCATCGCGCGGACGTGCAGGTCGGCGACGTCGCGCACGTCGACGTACGTGAAGCCGAGCTTCGGCGCCGCGGGCACCTTGCCGCCGAGCAGGCGCTCGATGAGCTGCACGGAGTAGGAGAAGTCGTCGCTCAGCACCGGGCCGACGATCAGCCCGGGGTTGACCACGGCGAGCCGGTCCTCGGCGCCGCGCTCGCGGACGAACCGCCAGGCCTCGCGCTCGGCGATCGTCTTCGAGCGGACGTACGGGGTCAGCGACATGTCGTCGCCGTCGTTCCAGTCGTCCTCGGTCAGCACCTCGCCCGGCGTGCCGGAGACGGCGGCGATCGACGACGTCAGGACGATGCGCTCGACCCCCGCGTCCAGCGCCGCGCCGAGCACCCGCAGCGCTCCGTCGCGCGCGGGGACGATGAGGTCGTCGGGGTCCTTCGGCTGCGCGGGCGGGAACGGCGAGGCGACGTGCAGGACGTAGCGGCACCCCGCGACCGCGTCGGCCCAGCCGTCGCCGGACAGCAGGTCGGCGGCCACGACCGACAGGCGATCGCCCGGATCGGCGACCGCGCCTGTGAGCGCGGCACGCACCGCGTCCTCGCGGGCCACGTCGCGGACGGTCGTGCGGACGGTGTAGCCGCGGTCGAGCAGCGTGGCAATGCACCAGCCGCCGAGATAGCCCGTGCCCCCGGTGACGAGCACGGTGTCGTCTGAAGCGCTCATGGGCGCACACTACCTGCGACAGCCGGCCAGCCCGCGGCCTCGCCGCGCGACCCCACCGGGCACGCTGCCGACAACGGCAGGGCGATGATCTGCCGCCTCGTTGTCGTCCTGCTCTTCGCCGCCGCGTGCGCGCTCACGCCCGCCACCGCGTCGGCGTTCGTGCTCGATCGTCACACCGGGCCGTTCACCAATCCGCCCGCGGGCGGGGTGCGCGCGAGCGTCCCGATCACCGGGAGCGCGGCCGGCGCGCCGTACATCCCGGAGCTGTGGAAGGCGTCGGTGCGCTACTGGGGCGGGGTCCCGAAGAGCTGCGCCCGCGGCATCCGGATGAAGCTGTCGACCGACGACAGCGACGCCGACCCCGCGGACACCGAGACGTCCGCCTGGGTCTACGACACCGAGCTGTGCTCGATCTACCTCAACGTCCACAACACCGAGTGGCCGATCACCCCCGAGACCGCCTACACGTGGTGCGTCGTCATCACGCACGAGGCCGGGCACATGCACGGCCTGAACCACAGCCGCAACAAGCAGAACCTCATGTCCGGCGACTGGATCCCGGACGCGACGCCCGAGTGCAACCGCTTCACGCTGGACGGCGAGGTCTACCTGCCGAAGATCGACGACCCGCACTACGACAAGCAGGGACGCCGCCGGACGGCCGCGCAGCGCAAGGCGTACGAGCGCAAGAAGGCCGCGCGGGCCAGGAGGCGGTAACCGCTAGCGGTTGAGGTCGAGCACGTCGCCGGCCGCGCGCAGCAGGAACGGCTTCATGCTCTCCCAGCGCGCGTTGAGCTCCTCGCGCCCGGAGATCGGATAGGCGATCACGAGCCCGCGGATGAGTGCGACCGCCGCGTCGATGAGCGGCACGAAGTCGGGGGACTCGGCCTCCTCGGGGAAGAGCGTCCCGGCCGTGACGTGGACGATGGTGTTCAGGCGGTCCTCGAGCTCGTGCAGCGGTTCGGCCAGCTCGGGTTCGCTCCAGACCGCCGCCCACACCTGGACGGCGGCCAGCGCCCGCGGGGACGTGAACGTCTCCCACGCGCGGTCCAGCACCGACTCGCGCTCGGCGGGGGTGCGCAGGGCGGCGAGGTCGACGGCGTCGAGCGCCTCGTCGGCCAATGCGGTGGCGAGCTGCGTGACGGCGTCGACCAGCAGGACCTCGCGCGTGGCGAAGTGGTGCATGAGCGTGCTCTGCGCAATGCCCGCTCGCTCGGCCACGCTGCGCGTCGTCAGGGCGGCGTAGCCGTCCTGGACGAGGCACTCGGCGGCGGCCTCGACGATCGCCAGGCGGGTCGCGGCGCGCTGCTCAGCCCGGGTGATCCGGCGCACCGGTGACGTTTCATCGATCACGTGAACGATGATGCTACTGTTCCGCTTCGTCGATCAAGCGATCGGCGAAATGGACCCGGACCAGGACGAGTGCGATCGTGAGCAAGATCAAGGGCGGACGCCTGCGGCGTGCCGCGGCAGTCACCGGCACGGCGGCCGAGGTCGCCGCCCGCAACGCGACCGCGCGGGCGGTCGCGAAGACCAGCTCCAACGAAGCCCGGCGCACCGCGGCCAACCGGCAGCAGCTGAAGTCCGCCCAGGCGCTCGTCAAGGTGCTCGGCGGGATGCGCGGCGCGGCGATGAAGGTCGGGCAGACGCTGTCGGCGGTCGACCTCGGCCTCGTCCCGGAGGAGATCCGGCCCGAGTTCCAGGAGATCCTCGCCCAGCTCCAGCAGGACGGCAAGCCGATGCCGTTCGCCAAGATCCGCAAGGTCATCGAGGAGGACCTGGGCGACACCCTCGACGCGCTGTTCGCCGACGTCGACCCGGAGCCCCTGGCGGCCGCGTCGATCGGGCAGGTCCACCGGGCGCGCACGCTCGACGGCCGCGAGGTCGTCATCAAGGTCCAGTACCCCGGCATCGCCGAGGCGATCCACGCCGACATGCAGAACCTCAAGCTCGGGCTCAAGCTGCTGAGCGCCATCGCCCCCGGCATCGACACGGGCGCGATCGCCGACGAGGTGCGCGAGCGCATCGCCGAGGAGCTGGACTACGAGCTCGAGGCGCAGAACCAGCGCGCGATGGCGCGCGTCTACCGCGACCACCCGTTCATCCTCGTGCCGGACGTCGTGACCTCGCTGTGCAGCGAGCGGGTGATCGTCAGCGACTACGTGGCCGGCCGCCGGTTCGCCGAGCTGCGGGACGCCCCGCGCGAGGTGCGCGACCGCGCGGGGGAGATCCTCGTGCGCTTCTACCTCAACGGGCCGTTCCGCCACCGTCTGCTCAACGGCGACCCGCACCCCGGCAACGTCCTGTGGGCCGACGACGGGCGCCTCGCGTTCCTGGACTTCGGGTTCTTCAAGCGGATCGGCGACCGGGAGCTCGGCGAGCTGCTGGCCTCCAACCGCGCGGTGCACGAGCAGGACGCCGACGCGCTGTTCGCGGTCATGACGTCGGCGGGGGTGGTCACGCCCGACCCCGCGCTCGCGCAGCCGTTCCTCGAGCACTACGACGCGATCCTCGGCTGGCTCATGGTCGACGAGCCGCTGACGATCGACAGCTCGCGCACCGCCGACATGATGCGCCGCTACACCGAGCTGCGCCGCGCGGAGGGCTTCGGGTCGCTCGAGCTGCCCGCCGAGCACTTCGTGATGATGCGCGCCGTGATGCTGCTCATCGGCCTGCTCGGGCAGCTCGGGGCGACGAACGTCTGGCTCGACTCGGCGCGCGAGTGGCTGCTGGGCGACGAGCCCGCGACGGAGCTCGGCCGCCGGGAGGCCGCGTTCTTCGCCGACCTCCCGTATTCGGAGGGCACGCCCGTCGCGCAGCCCGCGTAGGGTCGGGGGCGCATGCCCCGGCCCGCGCACCACCTCGCGAGCCTCGCGCGGTTCGCCACCCATCGCGAGCGGCGCGTCCGCGAGGACACCACGGCGATGGCGGCGCTCACCGCCGTCCCGCTGGACCTGCCCGCCGGCCTCGAGGTCGTCTGGCTCGGCGTCGCCGGGTACCGGCTGACCTACGAGGGGCAGACGATCTTCCTCGACCCGTACGTCTCGCGGGTCTCGTTCGCCGACACGCTTCGCGGCCGGCCCGCGCTCCCGGACCCGGCGCTGATCGAGCGGCACATCCGCCCGCCCGGAGACGTGCTCGGGGTGCTCGTCGGGCACACCCACTTCGACCACGCCGTCGACGTCCCCGCGATCGCCCGGCGCTACGACTGCCCGGCCTACGGCAGCGACTCGCTCGCCCACCTCATGGCGCTGCACGGCGAACGCGAGCGGGCCGTCGAGGTCGACGTCCACCGGGCCTACGAGCTCGGGCCGTTCACCGTGACGTTCGTCCCCAGCGTCCACAGCAAGCTGCTGCTCGGCTACCGCGTGCCCTACGACGGCGAGCTGACGTGCGAGCACCTCGGCGGCCTGAAGACCGGGGCGTACCGGTGCGGCCAGGTGTACGGCATCCACATCGACGTCGCGGGCACGACGCTCTACCACCAGGGCAGCGCGAACCTGCTCGACGACGAGATCCGCCACCGCGGCGTCGACGTCTTTCTCGCCGGCATCGCGGGACGGAGCTTCACGCCCGACTACTGGTCGCGGATCATCCGCGCGCTGGAGCCGAAGACCATCGTCGCCAGCCACTTCGACGACTTCTTCCGGCCCGCCGACGCGCCGCTCGGGTTCTCGCTGAACGTCAACCTCGCGGCGTTCCCGGAGGAGATCGAGGCGGTCACGCGCGACGTCACCGTCGCGGCGATGACGCCCGGCGCGTGATCAGTTGTCGGTGGCGTGGTAGTCGGCGAGCAATCGCCGTTCCTCGTCGTGCTTGGGAAAGAGGAAGAAGACGAGGGCCGCGCCGAGCAACGTCGCGATGACGCCGGCGAGGTAGGTCCAGGCGTCGCCGTCGACGAACGACTGCTGCGCCGCGGCGATGATCTGCTGCTGGTACTGCGGGTACTGCTCGGCCAGCGCGGCGGCGGAGGAATACGACTTCGTGAGTGCCGACTGCACGTCCTCGGTGATCTTCTCCTGGGCGGAGGAGGGCGCCGCGGCGATCTGGGCGTTGATCGACGCCGCGTAGCCGGCGGTGAGCAGCGCGCCGAAGATCGACTGCATGATCGCGCCGCCGAGGTCGCGCTGGAGGTCGGCCGTGCCGGACGCCATTCCCGCGCGCCGGATCGGCACCGAGCCGGTGAGCGACCGTGACGCGGGCGTGCCGGCCAGGCCCACGCCGATGCCGACGAGGATGTAGCCGAGCGACACGTGCCAGTACTGCGCGTCGGCCGTCCACAGGACCAGCATGCAGACGAACCCCAGCAGGACGAAGAGGTAGCCGAGCAGCAGCGTGTACCGCGCGCCGCGGGACTCGACGAGCTTGGCCGAACGCGGGGCCACCAGCACGAGCGCGACGGCCGCGGGGAGCATCGCGGCGCCCGCCTCCAGGGTCGAGTAGCCGAGTACGTTCTGCAGGAACTGCTGGCCGACGAACATCGCGCCCATGAGCGCGCCGAAGACGATGATCCCCGCGACGGCCGCGACCCAGAAGATGCGACGGCCCGCGATCTTCAGGTCGTACAGCGGGTTGGCTGCACGGCGCTGGCGCACCACGAACGCGACGCTCGCCGCGAGCGCCACGAGGAGCAGGCCCCCCGCGACCGCGAGCATGCCGGGGACCGCCGCGAAGTTGATGCCCAGCACCAGCGCGGCGACGAGCACGACCGAGATGATCCCGCCGAGGTTGTCGACGGGCTCGGTGCCCTCGTTGACGTGCGCGGGGACGAGGCGCAGCGCGAGCACGAGCGCGACCACGGCGAGCGGCGCCGTGAAGAGGAAGACCGAGCCCCAGTCGAACTGCTCCAGCAGCGCGCCCGCAGCGAGCGGTCCGATGGCCGCCATCGCACCGCCGACCGCCGACCACAGCGCGATCGCGGTCGTGCGCGGCGGGCCGGTCCAGAGCGCCGTGATGAGCGCGAGCGTCGTCGGGTACGCCATGCCCGCGGCGACGCCGCCGAGCACCCGGCCGGCGAACAGCACCTCGAGCGACGGCGCGAACGCGGCGATGATGCACGCGGGCACCGTCAGCGCCATGCCCCCGACGAGCATCATCTTGCGCCCGCGCCGGTCGCCCAGCGCGCCGAGGTACAGCACGGAGGCCGCGAGCCCGAGCGAGTACCCCACGGCGACGAGGTTCAGCCCCGTCTGGCCGGCGTCGAACGCCTTGCCGATGTCGGGCAGCGCGACGTTCGCGGCAGCGAGATTGATGTTCGCCACCGACGCGACCAGGATGAGCGTCGCGAGGACGAGGGGGGCGCGGGGAGGGCTCCCGGCGGGCTGGGCGTCGGCCATGTCGCCGGATCCTCGCACCTGCGTCAGCGGCACCTGACCGCTCCGGGGAACCGGGGGGCTCCGACAGGTCGCGCGGGTAGGGTCGCGCACATGAGCACGTCGCCTCCGCCCCCGCCCGGTGACCCGAACGACCCGACGCGGCAGATGTACCAGCCGCCGGCCCAGCCGCCCGGCGGCACCCCGCCCGGCGCGCCGCCCGCCGGTGATGACGGCGGGCGTGGCTGGATCATCGCGCTCGGGGTCGGGCTCGTCATCGCGATCGGCCTGCTGGCCTTCGTCCTGCTGAGCGGCGACGACGACGAGGACACACCCGCGTCGACCACGCCGACCTCCATCACGGTCGTCCGGCCGACGGTCACCGACGAGATCCAGACGCAGGTCGAGACCACCGTGCAGACGGTGACCGCGCCGCCGCAGACCGTCGTCACGCCGCCGCAGACGGTCACGGTGGTGCCGCAGCGGACCGCGACGGTGAGCCCCGGCGAGCAGGGCGGCGCGACCGTCCCGTAGGTCGTCAGCCCACGAGGGCGACGCGCAGTTCCGCGGGGTAGGGACCGTCCCACCGCAGCCGGCCGGCGCGGTGGACGGTCGGGCCCTCCAACAGGGCCGTGAGCATCGCGGGGAGCTGGCGGCGGTTCAGCTGCTCGCCGAAGCAGGTGTGCAGGCCGTGGCCGAAGTGCAGGTAGGTGTCGGGCGAGCGGTCGAGGCGAAACGCCGCCGGATCGTCGACGGCGTCCTCGTCGAACATCGCCGCCTGGGTGGCGCAGAACACGATGGCTCCGGCCTGGATGGTCGTCTCGCGGTCGGTGCCCGCGGCGATGGTCCGGTCGTGCGCGCAGGTGCGCAGCAGCGCGACGGTCTGCGGCCGGAACCGCAGGGCCTCGAACGCGTAGGCGGCCACGAGATCGCGGTCGCCCGCCCGCGCGGCCGCCTGCACGCCGGCGAGTTCGGCCGGGCGTTCCAGCAGCTCCTCGACGATGCAGGCAAGCGCCTTGCCGACCGTGGGGATCCACCCTGAGATCAGCCCGATGAGGTTGTGGCGGATGGCGATGTCGTGCAGCCCGCCGTTCTCGCGCTGGCCGCGCAGCAGGCGGGTCAGCACGTCGTCGGGCACGTCCTCACCGGCGTCGCGCGCGGCCTGCCGGGCGGCGATCTGCGCGTCGAGGTGCGGGCGCCACAGCGCGGCGTCGGCGTGAGCGCGCTCGCGGATCGTCTCGAGGTTCGCGACGTTCAGGAAGATCTCCTCGAACAGCGTCCGCGCCCAGCGCAGCTGCGTCGCCCGATCCGGCCCGGGCGTCCCGAAGTACGACGCGATGACCTCGTCGACGACGGGGTCGCACAGGTCGCTCACGATGTCGAGCTCCGCCCCCGCGTCGGCGATGCGCTCGCGCGCCGATGCGAGCACCGCGTCGTCGACCGCCGGGAGGTCCTCGGCGCGCACGGCGGCCCGCAGCGCGGCGTGGTCGTGGCGGTACAGCGGCGTGTCGTCCAGGCCGAGGATGAACGGTCCCGTCAGCGCCTCCATCTTCGGCGCGTACAGCGCGACGGTGAACGCCTCGTGGTCGGCGAGCACCTCGCGCACGTCGTCGGCGCGGGTGACGATCGCCACCGAGCGTCCCGCGATGATCGGGCGGTGGCGGCGCAGCCCGCGGATCGCGTCGAGCGAGTAGCGGTCCAGGGCACGGGCGGCGAGGTCGGCCGCGTGCTCGGCCGCGCGGCCGGCCTCGTCGCGGACGTCGTCGACCAGGTCGGAGAGCTCGTCGACGAGCGTCACCCGGTCACCCCGTCGGCGATCGCCGCCAGCCCCGTGATCCCCGGGACGAAGAGGTACTCGCCGCCCTTCGTGGTCACGAACGGGCCCTGCGGCGAGAGGTACGCCGGCGGGTCGCTCTGGATGACCATGCTCCCGCCGTTCGTACCGCCCAGCAGGTAGTCCGCGTCGTGGCCCAGGCCGAAGATGTTGCCGTCGTTGAGCCACTGCACCTGGATGCCCTCGAACTGCCGCGCGATGCTCGCGTTGAAGCAGACGAACACGAGCCCGCGGTCGGCGCCGTCGTCGGTGAGGACGTCGGGCGGGAGCATGTCGCCGTAGGGCATGCCGCGCCGGATGATCCGGTGGCGGAAGCTCAGCCGGCCTCGAAGCCGAGCGCGTCGCGCGGGTTCGAGCGGCGGACGTGGGCGCCGAGCGGGCAGCGCATCCCGGCGTCGTCCTCGTCGGCGTAGCCGAAGTCGTTGGCGCCGTCCGCGCGGCCGTCGAAGGTCGCAGGCTGGGCGTCGGGGTGGGTGACGAGCGGCGCGCCGTCGTCCCACCGGCCGACGATCTTCGCGCGCAGGCGCTGCTCGTCGTAGCCCAGGCGCGCGGCGGCTTCGCGCACGGTGCGGCGGAACAGCGCGACGTCCTGATGGAGCTTGCGCCAGACCATGTAGGTCGAGCCCTTGCCGAGCGGACCCGACGGCGCGTTCGGCAGGCGGCCTTTGCGGTCCACCCGCGAGTCCTCGTCGGGGTAGCCGAGGACGAACTCGCCCGGCGCCAGCGCGCGCCAGCGCCCGTCCCCGAGGGGCACGCCGCCACCTGCGACCTTGTCCTCGCCGACGCCCTCGATCGCGGGCTGCGCGAAGCCGTCGGCGAAGCCGAAGTGCTCGCGCGACTGAGGCAGGAGCTGCGCGGCCTGCTCGGCGACGATCTCCAGGCCGTGGCGGACGACCTCGGTGCGCAGGTCACCGAGCGCGCGCTCGAGCTCCGGCTCCCCGAGCGCGTTGACCGTGACCAGCACGTGGGCCTGCCCGGTGCCGAGCCCGGGGTCCCAGTGCGCCGGCGCGCTCGGACCGGTGTCGCCGAGCACGCCGGCGCGACCGGCCATCCCGGCCAGGAACGCGTCGCTGAAGGTGGACATGACGCGCTCAGGGACGCCGAGTGCGCGCAGCCCCGCGGCGGTGAACGCGATGTTCAGGGCGAACGGCGGCTTGCCGCCCTGCGACCACGGCGCCGCCGTCGTGGTGCGGTCGACGAGGACACGCAGCCAGTCCCGCCCGCGAGCGGCCTGGGTGATCCCGACGAACACGTAGGTCGTGCGCTCGTACGCGTTGCCGTACGCGCGCAGGATGTCGCCCTGGACGTCGGCGAGGTCGATGACGGGCGGCGCCATGGTGGTCGCCATCAGCGGACCTCCGCGAGGAACCGGCGCTGGAGCTCGGCGGGGTCGAGCGACGGCGCGTCGACGGCGAGCATGCGCAGTGCCGCCTGCTGGTGGAGCACGCGGCGCACCTCGCCGACCGTCACGTTCGGATAGGCGCTGTAGAACAGGCCCGTGTCGATCTGGTTGTGGCGCAGGTAGGCGTGCAGCTCCGGGCCCTCGGCCGGGTCGGGCGCGTTGATGCAGTGCCGCCAGATGCGGCGCGTCTCCGGAGCGAGCTCGGTGCACAGCTCGGCGAGGTAGGAGTCCGGTTCGCCGTCGATGCAGACGCTGAAGATCAGGTACTGGCAGCCCAGCGGGTCGGGCGCGGGCTGCTCGGGATCGGTGACGAAGTCCGGGCAGATCACCCACCGGCCGAAGTGCGTGCGCGCGAGGCGCGCGAGGGGGCTGACCCCGTCCGCGCCGAGCGCCTCGAGCTCGGTGCGCAGCAGGTCCTCATCACCCGGGACGATCGGCATGAGGAACGTCAGCGCGTACGCCTGGCCGGCGCGGTTCGGGTCCCGGATCGCGCCGAGATCTAGCAGCATCGCTGCGCCCTGGTCATGAGCTCGCGGAAGGCGGCGGCGAACTGGTCGGGGTCCATCCCGGCGGCGCGCTCGCGCAGCTCGGCGACCATCGGGTCCAGCTCGAGCGCCTGGCGCACCTGGGTCGTCGTCGACGCGGGGTAGGCCGAGTAGTAGTGGCTGGCCTCCATCTCGTTGCGCTTGATGTAGGCCTTGAACGGCGCGGTGGGCAGCGCGCTCGGGAAGCCGTAGGAGCTGCCCCAGAACGTCCACATCCCGCGGGTGAGGACGTGCGAGAACGCGTCGATGTACTCCTCCCAGCCGCCGTTGAAGTTGCTCTCGAAGTACAGGTGCGGGTAGCGCAGCTTGACCTCGGGCTGAGGTGCGCCGTTGTGCGGGATCTCCGTGACGAGGCTCCACCGCGCGTAGTGGATGAACGACAGGCGCTGGAGGGTCGTCAGGGTCTTCGGGGCGACCTTCGGCGCGAGGAAGACGACCGGCAGGACAACACGTCCCCACCACTTCACCGCGCTGAACACGGTGATCGCGATGGCCTGCCCGTCGACGTTGCCGTGGCGGGTGCCGGTGGCGGTCGTCGGGGCCGGTGCTGGGGCAGCAACACGCACGGTTCCCCGACGCTACGCCCCGATCCGAAACCCCGTCAACCGGCCCCAATGTCACCCCGGAAAGAGGGTGCTGCCAGACTCCTTTCATGGCCGACCACCTCGCCACCACGAAGACCGGACGCCTGGACGTCAGCGACGACCGCGTGCGCGGCCTCATCTTCGTCGGCGTCATGGCCGTGATCATGTGGTTCGCCGAGATCCTCGACACCGCGCTGGGCGGCGATCTCGACGCCTACGGCATCCAGCCGCGGGACACCGACGGCCTGGACGGCGTCGCGTTCTCGCCGTTCCTGCACGGCGGGTTCGACCACCTCATCTCGAACACGATCCCGTTCCTCGTGCTCGGCGGCATGATCGCCCTGAGCGGTCTGCGCAAGGTCGTCTCGGTCACGGTCATCGTGGCCGTCGTCGGTGGCCTCGGCACCTGGCTCATCGCCCCGGCGAACACGATCCACATCGGCGCGAGCGGCATCGTCTTCGGCTACGCCGCCTACCTGATCGCGCGGGCGATCTACACGCGGAGCTTCCCCCACCTCGGCGCGGGCATCGCCGTCGCCGCGATCTGGGGCGCGACCCTGCTGGGCGGGCTCGTCCCGCAGGAGGGCATCTCCTGGCAGGGCCACCTGTTCGGGGCGCTCGGCGGCCTGGTCGCCGCGTGGTGGCTGGACGGGCGGACCGCCCGGCGGCGCAAGGCCGCCGGGGACGCCGCGGTCGCCTCGTACTAGACCCGGCTCTTGTTCCGGCTCTTCTTCTTGGGCGTGCAGGTGCGGTACTTGCGCGTGCCCGAGATCGTCTTGCCGAGCACCGTCTTGGCCGTGATCTTCACGGTGTAGCGACCCTTCGGCAGGCCGGTGAGGTTCACGGGCGCCGTGATGCGGTCACGCTTGATCGTCCGGACGAGCTTGCCGTTGACGAACACCTTGGCGCTGTCGAGCGCGTCGCCCTTCGGCTCCTTCAGGCGGATACGGAAGCTGCGCTTGCTCAGGCACTTCTTCTTGCCCTGCGCGGGGAGCGTGGCGATGGTGTTCACGTTCGGCGTGCTCGGCGCCGCGGGCGGGGCGAGCAGGTCGGAGTCCTGGCAGCCCGTCGTCGTGCCGGTCGAGGCGCCCGCCGCGTCGATGGACGGCTGGATCTCCGGGAACTCGGGCCCGGCGAAGCACACGCGCAGGAACTTCTTGCCGTCGGGCCGGGCGAGCACGCGGAAGGCGGTGTTGCCGCGGGCGATGTAGCCGCACGTCGCGGTGTTGAACCACTGGTGCTTGCCGAAGTACTGGCCGTCGGCCTGGGGGCGGAGCTCGATCCACATCTGCTCACCGGAGGGATGGACGCACGAGGAGAAACGGGTGGGCCGGATCACGGTGCCGATGAAGCTGCCGTCCGGCTGGGCGGCGACGACGACCTCGCCGCCGCTGAAGGACCAGGTCCCCTCGACGTCGGCGGCGGCGTGGGCGGCGGACGGGGCGCAGGCAGCCCCGATCACGGCGGTGGCGAGCAGTGCGGCGCGGCGGATGCGGCGCGGCGTGGCGGCGGGGGTCATAGGGCGACAGTACGCCTCACGCGACACGCCATGTGTCGCGCCGACGACAGTACGACTGTCGGGCCCGCGTCAGTCGTACTGGTCGAGGTCGTAGCGCGAGATCAGCGAGCGCAGCTTCTGCGCGTACGCGGGGTCGGTCGCGTAGCGGCGCGCGACCTCGCGCAGGAAGCGGGGCGGGTCGTCGGTGTGCTCGAAGGCGGGGCGGTAGACCGGGTTCGTGGCCAGCCGCGCGCCGTGGTCGAGGATCGACTGGTCCAGCGACGGGTACGCGCGGAAGGCCCCGACGGTCAGCACCAGCCGGCCGCGCTCGGACTCGCGGGTCTTCTTCAGGACGCAGCCGACGGCGTTGGCCTCCCAGCGGTAGACCCCGGGCTTCGCGGTGGCCTGGGCCTTCAGCCCGAAGTAGTTGTTCGCCAGCGCGGCGATCTTCCCGCCGCCGGTTTCGAGGATCCCCTGGGCGAGCGTCAGGGAGACCGGGACGCGATACGTCTCGCGGCTGGTGCGCGCGCCCGGCAGCGCGGCCGCGATGAACGCCTCGGTCGTGGCGAACGGCGGGAGCAGGACGACCGGGGCCTTGATGCCGCAGGTGCCCTCCAGCACGCCGGCGGGTGCGGGCGCCGTGGCGGGCTTGACGCCGCACAGGGGCGCGGCGAGCGCCTGGGTCGAGCCCTTCAGCAGCCCGTCGGCGACCCAGCCGCGGCGGGAGCCGACGATGACGCGCGACCAGATCCGCGACGCACCGTCTCGCGGGGTGGCGGCGACCCCGCCGACCTTCTGGCAGGTGATGGTCACGCTGGTGCCGGGGCGGAGCTTGGCGAGGACCTTGCCGCCCCCGGCCGTGGTGCGCAGGTTGGCGCTGGCGCTGACCGTGGTCTTCGCGGCCTGGGCCGATGCCGAGGTGGCCGGGACGAGCAGGGCGACGGCGAGCACGGCGAGCGCGAGACGGACCACGCCTCCCGAGGCTAGCGATCGTGCCCGCGGTCCCCGCCGACGAAGCTTGCGCTGGATGCAGGGTTCGTCGGTGATCATGTCTGTGTGTCCCGTGACGGCGCCGCCCAGCGGCTCAGGGCCCCGTCCTCGAAGCGCAGGCGCACCCGGTCGACGCGGCGCACGCGCACGGCGAAGTACCGGGACGCACGGCGCGCGGTCAGCACCCGCCCGTCGGGTCCGAGCACGGCGACCCTCCCGGCGCGTGGGACGCGCCCCCACACGAGCAGCCCGCGCCCGCGTGGCAGCGCCACGACCGGCAGCCGGTACGCCGCCAGCAGGGCCTTCGGCCGCCCGTCGGCGAGGAACAGTCCGCTCTGGAAGCCGGTGATCGCCGCGTCGTCGCGGATCGCGTACTGCGTGTGCGAGCGGACCCCGGGCGTGCGCCAGGCGATGAACTCCAGCTCGTTGACCAGTTGCGCCTGGCGGGCCTGCGTGACGCCGCGCGGCTCGGGCCGTGACTGGACGCCGTTCTCGGTGTCCCAGACGGGCATGCCGGGACGCAGCCGGCTCAGTCGTCCGGCTTCGCGCAGGAGGTCCTGGAGCTCGTCGAGGTACGCGGGCGAGAGGTCGTCGGGCGTGGGCGGCAGGGCAAACGCGCCGTCGCGCGCGCGCACGTAACCGTGGATCGCCCAGCCCGTGCCGGGGAGCCGGGCGAAGCGCCCGCCGCAGCCGGGGTGGCCACGTGCGGCGCGTCCGCGCAGCGGGCGATACCGGTCGTCCAGGCAGAGGAGCTCGCGGGCGAAGGCCATCGGCCGCTGCGTGCACGACGCGCAGCGCCCGTCCGAGCCGACGGGCAGACCGGGGCCGATGAGGATCGTGTCGCGGGCGTGGCCGGTCGCTGCCAGCGCTCGGCCCCCGGCGCGCAGCAGCGTGCGGTACAGCGCGGGTGCCAGGCGCGTGCCGTCGCGCGAGCGTTGCGGCGCGAGGAACTCGGGGTGGTTCGGCTCGTTCCACAGCTGCCACAGCCGGACCTGCGGGTAGCGGCGGCCGGCCTCGGCGACGAATCGCTCGTACGCGGCGACGTCCGGGCGCACGGAGTGGAACTCGCCGATCGTCCCGGCCGCCCACGCCGGGGCGGGGGAGGTGAGGACCAGCAGTGGGCGCAGGCCGCGAGCCCGCGCGGCGGCCACGAGCTCGTCGAACGCGGCCCAGTCGCGTGGCCCGTCGCGGGTCGGCTGCACGCGGCGCCACACGACCTGCACCCGGACGACGTCGGCGCCGAGGTCGACGGCGAGGTCGAGCGCGTCGTCGCGGGCCTCGGGCCCGGCGAGGAGCGTCAGGCGGTCGTCCTCGATGATCCGCAGCGGCGTGGCGGCCGCGGGGGCCGCGGCGGCGAGCACGGCGAACACGGAGAGCAGGACCAGGCGCACGGCGTGCAGCATCACGGACGCCGTAACACTCGGCGTCCCGATCCGTTGTGGTGCACATGCACGCTCCTCGTCTCCTGCTCGCCGCGCTCGCCGGCGTCCTGCTGCTCACCGTCGCCCTGCCGGCCGCCGGCCACGGCGCGAAGCCGTCGCGCACGGTGAAGGTCGCGCCGAAGACCGGGACGGCCACGACATCGTTCCGCGTGGCGTTTCTGCCCTGGCGCACGGCCACAGCGAGCCGCGGGGTGACGTACCGCGTGCGGCTGGACTGGCGTGGTGGACGTGCGCGCACCTGCGACCGCACCCAGGTCGTCGACCTCGAGGAGGTCCGCCGCGCCCGCTGGAAGGCCCTGCGGCTGCGCGCCGACCATCCGCGGCGCCGCCCGCGCTGGTGCGCCGGGACGTTCGTCGGCCGGATCCAGACGGTCGAGCCCGTCGATCCGTGCGACACCGACTCGATCTGCCGCGACGAGGCCTACGACGACGTGACGACCATCCACCGCTTCACCGTGCGGGTCAGGCGCGCCGGCCGCTGAGCGGCGCGTCCCGCCGCGGCGTCCGGCAGGATCGCCCCATGCCTTCCGCCGACTACGTGATCGTGGGCGCCGGCTCGGCCGGCTGCGTCCTGGCCGCCCGCCTGTCCGAGGACCCGTCCGCCCGCGTGCTGCTGCTCGAAGCCGGCGGCTCCGGACGCCATCCGAACATCGCCATCCCCGCCGCGTTCGGCAAGCAGTTCCGCACGAAGCTCGACTGGGATCTCGACACCGAGCCCGAGCCGCACTGCGACGGGCGCAACCTCTACCTCCCGCGGGGACGCGGTCTGGGCGGCAGCAGCGCGATGAACGCGATGCTCTACGTCCGCGGCCGCCCGCTGGACTACGACCTGTGGGAAGCCCAGGGCGCCACGGGATGGGGGTGGGACGACGTGCGCCCGTACTTCCTGCGGGCCGAGGACAACGCGCGCGGCGCGTCCGAGCACCACGCGGTCGGCGGCCCGCTGCGCGTCGAGGACGAACGCTCCCCGCGCCCGCTGACCAAGCGGTTCCTCGCGTCGGCCGAAGGTGCCGGCATCCCGTACATCGACGACTACAACGGGCCCGAGCAGGACGGCTGCGCGCTGGTGCAGGTCACGCAGAAGGGCGGGCGCCGCTGGGGCGCCGCGAGCGCGTACCTGCGACCCGCGATGAAGCGGCCGAACCTCGAGGTCGTCACCAACGCCCAGGTCGAGCGCGTCGAGATCCGCGGCGGGCGCGCCGTCGGCGTGCGCTACCGCGACAAGCGCGGCCGCGAGCAGCTCGCCAACGCCGACCGCGAGGTCATCCTGTCCGCCGGCGCGTACGGCAGCCCGCAGCTGCTCATGCTCTCCGGTGTCGGGCCGGCCGACCACCTCACGTCGGTCGGGCTGAGCGTGGAGGCCGACGTCCCCGGGGTCGGGCAGAACCTGCAGGACCACCCGTACGTGACCTGCGTCTGGCACGTCGACGGCGGCGGGTCGCTGGTCGACGCCGAGCACCCGAAGTACCTCGCGGAGTGGCTGCTGCGCGGCACCGGCCCGCTGACCTCGACGGTGGCGGAGGCCTTCGCGTTCGTCCGCAGCCGGCCCGGCCTGCCCGCACCCGACCTCCAGTTCCACTTCGCGCCCGCGTACTTCGTGGACCACGGCTTCGAGAAGTACGACCACGACGCGCTCACCAGCGGGCCGGTGCTCATCACGCCGAAGAGCCGCGGCGCGGTCACGCTGCGCAGCGCGGACCCGCGCGCGAAGCCGCGGATCCTGACGAACACGATGAGCGAGCCCGAGGATCTGGCGGCCCTGATCGAGGGCGTGAAGATCTCCCGCGAGATCATGCGCCAGGGGCCGCTGTCCGAGGTGGTCGGCAAGGAGCTCCTCCCGGGCGACGACATGAACGACGACGACCTCGAGGGGGACATCCGCCGCCGGGTCGACCTGCTCTACCACCCCGTCGGCACCTGCCGGATGGGCGCGGACTCCGACGAGCTCGCGGTGCTCGACCCGCAGCTGCGCGTGCGCGGTGTCGAGGGGCTGCGGGTGGCCGACGCGTCGGTCATGCCGGTCATCCCCGGCGGGAACACGAACGCGCCCACGATCATGGTGGCTGAGCGAGCAGCGGACCTGATTCGTCAGCCGGTCGCGGTGTAGTGCACCGGGCGCCTGATTACCAGAAAACTGGTATCTGAGCCGGCGGAGGGCTAGGATCTCGCGCCTTGACCCGGGGTCTGCCCCTCCGGTGTAGGTGCTGTCCCCGAATCAAGGTCGCCGTTCATGTCTCTCTGTCGCCGTTCCGTGGCGCTCTGCGCCGCCCTGCTCGCCGTCTGTCTTCCGCCGGCCGCCCAGGCCAGCAGCGCCGCCGTCGACACCTCGTTCGGCACCGGCGGGGAGACCACGAACCGCTTGAACGGCGGCTGGTACGCCAACGGCGGCGACGCCGTGCGGATGGCCGACGACCGCATCGTGGTCGCGGGGATCGAGAACGACTACGGGGTCGCCGTCGCCCGGTTCACCGCGCAGGGGGCGCCCGACCCGACCTTCGACGGTGACGGCGTTGCGACCGTGGACCTGGGTCTGGGCGGGGTGCCCGACTACATCGACGTCACCGGGGTCACGGTCGATGCGACGGGCAACATCTACGTCGCGGTGTGGCTGCCCGCCGACACCGGCGCCGTGATGAAGTTCTCGCCGAGCGGCGCACTGGTCAGCGACTTCGGCACCGGCGGCACCAAGACGCTCACCGGCGGGGCGTTCCCGGGCGGCATCAGGTTCAGCTCGGGTGGCGACCGCCTCTACGTGTCCGCGGCGAACGGCACGGACGCCCAGGTGCATGCGCTGTCCTACGTCAGCGGCGCCTACGTCAGCGGGTTCGGCGGCGGCGACGGGCTCACCGAGGTGACGCTGCCGGACATCGTCCGCGTGGAGGACATCGTGGTGCGGCCCGCCGACGGTGCGATCTACATCGCGGGAGCCGCGACCGACGCGGGTCTGGGCGGCCTGAACTCCGAGACGATGATGATCGCCCGGTTCAACGCGGTCGGCGTGCTCGACACCGGGTTCGGCTCCGGCGGCGTCTCCCGGCCGTTCCTCGGGACCTCCGCGCAGCTCTCCCGCGCGTACGACCTCTTCGCGATGAACGACGGCACCGCGTACGCCGTCGGCCGCGGCGACGACGGCGCCGCGCTGGCGATCGTCCGGCTGAACGCCAGCGGCGGGCGGGACGGCGGCTTCAACGGCAGCGGCCTGCTGACCGACTACGCGCCGGACACCTCCGGCGCCTGGGACGGCGTCAACGTCCAGCAGGACGGCAGCATCGTCGTCACCGGCGGCCGCTTCGCGGCGTCGACCGGCCACACCGCGCTGACCCGCCGCTACACGTCCACCGGCGCGCTGGACCCGACGTTCGGGGACAGCGGCACGCTGACGCGCACGGCTACGTTCGGCGCGGTCGCGCTGGTGGCGCAGACCTCAGGTGACGGGCGCTACGTGTCCGTGGCCTACGAGAACGACCCGCTCGACTCGTCGAAGAGCCTGCTGGTGCTGACGGGCATCCGCCCGAGCCTGCCGGCGGCGCCACAGCCGCAGCCGCAGCCCAGCCCGCAGCCGACCCCGGCCCCCGCCCCGAACCCGCCGGCGGAGAAGCCGGTGCCCGCCGGGTGCACCCGCTCGATCGTGCTCGGCCCGCTCCAGATCGAGAGCGAGTGCCTGAAGCGCGAGGGCATGGTGTGGACGACGAAGGCCGCGGCGACGGTCGGCGGGCTGAAGTTCGTCCCCAACGGCGCGAGCTCCGAGCTCATCATCGACCCGCTCAACCTCCGGGTCGCCGTGCGCGGCTCGGCGAAGGTCACCGCCGGCGCGTCGTTCTTCGGCCGCCAGCTCGGCCCGGTCACGCTGTATGAGGGCGCGTTCGACTGGACGTTCCAGTACCGGCCCGACCTCAGCGGCCTGTCGCGGCTCGTCATGCCGCAGCCCGGCGCCGGTGGCAAGCAGATCTCGCAGAGCACCTGGAAGGGCATCCCCGGCCTCTCCGGCGTGGGATCCATGCCGCGGCTGCCCGATCTCGGGTTCCCCGACTTCAGCAAGCTGAGCACCGCCGACGTCTCGAAGCTGGCGGCGAAGGTCCCGTCGCTGCGCACGCCCAACGTGCAGATCCCGCTGTCGCTGCTGGACATCAACGCGCTGCCGGAGCTGCGCTTCCAGGTGCCCTCCAACGCGGGGACGGTCTTCGGCTTCCCGGTCAAGGGCGACGTCGCACTGAAGATGGCCGAGCGCGGCGGCGTGCGCGGGGTGGACACCACGCTGAACCTCGGTCTGCCGGCGATCTTCGGCGGCGTGTCGGGGTCCTCGCGGTTCTTCGTCGGGGTCAACGGCCAGGTGGTCGTCGACGCCGTCGGGATCGACGCGCAGGAGGTCACGCTGCCGGGCCTGATTCGCGTGGCGCCGGTGAAGCTCGCCTACGACGGCCCGAAGAACACGTGGGAGGGCGACACCCGCGTCTACCTCGGCTTCAAGGATGCAGACACCGGCCTCGGCGCCCGCTGGCTCGTGGAGAACGGGCAGCTGCGCCGGATCGGCATCAGCGCCGGCGGGATCCCGCTCGGTGGGGTCGCGACGGTCGACGACCTGACCGCCGACCTGACGACGCAGCCGACCCGCGTCTTCGGCAGCGTCGGCATCGGCGCCGGCCCGAAGATCCCGGTCCTCAACACCCGCGCGATCCGCATCGGCGGGACCTTCGACTTCAACGGCGAGTTCGCCCGCATCGGCGGCGACGTCGCGGTGGCGAACATCCCGCTGGCGAACGCGAAGGTCGAGTACTGGTGGAACGGCTACTTCAAGGCGGACGGCAAGGTCTCGTACTTCGTCGACAGCAAGAACGAGTACGGCTTCGTCGGGACGATCAAGGGCGAAGCGTCGAAGAAGGGCTTCAACGCCGAGGGCTCGGTGAGCTTCAAGGCCAAGAGCAAGTCGTTCAGCGGCAAGGGCCTGGTCTCGAGCGTCGGTGTGGCGGGCTGCGCGTCGATCAAGGGCTTCCTGTGGACCGACATCAACCTCGGCGCCGGCTACAAGTGGGGCGCGAAGACGATCGACTGGATCGGCGGCTCGTGCGACTTCGGGCCGTACCGCGCGAAGCTCCGCGCCGTCTCCGCGCAGGCGGGCGGACCGGTCAGCACGACGGTCGGCGCCGGCCAGCGCGCGGTCTCGTTCAAGGTCCTGGGCGACGGCACCGCGCCGCCGCGCTTC
>JAEMQS010000242.1 GCA_016463765.1 Solirubrobacteraceae bacterium | reverse complement strand
ACCGCATCAAGGAGACCCCCGAAGTGGCCATCACCGAAATCACCAGCGTCCTGGCCCAGGTGGACGCTGAGACCGCTGCCGCCTACGGCGAGAACGCCGGCAAGGCCATCGCGCTGGGCGTGGGCGCCGGCCTGGGCACCATCGGCCCGGGCGTGGGCGTCGGCTTCATCTTCGGCAAGGTGATCGAGTCGGTCACCCGCCAGCCCGAGATGAAGGACGAGATCACGTCGATCCAGTGGCTGGGCTTCGCGCTCACCGAGGCGATCGTGTTCTACGCCTTCATCTTCGGCCTCATCGCCTTCTTCCTCTAGGCCGATGCTCGACGTCCTGCCCACCGCAACGACCTTCATCCTCGCCGCCACCGAAGGCGCCGAGGAGGAGGGCGGCAGCTTCCTCGTCACCCCCAGCTGGGGGCTGATGCTCTGGACGCTGATCGCCTTCGGGTCGACGATGTTCATCCTCTGGAAGCTCGCCTTCCCCAAGATCGCCGAGGCGCTGGACAAGCGCCAGCAGGTGATCGAGGAGTCGATCGAGCACGCTGAGCGCACGAAGGCCGAAGCCGACGTGATCCTGGCGGAGTACCGTCAGCGTCTCGCCGAGGCCCGCGTCCAGGCCGAGGACATCGTCGCGCGTGCCCGCAAGGCCGGCGAGCAGGCCGAGGCCGACTCGCTCGGCAAGGCCCGCGAGCAGCGCGAGGAGCTCCTCGAGCAGACCAAGCGCGACATCGACGCCGAGACCCGGCGCGCGATCCAGGACATCCGCCGCGAGGTGGCCGACCTGACGATCCTGGCGACCGAGAAGATCACCCGCAAGACGCTGTCCGCCGACGATCAGCAGAAGCTGGTCGAGGAGGCCCTCGCCGAGCTGGACTTCACGGCGCTGACCGGCACCGCGACGGGCGAGGGGAGCTAGACCGGTGGAGGAGATCGCCGACGTCTACGCCCGCTCGCTGTTCGAGGTCGCCAAGGAGCACGGCAAGCTCGATGTCGTCCGCGACCAGCTCGGCCAGGTGGCCGAGGCTGTCGCGGACGATCGCGACCTGCAGACGTTCTTCTTCTCGCCGTACTTCTCCACCAAGGAGAAGTCCGAGGGCCTGACGAAGGCGCTGGTCGACGTCGACCCGACGGTGCTCAACTTCCTCGAGCTGCTCGTGGAGAAGCACCGGATGCCGGCGCTCATGCGCATCCGCCGCGTCTACGACCGGCTCTGGGAGCAGGAGAACAAGGTGCTGCCGGTGCAGATCACCTCGGCCGTCTCCCTCGATCCCGAGGTGGTGCGCCAGCTCGGCGACCGCATCGGCCAGCAGACCGGCCAGCGCGTCGAGCTCACCGCCGACGTGCAGCCCGACATCCTCGGCGGCATCGTCCTGCGCGTCGGGAACCAGATCCTGGACGCCTCCATCCGCAATCGCCTTGAGCACCTGCGCCGCCAGGTCGCCAAGGGCGCCGCCTGACCCACCGTTCTTCCTTCACGGAGCAACTGACACCCATGCAGATCAAGCCCGACGAGATCACCTCCATCCTCAAGAGCCGCATCGAGGGCCTGGACGCCGGCTCCGCCGAGCTCACCGAGGTGGGCACGGTGCTGTCGGTGGCCGACGGCATCGCCCGCGTCCACGGCCTCGAGAACGCCATGTCGTTCGAGATGCTCGAGCTGCCCCACGGCGTGACCGGCCTCGCCCTGAACCTCGAGTCCGACAACGTCGGCGCCGTGCTGTTCGGCGACTGGGAGAAGGTCGTCGAGGGCGACACGGTCAAGCGCACCGGCAAGCTCCTCGAGATCCCGGTCGGCGACGCCCTGCTGGGCCGCATCGTCGACCCGCTCGGCAACCCGCTGGACGGCAAGGGCGACATCGTCGCCTCCGAGTACCGCCCCGCCGAGTTCAAGGCGCCGGGCGTCATCTCGCGTACCCCGGTCCATGAGCCCATGCAGACGGGCATCAAGGCGATCGACGCGATGATCCCGATCGGCCGCGGCCAGCGCGAGCTCATCATCGGCGACCGCCAGACCGGCAAGACCGCGATCGCGATCGACACGATCATCA
>JAEMQS010000241.1 GCA_016463765.1 Solirubrobacteraceae bacterium | reverse complement strand
ACGCCCTCCCGCTGGCGAACATCCCGACGGGTACCGTCGTGCACAACGTCGAGCTGGAGCCCGGCCGTGGTGGCCAGCTCGGTCGCTCGGCCGGCGCGTCGATTCAGCTGATGGCGAAGGACCAGGGCATGGCCACACTGCGCCTGCCGTCCGGCGAGATGCGGCTGGTCCGCGACAGCTGTCGCGCGACCATCGGCACCATCGGCAACGCCGAGCACCAGAACGTCAAGATCGGCAAGGCCGGCCGCAAGCGGCACATGGGCGTCCGCCCGCAGACCCGCGGCACCGCCATGAACCCGGTCGACCACCCGCATGGCGGCGGCGAGGGCTCCACGACTCCGGGTCGTCACCCGGTCACCCCGTGGGGCGTGCCGACGCTCGGGTACCGCACCCGTAAGAAGCACAAGGCGTCCGACCGCTACATCGTGCGCGGGCGCAAGCGAGGGAAGAAGCGATGAGCCGTTCAAGCAAGAAGGGCCCGTGGGTCGAGGAGCGTCTGCTCTCCCGCATCGAGGCCCAGAACGCCGCGAATACCAAGACCATGGTGAAGACCTGGTCGCGGACGTCGACGGTCTTCCCCGAGATGGTCGGCCACACGATCGCCGTGCACGACGGGCGCAAGCACGTCCCCGTGTTCGTCAGCGAGTCGATGGTCGGTCACAAGCTGGGCGAGTTTGCCCCCACCCGCACCTACCGAGGCCATGCCGGCAGCGGCAAGGTCCGCTGAGCTGAGCGATGACTGACGAGCCGAAGAACGACGAGGCCGCTGACGCGGAGGAGAACGGGACCACGGAGGAGACTCCGAAGGCCGAGACCCCCGCCAAGAAGCCGGCCGCCAAGAAGAAGCCCGCCGCCAAGGCGAAGGCCGAGGACGCGCCGGACGCGGAGGCCACGTCTGACGCCGACGCTGCCGAGGACAAGCCGGCGAAGAAGCCCGCGGCCAAGAAGAAGCCCGCCGCTGCGAAGGCCAAGGCTGAGCCGAAGGCAGAAGAGGCCAAGGCTGAGGAGCCGAAGGCCGAGGAGCCCAAGGAGGCGCCGAAGGCCGAGAAGCCCGCGCCGGCCAAGAAGGCCGCCGCCAAGGCCGACAAGAAGCCCGCCGTCAACGGCGACCGCCCGACCGTGCGCGCTCACGCGAAGTACGTCCGGACGTCCGCGCGCAAGGCACGCTTGGTGTGCGATCACATTCGCGGGAAGAACGTGGATGAGGCGCGCGCTATCCTCGCTCATACCCAGCGCGCTGTTGCGCGGGACTGGTCCAAGCTGCTCGAGTCGGCCATCGCCAACGCCGAGCACAACCACGAGCTCGTGGGCGAGGACCTGAAGGTGCTCTCGGTCACCGCCGACGAGGGCCCGACACTCAAGCGCTTCCAGCCTCGTGCGATGGGTCGCGCCACGCAGATTCGCAAGCGCACCAGCCACCTGACGATCACGCTCACGCCCAAGGACTAAGCCGAACTTATGGGACAGAAGGTTCACCCCGAGGCCATGCGCGTGGGCTACATCCACGACTGGAAGAGCAACTGGTTCAACGAACGACAGTTCGCTGACTGGCTCGCCGAAGACGTCGCGATCCGCGACTGGATCATCGGCAAGCTCTCCCACGCCGGGCTCTCGAAGATCACCATCAAGAAGGACTCGGCCGAGGTCGAGGTCAACATCAACACCGCCCGCCCCGGCATCGTGATCGGCAAGTCCGGTTCCGAGGTCGACGCGCTGCGGCGTGACCTCCACCAGATCACCGGCAAGGCGATCAAGGTCAACATCCTCGAGATCAAGCGCCCGGAGCTTGACGCGAACCTCGTCGCCCAGTCGGTCGGCGAGCAGCTGCAGAACCGCGTCGCGTTCCGCCGTGCCATGAAGCGCGCGCTCACCAGCGCCATGCGCTCGGGCGCCAAGGGCTGCAAGATCCAGGTGTCGGGTCGTCTGGGCGGCGCCGAGATGGCGCGCACCGAGATGTACTCCGACGGTCGCGTCCCGCTGCACACGCTGCGCGCGGACATCGACTACGGCTTCTACGAGGCCCGCACGACCTTCGGCCGCATCGGCGTGAAGGTCTGGATCAACAAGGGCGAGATCATGCCCG
>JAEMQS010000037.1 GCA_016463765.1 Solirubrobacteraceae bacterium | reverse complement strand
GCGCTCATCGGGTGAGCTGAGGAACCGCGATGGGACTGTCCACCGGCACCACCGACGTCAAGCCGTACACGATCGACGATCACCCCAAGGCGCGTCGCAGCATCGAGACGACGCGCTCGTGGGCGGCGATCCTCACGTGCACGCTCGGCGCGCTGCTGTCGATCCAGGCCGGTTCGACGGTCTTCGACGGCATCCTGCGCGGCATCGTGGCGGGCTCGATCATGTTCCTGCTCGCGTGGGCCGTCTCGCTCATGGTGTGGCGGGAGATCGTGCGCGCGGAGATCCTCCAGGCCCGCGACAAGATGCGCGAGCGCCGCGCCGCCGCCCACCAGGCCATCCTCGACGCGCAGCAGGCTGCAGCGGAGAAGCACGCCAGCGAGTGATGAGCGATGGCCTACGACCGGATCGAGCCGATCGGCCCCGAGCCGTTTGACCGCATCGCGCGGATCCAGCGGGTGCACCGCAAGTCACCCGACGAGGAGGAGCGCGACCGCGAGGAGAAGCGGCGCGAACAGCAGGAGGAGCGCGAACGGGCCCGCGAGGGGCAGGCCACGCGCAAGCCTCCGGAGGACGACGACGGACACCCGCATGTCGACGTGCGCGCGTAGCTCAAGCCCCGTTCGGCCAGGCCGACGACAGGGACGATGACCACCACGATCCTCTGCGTCCTCAGCGGTGGCCCCGACCAGGCGCTGCGCTGCCTGACCTCGCTCGCCTCTCTGCAGGACCAGCCTGACCACGAGGTCGTCCTCGTCGATGACGGCACGGTCGGGCTCGATGCGCTCTTCACGCGCGTGGAGGGCGACGTCGCGATCGTGCGCCGACCCCAGCGCGACGGCCTGCTCGCGTCGATCGCCGACGGCCTGGCGCGGGTCAGCGGCGACGTCGTCGTCGTGCTCCGTGACGCCCCGGAGGTCGCTCCCACCTTTCTCGCTCCGCTGCTGGCCGGCCTCGACGGCCGCGCGGCCGTCACCGCGGTCGCCGGCCCCGACCCGCTCGCGCCCGTCGCCTCCTACGCACTGGCCGCACGTCATGACGTCCTGCGCGACGCCGTCGCGGTCGCCCGCGACGTGCCCGTCGACGAGTCGCTCGCGCTTCCGTCGCTCGTCGCCGCACTCGCGCGGGTCGGCGCGGTGGACGCCGTGCCCGAGAGCGTGGTGGTACCGGCCCCCGCCCGTGTCGGTGCCGCGCGGGCGCAGCTCGGGGCGGACCCTGAGCTCTCGATCGTCGTCCCGACGCTCGACGTCACCGCCCCGCGCGTGCAGGCCACGCTGCGGGCGATCCAGGAACGCACCGACGTCCCGCACGAGCTGATCATCGTGGACAACGGCGCCCCGCCGCAGGGCTTCAGCGCGCCCGTGAACAGCGGCCTGCGCGCCGCGCGTGGCCGGTACATGGTCGTCATGAACGACGACGTCGAGGTCCTGCCCGGCTGGTGGGGGCCGCTGCGCGAGGCGCTGGACGCCGGCGCGCCCGTCGCGTTCCCGCTGACGATCGACGGCGCCATGCGCCACGACTTCGCCGCCTGGTGCTTCGCCCTGACCCGCGCGACGCTCGACGAGTTCTCGGCTGCGCCCGGGGAGTTCCTGGAGCCGACGTTCCGCGTCTGGTTCCAGGACACCGACCTGCTGCACCGCCTGCGGCTCGCCGAGCGCCCCCCGGTGCTCGTCGACCGGTCGCAGATCCGCCACGGCCTCTCGCTCACCGTCGCGACGACGGAGCCGGAGCTTCGCGCGTGGATCGACGCGCAGATCGTGCGCGACAAGGCCGCGTTCGAGGCCCGCTGGGGCTCCGGCGTGGCCGGCGCGGCGCGGTAGAGCGGCCGCTCAGGCGCGGCCGGCGACCACGAGGTACTGGTACGCGCCCAGGCGCGCCGCGGCCTCGTTGCGGTCCGCGCCGAACGCGGCGACGAGGTCCACGAGCGGCATGAGCTCGGCCGGCAGCGGGGAGTGGTCGTTCACGCCGACGTGCTGGGGCTCGAAGCCGCACTCGCGGAGCATGAGGTCGATCTCCTCGAGCGTGAAGAAGTGCACGTGGGTGCGGTCGAGCAGCCCGGCGTCCTGGTACTCCCAGCGGTCGTGCACGAGGAGCGGCATGACGACGGTCCAGTGCTTGACGTTCGGGATCGAGCAGACGATGACGCCGTCGTCGGCGAGCGCGCCGCGCAGGGTGCGCAGCAGGCGCGCCGGGTCGCGGAGGTGCTCGAGGACGTCGCCGAAGATGATCGCGTCGAACGTGCCGAGGTCGTCGGGCAGCGCGTCGAGGGCGTCGAGGTCGAGGCAGAAGACGCCGTCGAGGCGTTCGCGGGCGCGCTCCGCTGCTTCAGGGAAGCCCTCCAGGCCGAAGACCTCCAGGCCGGGGCGCTCGTCCTTCAGCGCGTTGCCGAGCGCACCGGCGCCACAGCCGACGTCGAGCACCCGGCGGGCGCTGTCGGGCACGAGCTGGCGGAGCTCGGGTCGGGTGAACTCGAAGTAGCTGTCGGCGTCGCCGCCATCGCGTACGCCGGCGCCACGCGGAGTGCCGTCGTTCGATGACGACTGCGCTGGCGGCGCCTTCGTGGCGACGCCTCCGGCCTGCCACTTCTCGCGGAAGAGGCGGTCGGCACGGGCGTAGCTGCTGTCGTCGGCGGTGTCGGCCTGGCCGTCCTCGGCGGTCCGGCTCGTGCCGGTGCGCGTGTGGCGGTGCGCGACCTCGAGCTCGGCGACGACCACGCGCTTGCCCGCGGCGCGGGCCTGGGCGCAGATGTCGGCGTCGTACGCGTCGAAGCCGGTGAAGGTCTGGGTGTCGAAGCGCAGCTCGCGGGCCGCCCAGGGGGAGAGGACCAGCAGCAGGCCATCGACGGCGTCGACATCCACGACGCCAGGCGTGCCGAAGTCGATGACGCCGCGCGTCTCGGTGACGCGGCCCGCCTTCACGGGAGCGTTCCACCAGGCCAGGCCGTCGGCGCCGCGTCCACCGACGACGCCGATCACGCCGACCGTGCCGTCGGCGAGCACCTCGCGGACCTTGGTGCAGAAGCCGGGATCGAGGATCTCGGTGTCCTCATGCAGCAGGACGAGCGCCTCGAGATCGTCGCGATCGGCGACCGCCTCGAGGATCTCGTTGTACGCCTCGAAGATCGACGTCGTCGTCTGCGCCTCGACGACGACCGAGTCGGCCTCGGCGGCGGTCCGCAGCCCTGGGGCGGCGATGGTGCGGAACTTCTCGGCGTCGGCGACGCAGGCGGCGAAAGCGATCACGTCCGGGTGATCGGCCCTCGCCGGCCAGATTTGAGTCCGCCCGTTTACTCGCGTGCGCCCGGGTGAGGAACGAAGCGCGCATCCCCAGAAGTCGGGACACCGTGTCTAGTAGGTCTACCGGGATCCAGGAACCCCGCTCGGGGGGAACAAACGTCCAGAGATCGTGGCCGAAGGCTGAACAAAGTGGGGAGGGCGCCGATCATCTGGCTTGCAGGAAGCCGGCCACACGGATGTGGCTCCGGTGGGACGAACCATCAACGTCAAGGAGACGACGATGTCCCTTCGCATCAACAACAACGTTGGCGCCCTCAACGCGTACAACAACCTCAACAAGGTCAGCAGCCAGACGGAGAAGTCGCTGACCAAGCTCTCGTCGGGCTACCGCATCAACAGCGCGGCCGATGACGCCGCGGGCCTCGCGATCTCCGAGCGTATGCGCGGTCAGATCGGCGGCCTGAACACCGCGATGCGCAACATCTCGGACGGCATCTCGATGATCCAGACGGCTGAGGGTTCCCTCACCGAGGTTCACTCGATGCTGCAGCGTGTCCGTGACCTGGCGGTGCAGTACAAGAACAGCACGAACTCGACCTCGGACCGCACCGCGATCCAGAGCGAGGTCAACCAGCTGGCCTCCGAGATCGAGCGCATCGGCTCGACCGCGAAGTTCAACGGCATCTCGCTGCTGAACACGGCCGGCGCCGTGACGTTCCAGGTCGGCTCGGACGACTCGCAGGAGATCTCCGTGGCGACCATCTCGGTCGGTTCGACCGTCGGCACGAACTTCTTCTCGCTGACGGCGACGGGCACGTCGGACATCTCGGAGATCGACGCGGCCATCAACTCGATCTCGGCGACGCGCGCCACCTTCGGTGCCGTGCAGAACCGCCTCGAGTACACGATGAACGCGCAGCGTTCGTACGCTGAGAACCTCACGGCCGCTGAGTCGCGGATCCGTGACGTGGACATGGCGCAGGAGATGGTCAAGTTCACGAAGAACCAGATCCTCGGTCAGGCTGCGAACAGCATGCTGGCTCAGGCGAACCAGGCGCCGCAGCAGGTCCTGCGACTGCTCGGGTAACCCGACATTGACTGAGGCCCGGCGGGCGGCTCTGTGGTTGGAAGCCGCCCGTCGCGCCTTAGTTCACGCGCGCGAGGCCCTCAGACATCCCCAGAAACGGGGATGCTTTCGTCCGTGTGCGTCCGTTTTCGGGGCGGTTGCGCTCAACCGGCTCTGTGCCCCGACCGATGAAGCTGCTTGCAGGGTGAGGCAAGGAGCATCACCCCGCACCACATAGAAGAACCCGGGCTCAAGGATGAGACCGGTGGGACCTCCAACCATTCGAGTAACAAGGAGTTACTACGATGTCCCTTCGCATCAATAACAACATTGGCGCGCTCAACGCGTACAATAACCTCAACAAGGTCAGCAGCCAGACGGAGAAGTCGCTGACCAAGCTCTCGTCGGGCTACCGCATCAACAGCGCGGCCGATGACGCCGCGGGCCTCGCGATCTCCGAGCGTATGCGCGGTCAGATCGGCGGCCTGAACACCGCGATGCGCAACATCTCGGACGGCATCTCGATGATCCAGACGGCTGAGGGTTCCCTCACCGAGGTTCACTCGATGCTGCAGCGTGTCCGTGACCTGGCGGTGCAGTACAAGAACAGCACGAACTCGACCTCGGACCGCACCGCGATCCAGAGCGAGGTCAACCAGCTGGCCTCCGAGATCGAGCGCATCGGCTCGACCGCGAAGTTCAACGGCATCTCGCTGCTGAACACGGCCGGCGCCGTGACGTTCCAGGTCGGCTCGGACGACTCGCAGGAGATCTCCGTGGCGACCATCTCGGTCGGTTCGACCGTCGGCACGAACTTCTTCTCGCTGACGGCGACGGGCACGTCGGACATCTCGGAGATCGACGCGGCCATCAACTCGATCTCGGCGACGCGCGCCACCTTCGGTGCCGTGCAGAACCGCCTCGAGTACACGATGAACGCGCAGCGTTCGTACGCTGAGAACCTCACGGCCGCTGAGTCGCGGATCCGTGACGTGGACATGGCGCAGGAGATGGTCAAGTTCACGAAGAACCAGATCCTCGGTCAGGCTGCGAACAGCATGCTGGCTCAGGCGAACCAGGCGCCGCAGCAGGTCCTGCGTCTCCTCGGGTAGTCGGAAGGATCAGTAGTTCCTTGAACGTGGCGGGCGGTCCCTCGGGGCCGCCCGCTTCGTCGTTCGCGCACTCGTCCACGCGGGGTGAAGTTTCACGCGCTCCTGCCGAGCACCCGGGGTGATGAGTGTCGAGGCCGTGATGTCCCGGATCGCCGAGTTGCAGACCGCGCTCGAGCCGCGCCGGCCTGCGCAGACCGGGAACTTCGCCCAGACGCTCCAGAAGACGACCGCCAGTGCGCCCGCCGCGCTGACCGGGCAGCCCGCCGGGTATCAGCCGCTGGGCGCCGCCGGTGTGACCGGCCCCGCCGGCGCGGCACCGGTCGCCGCGGCCGGGTCGGGCGTCGGTGCCAAGATGGTCGCGCTCGCGCAGGCCGAGGTCGGTCAGGCCGAGCAGCCTCCGGGCAGCAACGACTCGACGCGGATCGCCGAGTACCGCACGGCGACCAAGGGCAGCGGCGTCGGGCCGTGGTGCAACTACTTCGTCTCCTGGCTGGCCAAGGAGTCGGGCGCCCCGCTGGGCGAGGCCGGGCAGGGCTTCGGCCTCGTCGACGCGTGCTACGCCTGGGCGCAGCGCACGGGCCGCGCGAACCCGATCGACAGCGGCCAGCCGCCGAAGCCGGGCGACCTCATCGTGTGGGACGAGCACATCGGCATGGTCGAGCAGGTGCTCCCCGACGGGCGGATCCAGACCATCGAGGGCAACTCCTCGGACCAGGTCTCGCGCCGCGTGCATGACGCCAAGGGCAACGGCGCCCTCGGTTTCATCAAGATGTCCTGATCAACGACGGCCCTACCGGGAAGTGGTGGGGGAAGTTGATGTCTCTTGAGTATTGGGAGACGAGGGCCGATTCAGGATGCACCTCGACCTTTCTGGAGTGCACCGTGTTCTCGATCCGCCTGGGCGTCCGAGCGAAGCTGCTCGGCACCGCCGCCATCCTCGTCGCCCTCCTGGGCGTCGTCGTCTTCATCGCCGTGCATCAGCTCGGCGAGATGCGCTCGGTCACCGGCGACGAGGCGCAGGCGGCGTACGACACCGCCCGCACCGAGCTGCTCATCGCGGCGGGCGTTGCCGCCCTCGCGAGCTTCGCACTGATGGCCCTGGTGGCTCGGGGGATCCTGCGCAGCGTCAACGACGGCCTCGAGCGCCTGAACATGCTGCGCGACCACTGCACGACCGAACTGCGGCAGGGCCTGGAAGCAGTCGCCAACGGCGATCTCACCTGCTCGGTCACGCCCGTCACGCCGCTCATCGAGCGGATCACCAACGACGAGCTCGGCGACATGGCCCGCGCGATCAACGAGCTGCGCGACAACACGGTGGCGTCGGTCCAGGCCTACAACGATTCCTGTGTGTCGCTGGGTGGCATGATCGGCCGCGTCGCGGAATCTGCGGCATCGCTGTCGGCGTCCTCGCAGCAGATGGCAGCAACGTCGGAGGAGGCCGGGCGCGCGGTCAGCGAGATCGCCGGCGCGATCTCCGAGGTGAGCGCCGCGACCACCGACTCCGCGGCGCATGCGCAAGACGCATCCGACGTCGCCGCGCACGCCCGCAACGTGGCTGAGTCCGGCGGCGAGGCGGTCGGTCGCGCGAGTGAGGCGATGGAGTCCGTCCGTGCCGCATCGAGCGAGGCCAGTTCCGCCATCCGGGATCTCGGTGCCAAGAGCGAGCGCATCGGCGGGATCGTGGATACCATCACGACGATCGCCGAGCAGACCAACCTGCTGGCGCTCAACGCGGCGATCGAGGCAGCCCGCGCCGGCGAGCAGGGCCGCGGGTTCGCGGTCGTCGCCGACGAGGTCCGCAAGCTCGCCGAGGAATCCCAGTCGGCCGCCGCGTCGATCGCGGGGCTCATCGGCGAGATCCAGACGGAAACCGAGCGCGCGGTCGAGGTCGTCGAGCACGGGTCCGCGCAGAGCGAGGCATCCGCCGCAACGGTGAACGAGGCGCGCGAGGCGTTTGCGCGCATCGGCGCCGAGGTCGAGAGCGTGGCTGCCCGCATCGCGCAGATCGCTGCGGCCGCCGAGCAGTCGTCGGCGTCGACGCAGCAGGTGTCGGCCGCGACCGAGGAGACGAGCGCGTCGGCTGAGCAGGCCAGTGCCAGCGCCCAGGAACTCTCCTCGACCGCCGAGGACCTCGAGGCGCTCGTGCAGCGCTTCCGGGTGGTCACCGCCGGTTGAGGCGGCACGCGGCGGCGCACGATGGTGCCGCCGCGACCGTCCACAATCTCCGGAACACCGTGTCTCTCTAAGGGGCCGGTGAGCAGCCGACTACCCGGACGAGAGGCCCTGCCTGGTCTCAGGCTCACCCGATCTTCCGGAGACTCCTTCCATGTCACGTATCCGTCTCGGCGTCCGCACCAAGCTGCTTGGCAGTGCGGGCCTGCTCGTCGTGCTCATCGTCGCGGTCGGCGCCATCGGCCTGTATCAGCTGGGCGTGGTCAAGAGCATCGCCGACGACATGTTCAAGCAGGACTTCGTCGCGGCCGACTGGGCCAGCGACCTCGAACTGCAGGTGACCGAGCAGCAGCGCCTCGGCCTGCTCGGTCTTGTCAGTCCGCCCGGCCAGGCGCAGTCGGATATCGACAAGGCGCTCGCCGAGAGCGACGCCGCCGTGCGTGAGGCCATCGCGGGCTACCGCGAGATCGCCAACGATCCGGAGGAGACGAAGACGCTCGCCGCCTTCGTCGCCGCGTACGACCCGTACTGGAAGGCCGTCGAGGCCAGCCGGGAGGGCGACCCCGCCCAGGGGCTCGCGGCCGTGCGCAGCGGTCGCTTCGCCGAGCTGTCCGAGCTCGCCGATGCGGCTCTCGCGGCCGCCGATCCGCCCGGCGACCTGATCGAGGCGAACGCCGAGGAGCGCGACGTCGAAGCCGGCGAGCACTACGCGACGGCCAAGAAGGAGATCTTGTTGTTCGTCGGTTTGGCCGTGGTTCTTGGCTTCGGCGTGGCGTGGTTCATCGCCCGCGGCATCATCCGCAGCGTCCGCGACGGCCGCAACCGGCTGGAGACGCTGCGCGACCGCTGCTCCACCGACCTGCGCCACGGCATCGAGGCGATGGCACAGGGCGACCTCACGCAGACCGTCGAATCCTCGACGCCGCCGATCACCCGCATCGCAAAGGATGAACTCGGCGACATGGCGCAGGCCATCAACGCGCTGCGCGACAACACCGTGGCATCGGTCGAGGCCTACAACGACACGCGCGTGGCGCTCAGCGGGATGATCGGGAAGGTCGGCAACTCGGCGTCGACCCTGTCCGCGGCGTCCCAGCAGATGGCGACCACGTCCGACGAAGCCGGCCGCGCGGTGTCTGAGATCGCGAACGCCATCAGCGAGGTCGCCACCGGCGCCCAGCGCCAGGTGCAGTCCGTGGAGTCCGCGCGGGTCACGAGCGAGCAGGTCGGCACCGCGACGGAGGAGTCCGCCGGGCACGCCCGCGACGCGGCGGAGGTCGCCGAGCACGCGCGGGAGATGGCCGGGGCCGGCGCCGCGGCCGTCGAGCAGGCCACGGACGCGATGGAGTCCGTCCGCGCCGCTTCGGCTGAGGCGAGCGCCGCGATCCGTGATCTGGGGGCCAAGAGCGAGCAGATCGGCGGCATCGTGGAGACCATCACGACGATCGCCGAGCAGACGAACCTGCTGGCGCTGAACGCGGCGATCGAGGCCGCGCGTGCCGGTGAGCAGGGTCGCGGGTTCGCGGTCGTCGCCGATGAGGTCCGCAAGCTCGCCGAGGAGTCGCAGTCCGCCGCGTCCTCGATCTCGTCGCTCATCGCCGAGATCCAGGGACAGACGGCCCGCGCCGTGGAGGTCGTCGAGACCGGCGCGGCGCGCAGCGACGAGTCGGCCGCCACGGTCTCCCAGGCGCGCGAGGCGTTCGGTCGCATCGACAGCGAAGTCCAGGATGTCGCGTCGCGCGTCACCCAGATCGCCGCGGCCGTCGAGCAGATCGCGCAGTCGTCTCGCCGGGTGCAGGACGACATGCAGGAGGTCACCGCGGTGGCCGAGCAGTCGTCGGCCTCGACCGAGCAGGTCTCCGCGTCGACCGAGCAGACCAGCGCCTCAGCGCAGCAGATCGCGGCGAGCGCCCACGAGCTCGCGGCCACGGCCGAGGAGCTGGAGGCGCTGGTGCAGCGCTTCCAGGTCGTCGCCGACTAGGTCAGAACCGCAGGTCGCGCACGGTCACAACGCCCTCGGCGTCGGTGACCGTGCCGATCCGGCGGGTGCCGGGATGGTGCTCGCCGAGCAGGGCTGCGGCGTCGTCCGCGCGGTCGTCGGGGACGACGGCGATGAAGCCGCAGCCCATGTTGAAGACCTCCCACATCTCGCGCTCCTCGACCGCGCCGAGGCGCTGGACCGTGGAGAACACGGGCAGGACGGGCAGCGGGTCGTCGATCGCCCAGCCGACCGTGGTGTTCAGCCGCGGCAGGTTCAGCACCCCGCCGCCGGTGATGTGCGCCAGCCCGGCGACCGGGATGTCGCTCTCCAACAGGGCGAGCGCGCCGCGGACGTAGATGGTCGTCGGCTCGAGCAGCGCGTCGGCGACGGAGACGCCGAGGCCCTCGGGCGTGTCGTCGAGCGTCAGGCCGCCGTCCTCGAGCAGCGCGCGGCGGGCGAGCGTGTAGCCGTTGCTGTGCAGGCCGCTGGACGGCACGCCGATGAGCGCGTCCCCGGGCCGGATGTCCTCGCCGCCCACGACCCGGTCGAGCGCCACCGTGCCGACCGCCGTGCCGCACAGGTCGAACCCGCCGGGCGACGGATGGCCGCGGATGACCTCGGGCAGGACGGCGAGCTCGCCGCCCGGAATCTCGATGTTCGCCAGCTCGGCGCCGGTCTTCAGGCCCTCCGCGATGCGCGCCAGGCGCTCGGGGTTCGGCTCCTCGACGGCGAGGTAGTCGAGCAGCGCGATCGGCTCGGCGCCGACGCACACGAGGTCGTTGACGTTCATCGCGATGCAGTCGATCCCGACGGTCTCCAGCCGGTCGGCCTGCTCGGCGACGACGATCTTCGAGCCGACGCCGTCGGTGGTCAGCGCGAGCCCGAGGTTCGGCGCGATGCGCAGCACGCTGGCGTAGTGGCCGCTGGCCACCACCGAGCGGGAGGGCTGATCGAGGCGGATCTGCTTGAGGACGCCGACGAGAGCTCCGACGGCGTCGTCGGAGCGCTGGATGTCGACCCCAGCCTTGGCGTAGGCGTCGGTCACCGCTTCAGCGTACCCGGATGTGCGGGCGCACCGCGGCCACGGCGACGGCGGCGCGCCATGCGGCCCAGGCGCCATACGGGGTGCGTTCGATGGCCGCGCGCGCGGGCGCGAGGGCGGCGAGCGTGAGCGCCGCGGTGCCGGCTCCGGCGCTGAGGGCGGGCAGGTCCGCGCGCAGCTCGCCGCGCGCGGCCGCGACGGCGACGCCGCGGGCGGCTGCCGCCGCCATCACGGGGACACCCGCGGCCCACGAGAGGTCACCGGCGGCCTCCCGGGAGAACCCGCGCGCGCGAGCGGCGGCGAGGGTCGCGCCGCGGCGCGAGATCCCTGGGAGCAGTGCGGCGGCCTGGGCGAGGCCGAGCGCGAGGCCGTCGGCGGCGGTCGCGTCCGGGGTGTGGCGCGTGTGTCCGCCTCTGGCTGACGTTTGCGCCACAGCGGCGCGGTCGGCCACCGCCAGGGCGATCGCGCCGACCAGCAGGCCCGCGGCGATCGCGTGGCGGCTCGCGGCCCGCCGCTCGATCGCGTCGGCCGCCAGCGCGCCGACGACCACCGGTGGCGCCGCTGCGGCCACATGGAACGCCAGTCCCCGCGGCAGGCGTGTGGCGACGTCGCGCACCACCCACGGCAAGACGAGTGCGGTGCCACCGTGCAGCGCCACCTCCAGGGTCCGCCGCCGCCCCGCGTCGATGTCGCCTGCCAGCAGCGCGATGTGCGCCGAGGAGCTGACCGGCGCGAGTTCCGCGGCGCCCTGGACGACGCCGAGCACGGCGGCACGGCGCACGCTGAGCGGGGTGGACACGACGGCGGACGATATCCCGCGGTGCTAGCCTTACATCGACCGCAAAGTAAGGAACCCCCCATGGAAGCGCTGGCGAAGATCACGAGCAAGGGGCAGGTCACGATCCCCAAGTCGGTCCGCGACGCGCTCGGGCTGCGCGAGGGCGATCACGTGGTCTTCCGGGTGGAGGGCAGCCAGGCATCCATCGGCCGGACCCGCGACCTGCTGGACCTCGCCGGCGCCGTGCCCGTCCCGGCGCACCGGCGCGGCAGCTCGTGGGACGACATCATCGACGCGGCCCACCGCGCGCGGGCGCGCAAGCTTTCGTGACGTCCACGGCGTTCCTCGATACGAACGTCCTCATCCGGCACCTCACTGGCGATCCGCCGGAGCAGGCCCGCCGCGCCACGGCGTTCCTGGCGGCCGCCGAGGGTCCGCTGCTGCTCGCCGACCTCATCGTGGCGGAGATCGTCGACGTCCTCGAGTCGGTCTACGACGTTGACCGGAGCATGGTGGCCGACCTGGTGCGGGCGATCATCGCCTTCCCCTCGATCGCCGTTGTCCAGGAACCTCTTCTCCTCCGCGCGCTGGAGGCCTACGAGCACGACCGGCTCGACTTCGCCGATGCGTATCTCGTGGCCTGCGCTGAAGCGACCGGGGTCGGCCGCGTCGTGTCCTTCGACCGCGGGCTCGACCGGGCCGGCACGGTCGAGCGGGTCGAGCCGTAGCCGCGGCGGCGAGTACCCTCGCGCACGTGGCCGTCCCCCTCTTCGACCCCGCCGCCCCCCTCGCACCGCTCGACGCCGAGCTGCGCGCCGCGGTCTCCGGCGTCCTCGACGCCAAGCAGTACATCCTGGGCCCGAACGTCACGGCCTTCGAGGAGGAGTTCGCCGCGCTGCACGGGGTCCCGCATGCCGTCGGGGTGGCCAACGGCACCGAGGCGATCACCATCGCGCTACGCGCCCTCGGGGTCGGGCCGGGCGACGAGGTCGTCGTCCCCTCATTCACCTTCTACGCGAGCGCGGAGGCGATCCCGCCCACGGGCGCCACGCCGGTGTTCTGCGACATCGACCCGGAGACGTACCTCGTCACCGCCGACGCGGTGAAGGCGGTCCTCACGCCCAAGACGAAGGCCGTCGTCGTCGTCCATCTGTTCGGCAACGTCGCACCCGTGGACGAGATCGCCGCCCTCGGCGTGCCGGTCGTCGAGGACGCGGCGCAGGCGACCGGATCGAAGACCACCGACGGTCGGCTGACGGGGGCGCTCGGCACGATCGGGACCTTCTCGTTCTACCCGTCGAAGAACCTCGGCTGCTTCGGCGACGGCGGGGCGATCACGACCTCCGACGATGCGCTCGCCGAACGGGTGCGGTCGCTGCGTTTCCACGGGTCGCGGGACAAGGTCACGTACGAGGAGGTCGGCTACAACTCGCGCCTCGACGAGCTGCAGGCCGCGGTGCTGCGTGTGCAGCTCCCGCATCTGCACGCGTGGTGCGACCGCCGTCGCCAGGTCGGCTCCTGGTACGTCGAAGCGGGCCTGGGCGAGCACGTCGACCTCCCGGTCCCCGCGGTCGGCGCCGACCCTGCGTGGAACCTCTACGTCATCGGCCATGACCGCGCCGACGCGCTGCACACCGCGCTGACCGACGCCGGTATCGGGGCGCGGTCCTACTACCGCCAGCCCGTCCACGAGCAGGTGGCGATGACGCCGTGGCGCACCGACGCGCCGCTGTCGGGAACGGCACGGGCCGCGGCGCGGCACCTCGCGCTGCCGATGGGCCCGGCGCTGACCCGTGCGCAGGTCGACGAGGTCGTCGCCGCGGTGGCCGATGCGCGTCTGGATTGACCTCACCAACAGCCCCCACGTCCTGGTCATGCGACCGATCGTGGAGCTGCTGCGCGCCGACGGCCACGACGTCCGCGTCACCGCACGCGACTTCGCGCAGACGCTCGGCCTGCTCGAGCGCTTCGGCATCGAGCATGAGGTCGTCGGCCACCACCGCGGCGGCCGTGTCGCGGCGAAGGCGGTGGGCCTGGCCTCCCGCTCGACGGCGCTGACCCGCTGGGCCGCGCGCAAGAAGTTCGACCTCGCGCTCGGCCACGGGTCGAACGACATCACCGTCGCCGCCGCGGTCCTGCGCATCCCGTGCGCGACGACGTTCGACTACGAGTGGGCGAAGGTCCAGCACACGGTCAACTGCCGGCTCGCGCAGGCGGTCGTCGTCCCCGACGTCATCCCGCCCGAGCGCCTGCACCCGTACGGCGCGAAGGGCAAGATCCGCGGATACGAGGGGCTGAAGGAGGAGTACTACCTCGCCGACTTCGAGCCCGACCCGGCAATCCTCGACGAGCTCGGCCTGAACCCCGCAGAGCCGATCGCGGTCATCCGCACCCCGCCCGCGGTGTCGCTCTACCACCGCTTCGAGAACGACCTCTTCGGCGGCGTGCTCGAGCGTGTCCGCGGCGCGCAGGCCGTCGTCCTGCCCCGCACACCCGAGCAGCGCGAGGAGCTGACGAAGGCCGGCGGGTTCATCGTCCCCGAGCGCGCGATCGACGCGCAGTCGCTCATCGCGTACGCGGACCTCATGGTCAGCGCGGGCGGCACGATGAACCGCGAGGCCGTTGCGCTCGGCACGCCGGTTTGGACGACGTTCGAGGGTAAGCTCGGAGCGGTCGACGAGCGGCTGATTGCCGAGGGGCGGATGCAGAAGCTGACCGACGCGGCCGAGGTCGATCTGGTCAAGCGCGAAGGCGGTGCCACGATAGAGCGGGTACGCCGCGACCCGCGGGTGTTCTTCGGACTACTGGACTGCCGTCGCGCAAGCTGACCGGCGCCCGGCGTAGGGTCGGGTCATGTCTGTGCCGGCCACTCCCGAGGAGTTCTACGCCAGCTCGCTGAGTCAGGCACCGTGGTACTACACCATCGAACTCTTCCCTGGCGTCGTCGCGCGAGGTTCGTTTCCCGACGACCTGCCGATGCTGCCCCGGAAGCTGACCCGCCACGCCGAAGTCGGGGGCCACACATGCTTGGACATCGGAAGCATGGAGGGCCTCTTGCCGACGCTGCTCGCCCTCCGCGGCGCGTCGCGCGTGGTTGCCACGGACGCGCTCCCGCACTGCGCCAGCCGGATGGCCGCGGTCAAGCAGTCCTACGGCGTGGACTTCGAGTTCGCCGCGGTCGGGCTGCTGTACGACCTGCATGCGAAGCTCCGGCCCCAGAGCTTTGACTTCATCAATTTCTCAGGGGTCCTGTACCACGTCTACTCGCCGCTCATGGCGCTGGCCAGCGTGCGCTCGCTGCTGCGGCCAGGCGGGCTCATGGTCGTCTCGACGAACATCTTCCACGACGACGGCTACCGCGCAGAGTTCAACGCGGGGGGGCGCCTGCAGCCCGAGGCGAACACGTTCTGGTACCTCAGCGTGCCGCTGTTCGACTACATGCTGCGGATGCTGCGCCTCGCGCCGATCGACTGCCTGCACTTCGAGCACGAGGGGCTCGGCCTCACGCCGCCGGTCCCTGGTCTGCGCAGCGGCTACATGTCGGTCCTGTGCCAGGCTCGCGAGGAGCTGCTGCCCACTGGCGGCGACTGGTACCTGCAGGCGCTGAAGGAGCACTCGTGGGAGTGGGGGACGCTCACCGACTGGGGCGCCGCCGACCAGCACCCGCGGTCCGCGATCCAGGCGGCCGCGCCGTACGACGGGGTCGTCCGGCGCGACGATCTCGACGCCATCGACCTGTGGGCGTCGGTGCAGAACCAGCCGAGCCATGGGCCTGCGGTGGCGCGCGACGCGCACCAGCTGCATCTCGCCGATATGGACTAGGCCGCGTGGACGCGCTCGGCCGCGTCGGCGGCCCACGCGTCCTCGCCGGTCACGACCGCGAGCCACGGGCCGGCGACGACGGCGCCGGGCGCGTCCGTCGGAGTGAGTTCGAGATCGAAGTCCGGACCCAGGCCGAGCGCGTGCTCGACGTGGGGCACCGCCGTGTCTACCGCATCGACGGGAATGGCGATGACGCACCGGCCGACCTGCGCGTCCTGCGCGAGTGACCGCAGCCGGCTCACGCTCGCCCGGATCTCGACCGGGTCGACGGCTGGGGCCGCGACCGCCACGGGGTAGTGCTGGGCCAGCGGGTGCAGTTCGGGATCGGCGAGCCGGCCGAGGGTCTCCTGCATCACGGCGCGCAACCGGGCGGACCAGTCCGGATCGTGTGCGGCCTGGCGCAGGCCGTTCGCGGCCATGGCGAGTGCGGCCGTCAGCGCCTGGCGCTCGCGCCGGGGCGAGCTGAGATGCCCCAGTCGCCGGCCGGACAGGACGAGCAGGCACCACTCGCGCGTGCCCCCGAGCGCGACCTCGGGACGATGGGTGGACTGTGCGCCGTGCTGACGGAACGAGCTCAGGATCTCCGGCGTGTAGAACGCCCGCCCGCGGCTCAGTAGCTTCAGCCACAACGCGACGTCAGCGACCGGGCCGAAGACGTTGCCGTCGAGGCTCCACAGCTCGGAGATATCTCCCAGCGCGTCCTTGCGATAGAGACCGCACGTGACCTCACCGACGAGGTTCGCCGTCTGCTCGAGCATGGAGCTCGCGAGTTCCCAGCCATCGGCGACGATGTCGGTCTCTGCGAGCGAGCGGGTCCACGGCTCGTGCGGGAGCACGTCTCCGTGCTCGTCGATGAGCTGGCGCCGGGCGAAGCCGAGCACGATGCCCGGGTCGGTGGTCAGGGCTGGCACGAGGCGCGCGACGGCGTCCGGTGCGAGCAGGTCGTCTTGCAGCAGCGGCTTGATGAAGGTTCCTCGCGCGGCGTGATGCAGTCCGATTTGATTCGCCACGGGTCCGATGTTCTCCGGGTGCACCGTGACGCGGATGCGCGGATCGTCCGCGG
This sequence comes from Solirubrobacteraceae bacterium, assembly GCA_016463765.1. Taxonomy (GTDB): domain Bacteria; phylum Actinomycetota; class Thermoleophilia; order Solirubrobacterales; family Solirubrobacteraceae; genus Svornostia. The sequence goes on along the minus strand of JAEMQS010000037.1, from coordinate 15,893 downwards.
CGAGCGTCCGCAGGATGTCCGCCGTCGCGTCGCGTGAACCGTCGTCGCTCACGAGGATTTCGATGTTGGGGTACGTCTGCGCCTGGGCACTGGCGACGGCGGCTTCGACGTAGCGCTCGCCGTTGTAGGTCGGGATGACGATGCTGACGAGCGGGAGGTCAGACATGTGCGGGGGTCCGCGTCAGCCGGTGCACAGGGGCGTCGTCCCACCACGCGCGCCCGTCATCCTCGGTGGCGATGGCGAGCCAGTCCGGGCTGACCGGTGGACCCGCGCCGTCGTACGGGACGACGTCAACGTCGAGTTCGAAGCCGGCACGCGCATCCTCCTCGGCGAGGATGGGCTCGACGAGTGCGATCGCGCGCTCCAGTTCGTCCCGGGGCAGCCCGAGCGCAACCTGGGCGACGACGGCGATCGAACGCAGCTCGCGCATCGCGCGCAGTTGCTCGGTGATGGCGCTCTCGTCGAGCGGCGGCGCGGCGATGACGCCCGAGAACGGCTCGGGCAGCGGGCTCGACGCGTCGACCTGCAGATCTGGGAACCGCGCACGGATCGCGGGCGAGGACGCTGCGAGTTCGAGCGCTCGGGCGCTGGCGTTCACCACTTGTGGAGGGCTGGAGCCGCCGCTGCGGTGGTTGTACCGCCAGAGCATCGGGAAGAGGTCGTCGTCATCGCTGAGCACCGGGACGGAAGGCGCCTCCGGTTCGGGTCCGCCGGTGAGCTCGATGGCCCGGGCGTACGCGGACTCGAGCTGCTCCGTCCAGCCGCGCCCGGCGTGCAGGTCGAGCGTCAGATCGCGCATCGTGTCGGCCCGGCGCGTGCGCTCTGCGGGATCGTCGAGCAGCAGACTGATGTGGGCCAGGAGCTCGGCGGGGTCGCCGGCGTGCAGCCGTGGATCGGGGTCGCCGATGGGCTCCTGCCAGAAGAGCTCTCGCGCGAGCGGCGCCGGCCGGTAGCTGACGACCGGCAGGCCCGCCAGGGCGGCTTCCATCACGACGGTGCCGCCGCCGATGGGATAGGACTCGAGCAGGACGTCCGCGGCGGCGTAATAGTCGGTCAGGTCGGTCTGCACGCCAGCTGCGATGAGCCGGTGGCCCGCCCTCGGGATCACGTGATTCCAGGGCGGCTGATCCGCTGTGGGTCCGACCGCGATGACGGTGGCCGCGGGCCGGGCCTCGAGCGTTGGCATGACGGCGTCGGCCAAGGAGTGCTCGGTGAGCGGCGCGAACTTCCCGTAGTGCCCGACCGTGAGAATGATCTCGGCGTCCGCGGGGATTCCCAGGCGCTGGCGCGCCGCGGCGCGGCTCGGAGGTGTGGCGGCAGGCGGGTCGCAGGCGAGTGGCACGCGCACGCAGCGCTCGTGGGCAATGCCACGGAGCTCCTCGATGATGCGGGCGCTGCGACGGAACCCGACGAGGACATCGAACGCCTGGGCCCCCATCCACGGAGCCACGTCGGCGTGGTTCATGAAGAGCGTCGGAGGCCGACTGGGGCCGGGTTGCAGCGCGATGACCGCGCCGGCGTCGTCGGGGTGGATGTGCGCCACGACGCAGTCGAACGTTGCGGCCATGGCTCGCAGGCCGCGGGCGCGCTCGAGAATCGGGACGGCCTTGTTCCCGACCGACAGGATGGCTGCGTCCGATCGGTCGAGGTCCGCTTTGAAGCTGGGGTGCGCGGCGTGCTGGCGGGTGAGCACCACGGTGTGGTCGCGCTTGCGGTCACGGGCGATCCACCGGGCCGCGAGACGGGTGTGCCCGCCGCTCGCGTAGACCTCGGTGATCACGTGCAGGACACGCGGCCGTCCGTGCCGTGACGTTCGTGAGCCGGCGGCCCAGGGCGGAAGGGCGCGCTCTGCGATCTGCCCGGCAAGGGTGTCCAGTTCCGGCAGGGCGAATCCGCCCGGCTGGTTCAGCCACGCCGCGCGCGCGGCCGCCTGGAGGTACGCGGCGGCGTCCTCAAGGTTGCCCTGCTCGATGAGCTGGCGCGCACCCTCACCGATCCTGCGGACCGCGTCGGCATTCACCGTCATGACACTGTGCTCCGCCGCGAAAGGATCCTCCGCGGCGGCAGCGCTCTGCGGTCCCTCGGGTGTCACTCGATGACGAGGTAGGACGGCATGCCCGGGCCGATGCCCGGCAGGCGCTGGATCGCGTACGTGTCGAGGCCGAGGACCTCGCGCACCGCGACCGTCTCGCCCGGGAAGTCCGGGCAGTTCAGCTCGTCGAACGCGAGGATGCTGCCCTTCGTCAGGTGCGGGCGCAGGGCCTGCAGGCAGTCCCGCGTCGGCGCGTAGATGTCGAAGTCGAAGTACGCGAGCGCCACGATGGTGTGCTGGTTCTCGGCGAGGTACGCCGGGACCGTCACGGACGCGTCTCCCTTGACGATCTCGAACTTCCGCATGTGCTCGTACGGCGCCATCTGCTCGCGCTCGGCGAGGACGGCGCGCAGGTAGTCGTCGTAGTCGTCGCCGGTGTGCAGGCCGCCGACCTCGACCAGCTCGTAGTCGCCGTCTTCCTCGGCCACGCTGGGGAAGCCGGTGAAGGTGTCGAAGCCGATGATCTTGCGGCCGTAGTTCAGCGGTTCGTGCACGGTGCGCAGGGCGTCGAACGTCGCGAGGTCACGGCCGAACCGGACGCCTAGTTCCATGATCACGCCGTGGACGGGCAGGATCTGGCGGTACATCGCATCGAGGAACAGCAGGCGCCGCACGACGTGGGGCAGGAGGAACAGCGGCGCCTGGTGCAGCGCCTCGCGCTCACCGGCCGGGAAGTTCTTCGCCAGCGCGCCGAGCCGGTCCTCGGCTTCGATGAACCGGTTCGCGGCGCGGATGTCCATGCTCTGCAGGTCGTTTGTCACCACCCGGTCATCGGCATGCCCGGTGGTTGGTTGAGGGGTCATCGTGCCTCCTTGAGGGCGCGGATCCCGATGTTGGCGAGCATCCTCGGAGGGATCTCGTCGCTGATGGTCACGAGCGCGCGGAGCAGCTCCGGCGGGTAGCCATCCATCATGGAGTTGGGGACGGTCTTGAGCTGGTAGCCGAACTCCTCGTCGACCCGCAGGCCGGCGGTCGCCAGGTCGGCGGCGAGGGAGTCCAGGGTGTAGACGCGTTGGTGTCCGACGAGGTGGTCGCGCTCGGAGAGCGTGTCGAGCTCGGGCTGGAACCCCATGCGCACGGCCAGGCGCCGGTGCAGCGACTCGGCATTGGGCACGACCACGATGAGCGCGCCGTCATCGGCGAGCCAGCGGGCCGCCTGTGCGAAGAGGGCGGGCGGGTCGTCGACGTGCTCGGCGACGTGGAGCGCGAGCACCGCGTCGTATGGCTCGTCGGGGACGAACGACTCGAACATTGCCTCGTGGACGACGAGGTCGGGATATCGCTCGCGGGCGACGGCGCACAGCCGCGGTGAGCCCTCCACGACCTCGTAGTTGATGCCCCGTGCGAGGTACTCGCCCGCGGTCAGGCCGGTGCCGTACCCGAGCTCGAGCACGCGGCGGGCGCCGTGCATGACGTCGACGGTGCGGTCGATGCTCAGGCGCTGGCCGAGCTCCTCGATGTCGATGTCCTCGACCTCGGGGTTGAGGTAGTACGTGTCGGCGTAGGCGTCGAGCGCCTGCGGGGTCAGGCTCATGACCGCTCCTCGGTGACCTTGAGCGCCTGGACGATCTGCTCGTTCAGCGCGTCGGCGGCGAAGTCGGCGGCGCCGCCCACGATGTCGGCGTCGAGGCCCCGGGCGCGCAGCTCATCTCGTGCGCGGGCGAACCGTTCGACGTTCTCGGCCGTCGGCAGGGCGAACGTCGGCGCGGCCGCGGCCATGGCGACGGTGAAGCGCGCGCCCTCGCGGATGACGCCGAAGCGTTCGAGGGCATCGCGCACGGCCGGCTCGGCGGTGGCCGGGTCCTGGTCGTGGGCGAGCTCGACGGTCAGGATGCGTTGCGCCGGGCCCGCTGCGGACCCGCCGCTGGAGACGCGCAGCACGGGACAGTCGGCGTCCACGACGTTCAGCAGCGCGGGCGCCCAGAGCAGGTCGGCGTCCTCGACCTCGATCCACAGGATCACCGTGCGGGCCTTCGCCGGCGCGTACTCGATGCCCGCGGCACCGAAGAGCTCCGCCGGCGCGTTGCCGATGACGGGGCGCTTGGCGTGGATCGTGCCGGCGTCGGAGAACTCGAAGCGCACGCCCGAGCCGTTCGCCGGGGCGACCGCCTCCAGCGCGCCGACGGTCCGCACCTCGACGTGCGGATGGGCGCCGAGGCGCTCCATGAGGATGTCGACGATCTGGCCGGCGCCACCGCCCGTGATCGTGTGGAACGGGCGGTCCGGGTGGAAGGCGATCGTTTCATCGCCGCACGCCTGGGCCAGCGTGCGCGGCCAGAAGAGCGGGACCCACGCCTTGCGGCGCAGCGTGGCCAGCACGGCGCTCGTGCCGCCTGCGAGGACCTTCGCCGCGTACGGCTCGGCCAGGCGCGCGTGAAAGGCTGCGCCGTGGCAGGCGATTGACGCCTCGTCGAGGTTCATGGCGGCGAGGTCGGCGGCGCGCTCGGGGGCGAGCAGCCCGGCGTCGCCCTCGACCTCGGCAGCGTGCCGCGCCTCCGCGGCGATGACGGCGCGCTCATCGTCGCTCAGCGCGTCGTGGAGTACGGATGGGTCGGTGGTGAAGTACAGGTCGTCCACGACGCGGCCATCGATGGCCATGCGGGCGCGCTCGGCTTCCACGAGCCGGTCTCCGGCGCGCTCGGCGATCCAGTCGTGCACGAGCGGCGTGAACGGCCGGTGACCGCCGATCTCCGGGTGGTACTCGGCGAGCGGCGGGACCTGCTCGGCCTCCGCGCCCTCGTAGTGCAGCTCGAGCAGCCGCACCCCGAGCTCCAGCGCGCGGCCGTCCTTGCGCATCGGGGCGAACCCGGCGCCGACGCCCTTCGCGGGGACGAGCAGTTCAACGGACTGGCCCGCGGACGCGAGGGCGTCTGCGGTGGCCAGGGCGGCCATCGAGCCGCCGGTCACGACGATCGCTTCAGGCATGACGCATCACCAGGTAGTTCATGGCGCAGTGGTCGGGAAAATGGCGGGCCACGCGGATGAGGCCCTCCACGGCGGTATCGGGCAGCTCGGCCATCTGGGCGTTCGGGAGCGGCTTGAGCATCACGCCCTCGCGGTGCACGTCGGTGAGGCCGGCGGCGCGGCCCAGCGCGGCGAGCTCATCCGCCGTGTACAGCCGCTTCGTGCCCCATTGCATGCCCCGCTCGGCGACCTCGTTGACGTCGTCGAGCAGGCCGAGCTCGAGGGCGGCGAGGCGGTGGATCGACTGCGGGTTCTGCAGGGTGGTGTGGACGAAACCGCCGGGCGCGAGCCGGGCGGCCGCGTCGGCGAGCACCGCCACGGGGTCGTCGAGTTCGTGTAGGACGTTCGCGAGCACGACGTGCTCGTGCTCGCCCGTCGGCGGCAGGTCCTGCAGGTCGGCCTGGACGATCTCCACGCCGTCGAGCCCGCGGGCGCGCACGCGGTCGAGGTACGCCGTCGAGCGGTCCACGACCGTGACACGGGCGCCGGCCGCCGCGAGTTCTGCGGTCATGAGTCCCGTCGCGCAGCCGAGCTCCAGTACGCGGTCGCCGGGACGGACGTAGTCGCAGATCCGGCGGACCGTCGCCAGCGAGTAGTGCCGGTCGAAGTCCAGCTCGGGGTCGTAGGTCGCGGCGTAGTCCATGGTCGTCATCCGATGCGGCGGGTCAGACGCAGGCGCGGTTCGATCCGCGCGCCGACGCTCTGCTTGAACTGGACGAGCCCGGCGTTGACGCCGAGCGGTGCGACCGGGTCCGGCTCGTTCGAGATGCCCAGGTCGAGGGAGCGAACGCCCTCGGCGAGCGCGCGCTCCACGACGCGCAGCGCGACCATGTTCATCGGGGAGCGCTCGAAGTCGTGCCCGCTGTCCCCCCAGGCCACGACGAGCTCGCGGCCGGGGACGACGCGGTAGATCAACGCGGCCGCGCACGGCCCGGCGGGGGTGTGCAGCTCGAACATCCGCACGCGGGACCCGAGCGCCACACGTGCGCCAGCGACGTACGCGCGGCTGAGCGACAGCTCGCGGCCCTTCGCGGCGCGGTTCGCGGCGAGGATCGCGTACGCGCGGTCCCAGTCAGCTTCGCTCTCGGCCTCCCGCAGCTCGAAGCCCGCGTCGGCGAGGTGCTTGAGAGCGCGCCGGGCGGGAGACCGCAGCGTCGCCAGGTAGGCGTCGACGTCGGTGAGTCCCTCGAGGTCGACGTGCTGGTTGAGCTCGGTGCGCGTGACCTCGAAGCCGTGGTTCAGCAGCGTGAAGAGGACGAGCGGCTCGCTGGCCGAGTAGCACGTGGGCCGCATGCGGACCTCGGCCTCGTCGACGCCCAGCTCTTCGAGCTCGGCGATCGCGTGCACGACGATGGCCTCCACGTTCGCCGGGGTCTCGCGATCCCGCGCGAGGTCGAGCCCGCCGAACGGTGCGCTGTGGCCGTTGACGAACCGGGTGCCGGTGATCACGCCGGACAGCGAGCCGAGCTCCCGGCCGTCGTGCTCGCAGGCGAGACGCACCGCGCGCTGGTCGTCGGTCAGGTTCAGCCCGTGGTATCGGGCGCAGTTGAAGAGCGAGACCCATTCGGGCTCGCGCTCGGCAACGGCAGACGGGGCGCCGGACGTCAGCGCGCCGTGACGCTGAGGGGGAGACGTCACAGGTACAAGATCGGCGTCCGCTGGACGATCTTGAATCGCGTCAGGCGGTGTCCAGGCCGTTGCCGTTGCCGCCATGCTTCGCGGCGACGAATGCACCGTAATCCCGGTGGTAGTCCTCCTCCTCGTACGGCCGCGAGGCCAGCACGAGGCAGACCGAGCCGGAGGAGAAGTCGTCGAGCTCCCGCCACACCATGCGCGGGACGTAAAGGCCGTAGTACGACCGGTTCAGGAAGAAGCGCTCGCGATGCGTGCCGTCGTCGACGAGGACGTCGAGTGAGCCGGACGCCGCGACGATGAGCTGCTCGAGCTGCTGGTGGGCGTGGCCGCCACGCCCCTCGCCGCCCGGCACGTCGTACAGGTAGTAGACGCGGGCGATGTCGAAGGGGATGTGGTTCGAGCCCTCGACGAAGGTGAGGTTCCCGCGCGGGTCCGCGATCCGGGGGAGATCGACGATGCGGCAGCCGGTCTGGCCTTCGCGCAGGTGGGAGCGCTGATCGGTGACGCGCCGCCCCGGGTGTCCGTCGCGGCGTTCCTCCGTGGTGGGGAGGTACGGCTCGGGGGGGATGGAGATGCGGTCGGGTGCGGGCTGGCGAGGCGCGACGCTCACACCTGGGTCATCGGCTTTGCGGCGCGAGGGTTGAGGGCTAGCGGATCTGGACGATCTCGACGCCGACGTCAAGTCGGCTCCACGCCCTGTCGGCAGTGAGGGCCGGGCTCCCGGTCGTGGCCGCGAGGGCCAGGCACGCCCGGTCTGCGAGTCCGAGCCCCGCCTCACGGGTCTCGGCGTGCAGGCGGGCGGCGAACTGCGCCTGTCCGCGGTCGTAGTCGACGATCGTGACGAGGCCGGCGAGGCCATCGATGACCGCAGGACGGTCCCGGCCGACGTGTTGCGCGACCTCTGTCAGATTCACGGTGCTCAGCAGCGGGATCTCAGGCTCGTCGAGGGACGCGCGGACGGCGGAGGCGCCGGGCTCGTCGTGCAGGAACGCGATGACGGCGCTCGCATCCAGGACCGTGGGCATCAGTCTTCTGCTGCAGCGTCGCGCCGGCGCTGCGCGAGGAAGTCATCGACCGATCCAGGGGTCTCTGCGAGGCTTCCCTGCAAGGCGTCGAGGGCTCGTCGGCGGGACGCCGCCGGATCGCGCAGGACGACCGAGCCGTCGTCGGCCTCTTCCACGATCACGGTTGCGTGCGGGCCAAGTCCGAGGCGTTCGCGCAGATCCTTGGGCAGCAACACGCGACCGCGGCCGTCAGCCTGGATAGTCTGAGCGTCACCCATGCCTGGACTGTAACGGCTCAGGCGGAGTGGTACAACGAGTCGTGGCGTTACGCCACGAGGTGGAGCTTCTTTCCGTCCTCTTCGAAGCTCTTCACCGCCGCGATGACGTCATCGGCCTGCGCGGTGGTCATATGCGGCCCGATCGGCAGGCTCAGGCATTCGCGCGCCCAGGCCTCGGTGATCGGCAGGTCGCCGCCGGTGCGGATCCCCGCGTCCAGGTACGCCCCGGAGAGGTGCGGCGGCTCGGGGTAGTGGATGAGCGTCTCGACCCCGCGGGACCGCAGGTGCGCGGCGAGCTCGTCGCGGCGCGGATGGCGGACGACGAAGAGATGCCACACGGGCTCGGAGCCCGGCGCCACGCGCGGCAGCTGCAGGTCGGGCGTGCCCATCAGGCCGTTCCAGTAGCGCACCGCCAGGGCGTGGCGGCGGCGGTTCCACTCGGGCAGGTGCTGCAGCTTGACCCGCAGCATCGCGGCCTGGATGGGGTCCATCCGGCTGTTGACGCCCTGTTCGTCGTGGCGGTACTTCTCGGCCGCGCCGTAGTTGCGCAGGCGGCGCACCTCGTCGGCGAGGGCGGCGTCGTCGGTCGTGACCGCGCCCGCGTCGCCGTACGCGCCGAGGTTCTTGCCCGGGTAGAAGGAGAATGCGGCGATGTCGCCGAGCGACCCCGCGGTGCGCTCGCCGGCCTTGGCGAGGTGCGCCTGCGCGGCGTCCTCGACGATCGGCAGGTTGAAGCGGCGCAGCGGCTCGAGGTCCATCGCCTGGCCGTACAGGTGGACGGCGACGATCGCCCGGGTGCGCGGGCCGATCCGCTCGGCGGCGCTGATGGGGTCGAGGTTGCCGGTCTGCGGGTCGGGCTCGGCGGGGACGGGCTTCGCGCCGGTGGCGGTGACCGCCAGCCAGGTCGCGATGAAGGTGTGGCCGGGGACGAGGACCTCGTCGCCGGGGCCGATCCCGAGGGCGCGCAGTGCGAGCGTCAGCGCGTCGAGGCCGCTGTTGACCCCGACCGCGAAGCGCGTGCCGCAGGCCTCTGCCCACTCGTGCTCGAACGCCTCGACCTCGGCGCCGAGGATGTACCGGCCGGAGCCGAGGACCCGCAGCGCAGCGGCGTCCAGCTCCTCGCGCAGCTCGCGGTATCCCGCCTCGAGGTCGAGGAAGGGCACGCGCACGGGTTGAGGATCGGAGCTCACAGACGGAGAAATCGGCCGTAGATGTACGGCCTTGAACATACCTGGTACCCGCTGCATCAGAAAAATGGTCGAGTCAGACTGCATCGCGGCCGATAAGGGGGGCTGATGCCCCTGCGGTCCCTCTTTGCGACGACGGAAGTCGAGCGGCTGCGCCAGGTCGAGAACGAGCGCCTGGTCCGGCCCGCCGCGCAGCGTCACGTGCTCATGTGCGTCTTCGTCATGGTCGCCGTCGTGCTCACCGAGCCGCGGCACGTGATCGTCGCGGGCGCGATCACCGTCGGCGTCGCCGCGGTCGTCATCGGCGCGGTGCAGGTCGGGCTCGCCAAGACCCGTCACCTGGGGTTCTGGATGGGTGTGGAGAACGTCGTCATTGTCACGACGATCGGCGTGGCGACTGCGGTGACGGGCGGGCTCGACAGTCCCGCCGTGCCGGTGTTCTGCGTCATGGCGGCGTTCATCGGGATCCGCTTTCAGGGCGCCCTCTCACGGGTGCTGCTCGGCTGGGTCGTCGTGTGTGCCGTCGGCGGTGTGCTCGTCGCCGATGCTCCGGGCGCGCTGGACCGTGCCGGGCTGCTGACGAGCTGGCTGGCGGCGTGCATCGCGGTGTGGATCGCGACGACGGCGGTCGGCCACTCCGAGCGCCGCGCGCGCACCGACGCGATCAGCGACACGCTCACCGGCCTGCTGAACCGCAAGGCGTTCGACCTGCGGATCGAGTCGCTGGAGCACCAGGCCGCGGACGGCCGGCTGCCGGTGGCGATCCTCATGTGCGACCTCGACGGCTTCAAGGCCATCAACGACACGCTCGGCCACGACGAGGGCGACGACGTCCTGCGCCGTGTCGCCGACAGCCTCCAGGCCAGCGCGCGCAGCACCGACCGCGTGTACCGCCTCGGCGGCGACGAGTTCGCGGTCGTGCTCGACGGCGCCTCGGCCGACGACGCGATGGACATCGGCGAGCGGCTGCGGGCCGGCGTCGAGGCGGCGTTCCCGGACTTCCCGCGCGTGACGCTGTCGGTCGGGGTGGCGCGAGCGCAGGGCGCGCACCTGCACCTGCATGACGTCAAGAGCGTCGCCGACCGGGCGCTGTATGAGGCCAAGCGGGGCGGGCGCAACGCGGTGTGCGCGGCGACCGCGTAGTGGGAAACCGCCGCCCGGCCTAGAATCCCGGGGCAATGCGCCGCCGGTTCGGATCCGCGGCCTTCCCCCTGCACCGTCACTCGCTGCCGCAGCTCGTGATCGACGGGGTGCTGGTCGCGCTCGCGTACGTGCTCGCCTACGAGCTGCGTTTCGGCGATCTCGATGGCGGGGTCCCCGAGCGGTTCCAGGACCTGCGCGAGGCGACGATCCTCCCGCTGGTCCTCGGGTCGCTGGTGATCTTCGTCGCGTTCCGGATGTACCAGAAGTGGTGGCGCTACTCGACGAACCGGGACCTGTTCATGGTCGGCCAGGCGGTCCTGGTCAGCACCGTCGCGCTCGTGGCCTACGTGGCCATCGTCAAGCCCGTCGTGTGGTTCGGCGCGCCCGTGACCATCCCGTCGGGCGTCGTGGTGGTCTTCGCGCTCCTGTGCGTCGCGCTGGTCGGCGGCGCGCGGGTCGTCGCGCGCATGCTCCATGAGCGTCCGCTGCGCGGCTACCGCCCACGCAGCGACGCGCGCGGCCTGCTCATCGTCGGCGCCGGTGACGGCGGCCGGCTGGTGCTGCGCGAGATCATGCGCAACCCTGAGCTGAAGCTGCGCCCGGTCGGCTTCGTCGACGACGACCCGACCAAGGCCGGCCTGCGTATCGACGGTGTCCGCGTGCTCGGCACGACCGAGCAGCTCACGCGGGTGCTCGACGAGGCCGAGCCGGATGAGGTCACCATCGCGATCCCCTCCGCGCCGGGCGTCGTGCGCGCGCGGGTGGTCAAGGCCTGCCGCGAGCGCGGCATCCCGGTCCGCACGCTGCCGACGGTCTTCGAGCTGCTGCAGGGCGAGGGCCGGTACGTCAAGCAGGTTCGCGACGTGCAGGTCGAGGATGTCCTGGGACGCGAACCCGTGGTCATGGAGCTCGACCGTGTCGGCGCCTACCTCACGGGCGAGGTCGTGCTCGTCACTGGCGCGGGCGGGTCGATCGGCTCGGAGCTGTGCCGCCAGATCGCGCGCGTGGGCCCGCGCAAGCTCATCTGCCTCGACCACGCCGAGGACAACCTCTTCCAGATCGAGCGTGAGCTGCTCGACGACCGCCACGTCCACCCCTCGACGCAGGTCTCGGTGCTCGCCGACTGCAAGGCCGAGGAGCGGATGCGCGAGGTGTTCGCCGAGCACCGCCCGACGATCGTCTTCCACGCAGCCGCCTACAAGCACGTGGGCCTCATGGAGAGCAACCCGGTCGAGGCGGTGCGCAACAACGCGATCGCCACGCGCGTGGTCGCCCGGATCGCCGGCGACGCGCAGGTGAAGACCTTCGTGCTCGTCTCCACCGACAAGGCCGTGACGCCCGCCACCGTGATGGGCGCGAGCAAGGCGCTGGCCGAGTGGGCCGTCGAGGCCGAGAACGCTCGCTACCCCGACACGCGCTTTGCCAGCGTGCGGTTCGGCAACGTGCTCGGCTCGTCGGGCTCGGTGGTGCCGATCTTCCGCCGGCAGATCGCGCGCGGTGGGCCGGTGACGGTCACCGACGAGCGGATGACGCGCTACTTCATGACGATCCCGGAGGCGGTGCAGCTCATCATCCGCTCGGCGACGCTCGGTGGCGGCGGCGAGACCTTCGTCCTGGAGATGGGCGAGCCCGTGAACATCATGGACCTCGCCCGCGCGATGATCGAGCTGTCCGGCCTGGAGCCGGGGCGCGACATCGAGATCGAGGTCGTCGGCCGGCGCGCCGGGGAGAAGCTCCACGAGGAGCTGTTCAACCCGCACGAACGCCCGCAGCCGACGCCGTCGGAGAAGATCATGCGCGCCGAGCGCGCCCCGCTCGACCCCCAGGCCGTGGACCGCGCGTTCGACGAGATCGGGCTGCTCGTGCTGGAGGGTGACGCGGCGGCGCTCGCCGCGAAGGTGTCCGAGCTCATGGCGGGTCGGGGCGTCCCCACCGCCGGGTGAGAACCCGGGACAGGGGGCACGGTCACTACCATTCCGGGCTTCATGCCGTTCTTGCTGGCAGCGAGCTCCGTCACGGAGGTCATCGAGAAGTACGGCGCGTACGCCGGCCTGGCCGCCGTCGTCGGCCTCGGTGTCCTCTCCCTTCTCTACTTCGCCCAGGCGCGCGAGGTCAAGCGCCTGCGCGAATGGGCGGCGCTGGGTGAGGAGCGCGAGGCGGACCTGACGCGCCGGATCGTGGCGCAGGCGTCGCGCGCCGCCGCGGCCGCACGTCCCGTCGGCGCGCAGACCGCGGCGGGCAAGGGCCAGCGCCCTGCTGTCGCCGCGAAGGCCGCGCCTGCGACCGTCGCCGCTGCGGCTGCGGTGGCCAAGGTCGCCGATCCGCCCACGGGCGCCCATGCCGTCCCTGCCGCGCCTGCCTCGGGTGACGAGGGCAAGACCGTGGTCGCGCCCGCGGTGCCGGCCAAGCCCGCCGCCGTCCCCGCCGGGACGCCCGGCGCCCCGAACGGGCAGCCGCCGATGGCCAAGCCCGCGGAGATCCCCGCGAAGCCGGCCACGGTGCCCGCCACCGCTGCAGGCGCCGCGGCGGCCGTGCCCGGGCAGGACACGGGCGACACCGGGCCCGTGCAGCCCGTGCGCACGACCGGGCCGCGTCCGCCGCGGACCCCGGCTGCCGCACCCGTGACCGCCGCACCGGCGAACTCGGCGCGTGCCCGTGGTGAGGGTGGAGGCCGGTCGACCGGCAAGATGCTCGGCATCGCCGGCGGCGTGGTCGTCGGGCTCCTCGTCATCGTGCTCGGCGTCACCCAGCTGACCGGCGGCGACGACACGCCCGCGCCGTCGAACACCGTCGGCGAGACCGTGGCCGACCCCGCCGCGGAGTCCGGTGAGGAGACGGCGGAGTCCACGCGCACGAGCACCAACGCGAGCGGTTCGGGTGCGAACGAGCCCTCGGCGGTGAACGTCGCGGTCCTCAACGGCACGACCGTCGCCGGCCTTGCAGCGTCGATCTCGCAGGAGATCGAACAGGCCGGCTACGTCCGCGGCACGGTCACGAACTCACCGGACCAGTCGCGCTCGGCGACCATCGTCGCCTTCCGTGAGGGCAGCCGCGCCGACGCGCTCCAGGTCGCCCGGCAGATCGGAGCGGGCGAGGATGCCGTCCAGCCGCTCGACCCGAGCGACGCGGTCACCGCGGGCGAAGAGGCCGACGTCGTCGTGATCGTCGGCGCCGACCGCACCGACCTTCCCTAGACCGATGTCGGCGACGGACGAGCGCCCGCTCCTGCTGGCGCGCCACGGCGAAACGGCCGACAACGCGGCACGCCGGTTCCAGGGCGCGCGCAACCCGCCGCTGAACGCCCGGGGTTTCGAGCAGGCCGCCGCGCTGGCCGAGCAGCTGCGCGGCGAGGAGATCGCGGCGCTGTGGGCGAGCCCGCTGCTGCGTGCGGCGCAGACGGCCGAGGTCGTCTCCGAGGTCATCGGCCTGCCCGTCGTCCTCGACGACCGGCTGCGTGAGATCGACGTCGGAGACTGGGCCGGGCGCAGCTACGCCGAGGTGCTGCTCGAACAGCCCGGCGAGCTCGAGCGCTGGGCCGCCGGCGACCTGGACTTCCGCTTTCCCGGCGGCGAGTCGCTGGCCGAGCAGAGCGCCCGGGTGGTCGAGGTGCTGGAGGAGATCCGCGCCGGGGTCGTCCCGGCGCTCGTGGTCTGCCACGGCGGCGTGATCCGCGTTGCACAGCGCGCGCTGGGCAGGGGAGTCGTCGAGGACGCCGAACTCGCGCAGGTGGGCAACGGCACCGTGCATCGCCTGTGACCGAGGAGCGCCGCGCGCCGGGCGCGCTCATCGCCGGCATCGCGTTCGCGGTGCTCGTCGTGGCGACGTTCGCCGCGTTCTTCATCACGCAGCGCCTGAAGCGCGAGCCGGGGGTGCTCGGGCAGGTCCGCGCCACGCCGTTCTTCAGCCCGAACCAGGACGGCCGGTTCGACCGCGCACGCATCGGCTTCCTGCTCCAGGAGCCTGACGACGTGACGGTCACGGTCGTCGACGCCGACGACCAGCCCGTCCGGCGCCTCGCGCGCAACGAGCCGCTGGAGGCCTATCGCCAGCTGCGCCTGGTCTGGGACGGCCGCGACGATCAGGGCGCCCGCGTGCCCGATGGGACGTACCGCGTGCGGGTCGGCCTGCGCCGCCAGGGCCGGTCGGTCGTCATCCCGCGCAACATCCGCCTGGACACCGCGCCGCCGCAGCCGCGCGTGCTGAGCATCGGACCCGAGCAGACGGGGCTGCCGCGTGCTGAGCTGCTGCCGCGCCGCGACGGCCAGCCCGCGCGGGTGCGGATGTTCATCCCCGGGCGCAAGGGCCGGGTGCTCGTCTACCGCACCGACGTGTCCCCGGCTCGTGAGGTGCTCGCCGAGGACGTCGCGAGCGGGACGCCGACGTGGGAGTGGGACGGCACCGTCGACGGCCGCCGCGTCGCCCAGGGCACGTATCTCGTCGCGGTCGAGTCCCGCGACCAGGCGGGCAACATCGGATCGTCGCCCGGCGAGCTGCCGCCGAAGCCCGCGTACGGCGAGGAGCCGGCCGGACGGGGCGGCATCAGCGTCCGCTACCTCAACGCGCAGCCGCCGACGGTGCCGGTCGAGGCCGCATCGCAGGCCGAGTTCGGCGTGCTCTCCGCGGGTGAGCGCTACACCTGGCAGATCCGGCGCGTCGGCCAGCCCCGGCGGTCGAACGGCAGCGGCACGCGCCCGCTGGTGCGGGTCCGCGCGCCCGGCGGGAAGTCCGGTCTGTACCTCTTCGAGCTGCGCACCGCGACTCGCCGCGCGACGGTGCCGTTCCCTGTGCAGTCGGTCAACGAGAACAAGGTCCTCGTCGTCCTGCCCGCGACGACGTGGCAGGGCCGCAACCGCGTGGACGACACCGGCGACGGCTGGCCCGACACGCTGACCGGCGGGCTCCCCGTCCGCACCGCGCGGATCTACGACGGCAGCGGTCTGCCCTCGGGCGTCGAGGAGACCGTGGCGCCGCTGCTCATCGAGCTCGACCGCCAGGGCCGCAAGTACGACATCACGACGGACCTCGCGCTCGCGCGGCAGGTCGGCCCGCAGCTCGGAGACCACACCGGTGTGATCCTCGCGGGCGACACGCAGTGGATGGACGCCGGGCTCCAGCGTCGCCTGCGCCGGTGGGTCATCCGCGGTGGGCGCCTGTACAACGTCGGCGTGCAGTCGCTGCGCCGCGAGGTGCGGGTCACGCCGCGCCGGGCGCTCGACCCGACGACTGCCGCGCCGCGGGACCTGTTCGGCGCGCAGCTCGGGCCGGTGGAGGAGGTTTCGGGGACGAGCATCGTCGTGGCCGAGGATCCGCTGCGCCTGTTCGAAGGCACAGACGGCCAGTTCGACGGGTTCGACGCCTTCGAGGCGACGCGGTCGCTCGGCCCCGCCTCGCGGGTCGTCTCGCTCGGCACGACGGTCGACGGCGAGCAGGACGTCATCGTCGCCACGCGCCTGAACCGCGGGCTCGTGATCCGCACCGGCCTGCCGCAGCTGCCGAGCCGCCTGTCCTCCGACGCCGACCTCCAGGCGCTCGTCCGCCGCATCTGGGTGCTGCTCAACCAATGACGATCCTCGCCCTCTCCACCCTCGG
>JAEMQS010000240.1 GCA_016463765.1 Solirubrobacteraceae bacterium | reverse complement strand
GCGCTGGGGCACGAAGGCCCGGCTCATCGCCGACATCTTCGCCGACGTCACCAGCGTCGCGGTCCCCGAGCCGCAGGGCGACACGCTGGAAGAGGACCTGCGCACGCTCGCCGCCGGGGTCGCCGCGTCGCTGGAGAACCCGATGTTCGTCACGCTGCTGCGCAGTGCGTTCGTCCTCCCCGACGAGGAGCTGACCGCGGTGCGTGAGGCGTTCTGGGCGACGAGGTACGCGGTCGCCGAGTCGGTGGTCGGCCGCGCCATCGAGCGCGGCGAACTTCCCGAGGGGACCGGCGGGTGGTCGGTCGTCGAGCGGGTGCACGCGCCGATCTGGATGCGCCTGCTCATCACCGGTCTGCCGGTCGACGAGGCCTACATCGACGAGCTGGTCCGCAACACCCTCGTGATCGCGGGCCGCGACGCCTGATCAGGGGCGCGCGGCGGCGTCGAGCGTCGCCTTCAGGCGGGCGACCTTCCACATCAGCGCCGGGCGCTCACGGTGCGAGATCGGCGTCGGGACGCCACGGCGCGCGCGATCGATGAGCACGACGTTGCCGACGGTGCGCTCGGGGCTGTCCCACCGGCCCCAGGGCTCGAGCGCGAACTCGTCGCTCAGGACGATCTCCGCGGCGGTCTCGTCGACCGTGCGCCCCTGCGTCAGGAGCCGCGTGGCGCGCGCGGTGAGCCACGACCAGTAGCGGTCGAGCTGGGCGAGCTCTCCGAGGCCGCTGACCGGGCCATGGCCGGGGACGATGACCTCCGGCTCGAGGCCGGCGATGACGTGCAGCGCGGCCTGCCACGACGAGATCGGGCCGCTCCAGCCGTTCGGCGTGACGCCGACGAAGAGCAGGTCGCCCGCGAACACCGTGGCCACGTCGGGGACGTGGACGATCGTGTCGCCGGCCGTGTGGGCGGGACCCAGCCGGTGCAGGCGCAGTTCCCGGCCGCCGACGTCCATCTCCAGGCGCCCGGTGAAGGTCAGGTCCGGTGTGCGGATGTCGATGCCCGTGAAGTCGAACGGGGACAGCATGCGGTGCAGGTAGGCGCCGAAGCGCCGCGGCGGCCCGACGCCGAACCGGCTGAGCAGGCGCACGCCGAGCTGCGCACGCCGCAGGCTCGCGGGGTTCTCGTGCGCGAGCTCCTCCGCGGCGTGGTCAGAGCAGACGAACTCGGCGCCGAGCAGGAGCTGGAGGCCATGGACGTGGTCGCCGTCGGCGTGGGTGGCGATGACCGTGCGGATCGGTGCGTCGACCTGCCTCGCGACCGCCGCCAGCATCCGCTGCGTCAGGCGCAGATCCCACGCGGTGTCGATGAGGGCCGCCTCGTCCGCGCCGGCCACGAGGCCGCAGTTCGATTCGCTCCAGTCCCCGTTGGGCTGCAGCCACGCGTACGTGTCCGGCGCGAGCTCGGTGAGCCCGCCCGTGAAGCGGGCGGGCGCGCCGCGGAGCGTCCCGACCGCGGCGCTCACGCCGCGATGCGGTTCGTGAGGGTCCCGACCCCGTCGAGCTCGAGGTGGACCTCGTCTCCCGGCTCCAGGAACCGGTCCAGCTCCAGGCCGCAGCAGCCCGCGAGGGTGCCGAGCGAGATGACCTCGCCGGGGATGAGGCGCTCGTCGGCTGCGATGTGGGCGATCACGTCGTCGAGGGAGTGGATCGCGCCGGCCGTCGACCCCTCGCACCAGAGCTCGCCGTTGACCTCGACGCGTCCCGTCACGCGGTCCCACCGGGGCAGGATCTCGTCGGCGGTGACGAGGACGGGTCCCATGCCGGTGGCGAACGACTTCGCCTTCACGACGCCGCTGAACGGGCTGCGCCGCTCGTCGAGGAACTGCACGTCCCGGGCGCTGAAGTCGTTGATGACGGTGAACGCGCCGATGACGTCCTCGGCGCGGGGCGGGCCGTCCGTCGCCGTGTCCCATGGGCGGGTGACGATCGCGCCGAGCTCCAGCTCGAAGTCGAGGAACGACGACACCGCGGGCCGGCGCACGGTCGCGCCGTCCGGGACGAAGGTCGTGTGGCTGCCGAAGTAGAACTGCGGCACCTCGTAGAAGCGGGGCGCGGGCTTCAGCGCCGGGAACGTCCGGCGCGTGACGCCCTCGTAGCCGGCGA
>JAEMQS010000006.1 GCA_016463765.1 Solirubrobacteraceae bacterium | reverse complement strand
CTGCGTCCGCCGATGAGCGACCAGACCTTCGTGCCGGAGGTGTGGTGAGCTGAGCGTGGCCGTGCAGGCTCCCGCCTCGCCCCGCGGGTTCGCTGACGACGAGACGCTCCTGCGCGACATCCTCGAGGAGGTCATCGCGGCCGGCGAGGGTGAGCACGCGCTCGCCCTGCACCGGCGCGCGATCGCGCTCGGCGAAGCGCTGCGCGGCGGCGACGAGGCCG
The DNA here is from genome assembly GCA_016463765.1 of Solirubrobacteraceae bacterium. Classification (GTDB taxonomy): domain Bacteria; phylum Actinomycetota; class Thermoleophilia; order Solirubrobacterales; family Solirubrobacteraceae; genus Svornostia. Next base: position 97,295 of record JAEMQS010000006.1, on the reverse strand, counting down.
CGGGCCTGGAGCTCGAGGCGCTCGTCGGGGCCGCGTCGATCGACGACCTCCAGGTCCTCATCCGCTCCCTGACGCGGTGGTTCCAGCTCGTCAACCTGGCGGAGGACAACGAGCGCGTGCGGCGGCTGCGCATCCGCGAGTCGGCCGAGGCGCCCGCGCCCCGGCGCGGGTCGCTGCGCGACGCGATCGCGCGGCTGGCCGACGACGGGGTGGACGCCGAGCAACTGGCCGCGCTGCTCGCGCGCGCCGACATCGAGCTGGTCATGACCGCCCACCCGACCGAGGCGCGGCGGCGGACGACCCTGCAGAAGCTCGCCCGGATCTTCGCGACCCTGCGCGCGCTCGACGAGCGGCGCGGCACGCCGAGCGCTCTGGTCACCGCGCGGCTGCGGCTGGCAGCTGCGGTCCAGGAGCTGTGGGCCTCCGACGAGATCCGGGCGGTCTCGCCGACCGTGCTCGACGAGGTCCGCACCGGCCTCATGTACTTCACGTCGACGCTCGCCGAGGTGGTCCCCGCGCTGTACCGCGACCTGGACGCCGCGGTCGCCGAGGTCTACCCGGACGCCGATGTCGCCGTGCCGCCGCTGCTGCGCTTCGGCTCGTGGATGGGTGGGGACCGCGACGGCAACCCGTACGTCACCCCCGAGGTCACGCTCGAGGCCCTCGGCGTCATGCGCGACGCGTGCCTGCGCTTCCTCTACGACCGCGCGGTCGGGCTCGCCGAGCGGGTGTCGCTGTCCACGCGGCTCGTCGGCGGCGCCGAGGCCATCGACGCGGTCCTCGCCGACGGTGCGGAGCGGTTCCCCGACCTGACCGCGGAGCTCGACGCCCGCAACCCCGAGGAGCCGTACCGCCGCGCGTTCAGCCTCATCGCTCGGCGCCTGCGGGCCACGTCCGAGGGCGACGAGCGCGGGTACGCGGGCCCGGCCGAGCTGCTCGCCGACCTGCGCGCGTGCGACACGTCGCTGCGCTCCGGGGGCGGCGGGTTCGTCGCCGCGGGTGAGCTGCGCGAGGTCATCCGGCAGGTGGAGGTCTTCGGCTTCCATTTCGCGCAACTGGACATCCGCGAGCACGCCGGGATTCACAGCCACGCGATCGGCGAGATCCTGGCCGAGCTCGGGATTGAGGCCGACTACGCGGAACTCGGCGAGGCCGACCGGGTCGCACTGCTCACGCGGCTCATCGAGGAGCGCCGGCCGCTGGTCCCGATCGACACCAGTGGCTTCACCGCGTCGACGCAGGAGACGGTCACGACGTTCCGCATGCTCGGTGGTCTCCAGGACGGCGAGCACGCCGGCGCGCTGCAGAGCTACATCATCTCCGGGACCTCCGGTCCGGCGGATCTCCTCGAGGTGCTGCTGCTCATGAAGGAGTGCGGCGTGCTCCTGCGGATCGTGCCGCTGTTCGAGAGCGGGGAGACACTCGCCGCGTCGGCGCAGACCATGCGCGCGCTGCTGGAGCTGCCGGCCTACCGGGCCGCGCTCGCGGGGGTCGGTGACGAGCAGGAGATCATGGTCGGCTACTCGGACTCGAACAAGGACGTCGGGTACGTCGCGTCGGGCTGGGCGGTCTACCGGGCGCAGATCGAACTCGCCGAGCTCATGCGCGAGCACGGCGTGCGCTGGACGTTCTTCCACGGCCGCGGCGGCGCGGTGGGCCGCGGCGGCGGGCCGAGCAACGTCGCGATCCTCGCGCAGCCGCCGGGCACGGTCGGGGGCCGGCTGAAGGTCACCGAGCAGGGCGAGGTGCTCGCGGGCAAGTACTCGGTGACGGAGATCGCGCACCGCGAGCTGGAGCTCACGACGAGCGCGGCGCTGCTGCGCGGCGCCGGCCCGGGCGACGCGCGCCTGACCGCGGACCGGGTCACGCGCTTCACGCCGGTGATCCAGGGGATGGCCGACGTCTCGGCGCGCACGTACCGCGACCTCGTCTACGGCGACGCGGACTTCGCGCCGTTCTTCCACGCCGTCACCCCGGTCGACGAGATCTCGCGACTGCGCCTCGGATCACGGCCGGCGAAGCGCAAGCAGACCGACCGCATCGAGGACTTCCGGGCGATCCCGTGGGTCTTCAGCTGGACGCAGGCGCGGATCGTGCTGCCCGCCTGGTACGGCCTGGGGACGGCGCTGGCCGCGGCGCGGGAGGAGCACGGGCTGGACCTGCTGCGCGAGATGGACGCCGACTGGCCGTTCTTCGCGGCCCTGCTGAGCAATGCGGAGATGGCGCTGTCGAAGGCCGACCTCGACATCGCGCGGCGCTACGCGACGCTGTGCGAGGACGCCGCGGTCCGCGAGCGGATCTGGTGCACGATCGAGGCCGAGTTCCTGCGCACGCGCGACGAGCTGCTCCAGATCACCGGCGGCGAGCAGCTGCTCGACCGCGAACCGGTGCTCCAGCGGTCTATCGCGCGCCGCAACCCGGCGGTCGACCCGCTGTCGTTCATCCAGCTGGAGCTGCTGCGCCGCCGCCGGGCGGGGGAGGGCGGCGAGGAACTCGGGCGCGCGAGCTTCCTGGCGATCAACGGGATCGCCGGCGGGCTGCGCAACACCGGGTAGGCGGGTCAGCGCACGCGCAGCTGGCGGGTCACGGTGGTGGGCGCGCCGACCGACGCGGTGGCGGTCACGTCCACGTTGGCGGTGATCGCCTTGCCGCGCGGGAGCCGCTTCGCCTGCGCACCCGTCAGACGCACGCGCACAATGCGCGTCTCGCCCGCGGGCACGGAGACCTTCGGCCCCGTCGCGGTGACGACGACGCGCTTCTTCCCCCGCTTGGCGGCCAGCGTGACCCGGGTCGTCACGGAGCAGACCGTGTCGCACCCCACGCGGAGCGGCAGCTCACGAGTGCGCAGGACGTTCGCCGTGCGCAGCGGCTTGAGGGTCAGCAGCGGGCCCTCCGGCGCGGGCAGCGTCGGCATCTGCGGCGCGGGCGGGCGCCCGAGCGCGGGCAGGTCGCGGCACGCCCCGCCGGAGGGCGCGGCCAGCGTGAACTGCTGGACGCGGTTGTTGTAGGCGTCGGTGACCGTGAGCGTGCCGCGGCAGTCGACGCTCACGCCCGTGGGGTAGATGAACTCGCCGGGACCGGTGCCGCGGCGACCGAGGCTCCCCAGCCGCTCGCCGTCGGGGCCGAAGTGCTGCACCCGGTTGTTGCCGCGGTCCGCGACCCACAGGTTGCCCGCGGCGTCGGCGGTCATCTGCGCGGGCGCGTTGAGCTTGCCGAGCTTGCTGCCGGTGCCGCCGAAGTCGTCGAGCAGCTGCCCGGCCTGGTCGTAGACGGTGATGCGGTTCTCCGCGTCGGCGGCGTAGATGCGCGTCCCGTCGGGGGAGACGGCGATGCCGCGCAGCGTTCCCGTGTCCGGGATCGAGCCCAGGTGCTTGCCGGCCGTCGTGAACCGCGCGATGCGCTTGTTGCCGCTGTCGGCCACGTAGATCGTGCCGCCGCCACTGATCGTGATCGCGGACGGGTCGAGCAGCTTGCCGCCGTCGCGGCCCTGCGAGGCGATCGACCGCACGGGCTTGCCGGTCGTCCGGCTGAAGACGACGATCCGCGCGCGGCGCTGGTCCAGGACGTAGGCGGTCCCGGCGGCGTCGAAGGCCACGGCGACCGGCCGCGGGAGGATCGTCGGCCCAGGGGCGGGGGAGCCCCACTCGCTGACGACGCTGCCGTCCGGGTTGAGGATCGTGACGCGCCCGTTGTTGCTGTCGGTGATCGCGCGGTAGCCCGCGGCGTCCGCAGCGGCGCCGAACGGCGCGTTGAACTGGCCCTCGGCGCGTCCCGAGCGCCCGAACGCGCGCAGCAGCTTGCCGCCCCGGTCGTAGACGTCGATCCGGTCGTTGCCCGTGTTCGTCACGTAGACGTTGCCCGACGGGTCGATCGCGATCCCGCGCGGGTAGGCGAGCTGCCCGGGCTTCGTCCCGTAGCTGCCCCAGCGGCCCTTGTACGGGTAGGACGGTCCGGTGCTGAACCGCAGGATCCGCTGGTTCATGTTGTCGGCGACGAACACCCGCCCCGCGGGGTCGAGCGCGACGCCGTAGGGGTAGTTCAGCTGCCCGGGCCGCTCGCCCGACCCGCCGCCGATCGTCGTCAGCTGCCGCCCGCCGGTGTCCATGACGAGGATGCGGTGGTTCTGGTCGTCGGCGACGAACAGCCGGGTCTTGCGCACCGCCAGGCCCTTCGGGTGGCTGAGCACGCCGGGCTTGACGATCTCGGCGCCCCGGGTGCCGTCGAGGGCGAAGCGCTGGACGCGGTTGTTCCCCGAGTCCGCGACGTAGACGGTGTCGCCACCGACGGCGAGCCCGCCGCCCGCGCCCGCATCGTTCGCACGCCCGCCGCCGAACCTGAACTTGCCGACGGCCGTCCCGGTGCCGCCCCAGCCCGTGATGCGGCTGCCGTCGGCGGCGAATCGCTCGATCTTGTTGCGCCCGTCGGCCACGACGAGCGACCCGTCCGGCGCGGCGGCGAGTGCGCCGACGGCGGTCAGCTCGCCATCGCGCGTCCCGGGCTCACCGACGGTGCGCAGGAACGATCCGTCGGGCCGGAAGACCTGCACGACGTGGGTGCCCTGGTCGCCGACGTAGATGTTCCCGTCGGTCCCGACGGCGATCGCTTGCGGGAACCGCAGGGTCCCGTTCGCGCGGTCGCCGATGATCGACGAGCCGGTGACGGCGATCTCCTGCGCCTGCGCGGTGGCGGGCGCGGTGAGCAGTGCGGCGATGAGCGGAAGAGCGAGTCGGGCGAGCATCGGAAGTCCGGAACACGGAAGAGAACGAGAAGTCGCAGGGTGGCAGGGAGCGCGCGCCGCTCCTGCAAGGTCTCAGCCGCACGTTTCTTCGCGGCGCCCGCTAGCGTCCGGTCTGGACCATGGGACGCCGATCGCGCAATCGCCCGAGCACCGACACCGCGCGGCCCGCGAAGCCGCAGCGCGCCCGCTCGACGGACAACCTCTCGCCCGCCCGGAAGGTCATCGCGGGCTACCTGGCGGCGGCGGGTGTCATCGGCGTGCTGACGCTGCTCGGCATCGCGACGCTCGCGGGCACGTTCGGGCCGATCATCGTGTTCGTGGTCGTCCTGTTCGCGGCGGTCGGCGTGCAGCGCCGCGTCGCGTCGCGGATCTCCGGGACGGACCTGACCGACGAGGACCGGCTGATGCGGCTGCTCGCCACCGGCGTGCTGCTCACGGCGGTGGTGCTGGCCTTCGTGTCAGCCGTCGTCTCGCTGGTGGCTGGCTGACCCGCGGGCTACGCCACCGGCCGCAGGTGCCGGTAGGGCTCACCGTCGCGCAGGATCTTCAGGACGCCGGAGAGCACGCTGGTCTCGTCGCCGGCCTTGCCGTCGGTGACGGCGGCGACGATCTCGCGCTTGCGGGCCAGCAGCTCGCTCATCGTCTCGTCCATGGTGTGGGCGGCCAGCAGATACCAGGCGGTGACGGCGTCGCGCTGGCCGATGCGGTGCACGCGGTCCTCGGCCTGGTCGTGCAGCGCCGGGGTCCACTCGAGCTCGAGGAACGCGACGTTCGACGCGCGGGTCAGCGTGATGCCCTGCGACGCCACGCGGGTGGCGCAGATGATGAGCTGCGGCCCGTCGGGCTCCTGGAACGCGCGGACCGACGCGTCGCGCGCCTCGGTGCTGTCGCGGCCCAGCAGGTGGGCGGCGTCGGGGAAGCGCTCGACGAGCGCGTCCTGGATCTCGCGGTGGCGGGCGAAGACGACGAGCGGCTCGCCGGATGCGAGGAAGTCGTGGACCCACGCCATCGCGGCCTCGAGCTTGCCCTTCGCGGCGAGGCGCTGAAGCGTACCGAGCTGCGCGAGGCGTTCTGCGCGCAGGGTGCGGGCGATCTTCGCGTCGAGGTCGGCGAGGTCGAGCGGCTGTTCGCGCAGCCAGTCGATGACGCTCTGCTCGGCCAGCCGGTACTCGCGCTCGTTGTCCAGGGGCATCGAGACGACGACGCGGCGCTTCGCCGGGAGCTGGGGGAGCACCTCGCTCTTCAGGCGGCGGACGAAGCAGTGGCGGCGCAGGTGCCAGTGCAGCCGCTCCTCGGAGAGCTCGCCGCCGAACTGGCGGGCGAAGCGCGCGCCGGAGCCGAACTCCTCGATGCGGCCCAGGACGCGCAGCTGGGAGACGAGCTCCTCGGCGTGGTTGAGCACCGGTGTGCCCGAGAGGGCCAGGCGCAGCCCGTGCGGCGGGATCGACTCGGCCAGCCGGCGGACAGCGTGGGTGCGCTTGGCCTGTGGGTTCTTGACGTAGTGCGACTCGTCGACCACCAGGGCCTTCGGGTTCGCCCCCGCCAGCGCGCGACGGTGGGCGGCCACGATCTCGTAGTTCAGGATCGTGATGTCGTCCTTGGGCGTGACGGCGCTGCGGCCGCCGAGGACCCCGACGCTGCGGTGCGGCAGCCACTTGCGCGCCTCACGCGCCCAGTTGAGCTTCAGCGAGGCGGGGCAGACCACGACGGCCGGGAACGCGTCGTCGGCCTCGAGCGCGGCGAGCGCCTGCACCGTCTTGCCGAGACCCTGCTCGTCGCTGATGAAGCACCGGCGTGTGTCGAGCGCGTAGCGCACGCCGGCCCACTGGAACGGCTGCAGCTCGCCGCCGAGGCGCGGGACGATCTCGTCGATCGCGTCGCCCTCGGTGGCGCGCGAGCGCGCGACGGCCGCGGCGGCCTCCTCGTGCTCCGCGCGCAGGTCGTGCACCGCGGCGACCGCGGCGCCGACGACGGGGATGCCGTGCTCGGCGAGGAACGCGTCGAGGTGGTCGGCGTTCCACGGGTCCAGCGGCAGGCCACGCCCGTCCTGGGCGCCGGGCAGCTTGGCGAAGAGGTCACCCAGGCCGGCGTCCCAGAGCACGTCGAGCTTCAGGCGGTCGCCCTCCACGCTCTCGGCGAGCACCAGCCGCGCGCGGGGCGGCTCCTGGTCGTTGAGCAGCGACTCGACGCACCGCTGAGCAGCGCGATCCATCCGCACCGCGCGCTGCTCGGACAAGACCTCGGCGACGGCGGTCGTCATCGACGCGAACGTCTGGCCGTCGACCGTGATCGTGCGATCGGCGACGGCCTCGGGGATGTCACCCCCGCGCGTGCGCAGGACGAACCAGCCGCGGCCGTCGTGCTTCGTGGTTGCGACGGTGGCGATCCAGCGCTCGGCGATCCGCTCGAGCCAGGTCACGACCTCGGGGGCCGGCTGCAGGTCGGGGAACCGGTCCAGCAGGTGCGAGATGTGCAGGCCGACCCACTCGTCGATCGGGGCGGACCACTCCTTCGTGTCCCAGTCGAACTGCCGTCCCGGGATCGCCCGGACGGCGGCGACGAGGTTAACGTCGTACGGGAAGCTCAGGACTACGACCCGATGGCCGTCGCGACGGAGCCGGAGCTCGACGTTGGGGGTGTCCGGGACGAGCTCCATTCTGGAACTCTCCACGGTAGTGCAGCGACGGTGGGTCGGGCAGTCAGCCGCGCCGCATCCAGGCGGCAGGGGGCGCGACGGGGCCGTCGAAGCCGCCCCCCGGAAGCTCGTCGCGAAGCATCGCGTCGTGTTCCCAGATCCGCTCGCGCACCTGCCCGAAGCGGTCGCCGACCGTCAGGTCCCACTCCGCGCGCACGGCACGGCGGTCCAGGCGATCGGATCGCCGCTGAGCCAGCCGTCGTTTCGCCATAGCGAACACGTCAAGCCGACCATAGCGACAGACGGTCCAACCGTGTTGCAGTTCCATACGCCATGTTGTCCAGGTCCGGGGTCCCCAAAAGTCTGGGGTCGATGTTTGGGGTGGCACCCCAATGGCAGGGGGAGGCATCACGCGCAGGATGCGGCCCATGCGCTCACTCTCCGTCCTTACCCTCTTCGCCGTCGCCCTCATCACGGGTTCAGCGAGTGCCGCTCCACCGCCTGATCCGGGCGTGAAAACCCTCAGTGCCAGTCCGGCGCGGGTCGCGCCGGGGGCCAAGCTCACCGTCTCGCTCACGACGACGAAGGCGGCGCGACTGACGTTCCGTCTGTCAGCCGACAGGAAGGCCGACCGCACCGACGTGACCGTGGGGACCACCAAGGTCAAGCGGGGCAAGCGCCGGGTCGCGCTGAAGGTCCCCGTCCAGACGAAGCCGCGCGCGTACTTCCTGCTCGTCTGCGCCGGCAGCGCGAAGAAGCCGGCGTGCGTCGTGGCGAAGAAGAAGGTCACGGTCGTCGCCAAGAAGCCCGGCGGCACGACCGGCGCCGGCGCGGGCACGACGGTCAACCAGGCCCCGGCCGGGCAGCCGCCCGCGCGCCCGACGCCCGGCACCGAGAACCTCCCGCCGGCGCCCACGCCTCCGCCGCCCGGCCCCGGCACGCCCCCGCCGGCCGATCCCGGCCCGGTGCCGAACCCCGACGACGTCGCGACCGACCTCCACACCGACGCCGCGACCTCCGTCTATGACGCCACGTCGTTCCTGTACTCCGGAAGCAACCCCGTCCAGCGCGGCGTCAAGCCGGGCACGATCGACGAGGACCGCGTGTCGGTCATCCGCGGCAAGGTCACCGACCGTGACGGCAAGGCGCTGAAGGACGTCCAGGTGACCGTCCTGGACCACCCCGAGTTCGGCTACACGAAGACCCGCGCCGACGGCGCGTACGACCTCGCCATCAACGGCGCGAACCTCACGCTCGTCTTCGAGATCGCCGGCTTCCTGCCCGTGCAGCGCGCGCTCGACCCCAACTGGCAGGACTACGACGTGCAGTCGGACATCGTGATGATCCCGGTCGACCCCGCGGTCACCGAGATCGACACCGACAGCGCCGCGCCGATCCAGGTCGCGGCCAGCAGCCCGAGCAAGGACGCCGACGGCACGCGCCAGAGCCTCCTGTTCTTCACGAAGGACACGACGGCGACGATGACGCTGCCCGACGGCACGAAGAAGCCGATCGAGAACCTCGACGTGCGCGTCACCGAGTTCACCCAGGGCAACGAGGGCGACAGCGCCATGCCCGGCACCCTGCCGAGCACGACCGGCTACACGTACGCCGCCGAGTACTCGATCGACGAGGCGCTGAAGGCGAAGGCCACGCGCGTGGACTTCAGCAAGCCCGTCCTGAACTACCTCGAGAACTTCACCGGCGCACCCGTGGGCGGCGTCGTGCCGACCGGCTACTACGACCGCGAGACGGGCGAGTGGAAGGCCGGCAACAACGGCAAGGTCCTGAAGGTCATCAACGAGGTCGACGGCCTCGCGGGCCTGGACGTCACCGGCGACGGCACCGCCGACACCGGCGAGGCGCTGACGAAGCTCGGCATCACCGACGACGAGCGCCGCGCGCTGGCCGCCCGCTACAACCCGGGCGCCGAGCTGTGGCGCGTCCCGCTGGACCACTTCACCCCCTGGGACCACAACTGGCCGTACGGCCCGCCGCCCGGCGCCAAGCCGCCCAAGCTCAAGGAGTTCGAGTGGCAGGACCCCAACGACCCGTGCAAGGCCAAGGGCTCGGAGATCGGCTGCGAGACGCAGACGCTCGGTGAGCACATCCCGCTCGTCGGCACCGACCAGACCCTGCACTACACCTCCGACCGCACGCCGGGCTGGAAGGTCGACGACAACCTCGAGATCCCGATCACGCCATCGGTCATCCCCGACCGCCTGAAGGGCGTGCAGCTCGAGGTCACGATCGGCGGCAAGAAGATCGAGAAGCGCTGGTGCGACCCGGACTACCCGACCACCGGCACGACGACGTGCGGCACGCTGCCGACGATCACGCCGAACATCAAGCACACGATCAGGTGGGACGGCGCGGACGCCTACGACCGTGCGGTCCAGGGCCGGCTGAAGGCGACGATCCGCGTCATCTACGTCTACGAGTTCAACTACTACGACGCGCCGGAGGACTTCAGCGCGAGCTTCGGCCAGTTCCCCACCGACACCGAGGTCTTCGACGGCCGCTACGCCTGCGGCAACCGCTCGGGCAACATGGAGACGCACTTCTTCTGCGGGATCCCCGTCGGCCAGACCATCACCCGCTATGTCGGGTCGTGGGACAGCCGCGACATCGACAACCTCGGCGGCTTCTCGCTGGGCGATCACCACAGCTACGACCCGGGCAACCAGGTCGTGCACAAGGGCGACGGCCAGACGCTGTCCGGCGAGGCGATGAGCAAGACGCTCACGACGCTCGTCGGCTCGTACGGCGGGCCGCGCATCGGCCACCCCGACAGTGAGGGCAAGCAGGGCGAGGACGTGGCGCTCGACTACCTCGGCGGGTTCGACCGCGGGCCGGACGGTTCGGCGTTCGTCCTCGTGCACTTCAACGAGAAGGGCATCTTCCGCGTGACACCCGACGGCAAGGTCAGCCGCTACGCGGGCCGCCGCGCCGCGGGGGACAAGCCCTACGAGGGCGTGCCCGGGCCGTTGTCTCCCGACGGCACGCCGGCGAAGGACGCCGTGCTCGGCTACGAGCCGACCGGGCTCGCCGCAGGACCTGACGGCAGCGTGTACTGGTCGGGCTACAGCGCGTCGTCGAACAACTACTTCATCGCGCGCATCACGCCGGACGGCCGCGTCCAGCGCGTCGCGGGCACGGAGAGCACGACGGCGACCGGCGCGGAGGGCAAGCCGGCGAAGGAGACGCGCCTGGCGGGCATCAAGTCGATCCTCCCGGCGCCCGACGGCACGATCTACTTCAGCGAACGTGGTGCGGCCTTCAACGGCTACCACGCCCGCGTGCGGAAGATCACCGCGGCCGGCCTCATCCAGAACGTCGCCGGCGGCGGCTCGGACGCCAACGAGAACGAGGACCTCGGCGACGGCGAGCCCGCGCGTGACGCCTCATTCGGCATCGCGTACGGCCTGGCGCTCGGCGACGACGGCTCGCTGTACTTCGCGCTGCCGCTGGAGAACGTCGTGGAGAAGGTCAGCCCGCAGGGCCAGCTCACGCGCGTGGCCGGCAATCACACCGCGCCGTACGCCGCCCCGGAGTACGGCAAGATGGCGACCGAGGTCAACATCGGCGCACCGGTGGACGTCGCGATGGGCCGTGACGGCGGCATCTACATCCGCCACAACCAGAACGGCACCCCGAGCGGCTCGCTCATCTCGCGGCTCACCCCGGAGGGCCGTCTCGAGCACATCGCCGGGCACCTGCGCGGCACGTGCGGCTACTCGCTGTCCCCGGAGGGTGAGCAGTCCACACGCTCGTGCATCGAGACGTCCGACGGCGGCCTGCATGTCGACGGCGACGGCCGCGTGCTGTTCGCCGACGGCCGGCATCAGCTGCGCCGCATCGACCCGCCGCTCCCGGCGTTCGACCGTGACGGCTACGCGGTCCCGTCCCCGGACGGCGCCGAGGTGTGGGAGTTCGACCGTGACGGTCGCCACCTCTCCACGCGCGACGGCCTGACGGGCGCGCTCGAAAAGAAGTTCGAGTACGGCGACGGCGGCCTGCTGCGCATCGTCGACGCCAGCGGCAACGTCACGCGCATCGAGCGCGGCGCGGGCGGCGCGCCCCAGGCCATCGTCGGCCCGGGCGGGCAGCGCACGGCGCTGAAGCTCGACGGCGCCGGCTGGCTCGAGGAGGTCAAGAACCCCGCGGGTGAGGCCACGAAGATGACCTACCACCCCGGTGGTCTGCTGGCGACGTTCACCACCCCGGCGGGCAACAAGGGCACGTTCACCTACGGCCCGACCGGCCGCCTGGTCAAGGACGTCTCGCCCGACGGCGTCACCACGACGCTCGAGCGGACCGAGCACAACGACGGCAGCAGCGTGAAGGTCAGCGCCGGCGGCCGGGTCACGACCTACCACATGGAGATCCTGCCGACGGGCGAGCGCCAGCGGCGCATTGTCCGCCCCGGCGGCGTCACCACGACGTCGAAGACGCAGCTCGACGGCAGCACCGAGCGCACCGACCCCGACGGGACGAAGACCACCCAGACCAACGCGGCCGACCCGAGGTGGGGCGCACGCGTGATCGTCCCCGAGCAGCGGACGGTCAAGACCCCGGGCGGCAAGGAGCGGACCGAGAAATGGACCCGCACCGCGACGCTCAAGGACCCCCGGAACCCGTTCAGCGTGGAGTTCCTGCGCGTCGACGGGCCCGACGGCGACTGGTCGTACGACACCGGTGAGGCCGACGACCCCGACGACCAGCGGATGACGTTCGTCTCGAACAGGTCGCGCAGGACGGAAACCACGTTCGACCGCCGCGGCCGCGCGATCGAGGTCAAGCCGGCGAACGCGGTCGACCCCATCAAGGTCACCTACGACGCCAAGGGCGGCGTGGCCTCGGTGATCCAGGGCACGACCAAGCGCGAGTTCACGTACGACGCGAAGCTCCGCGTCGCCACCCGCAAGGACGCTGGCGGGCACACCGTGCGCTACGGCTACGACGATGCGGATCGCGTGACGAGCGTCACCGTCCCCGACGACGTGCCGGGCGGCGAGTCGACGTACCGGTACACCCACGACCTCGACGGCAAGGTCAAGACCATGACCACGCCCGAGGGGCGCAAGCACGAGATCGGACGCGCCGGGGGCCGTGAGCACACGTTCACGCCCGCGGGGCAGACCACGAAGTACGAGCGCGAGTACGCGACCAACCGCGAGCTGCAGCAGCAGAAGCTGCCCGGCGGCACCGCGGAGACGTTCGGCTACACCGACAGCGGCCAGCTGAAGGCCGAGGACAACGCGCAGGTCAAGCGGGGCTACTCCTACGTGGAGGGCACCGACCAGTTCGACGTGCTGACCCGCACGCTGGCGGCCGGCGGCGGCTCGCAGTCGGTGGACTTCGGCTACGACGGCGCCCTGCCGACGAGCACGGCGTTCACCGGCGCAGCCGACGGCACCTACTCGTACGAGTGGGCGAACACGCTGCTCCCCTCGTCCGAGACGCTGAAGGTCGGCGCCACGGAGCTGAAGGACGAGCTCGGGTTCGACACCGACCGCCTCATGACCAAGCGCGGCCCGTTCACGTTCGGCCGGACCGGACCGGGCGGCGCGATGGGCAGCATCACGGGCGGCCCGCTGAACATCACCTACGAGTACGACGGCCTGGCGCGCGTGAAGACGCGCACCACGCAGGTCGCCGGCGGCACGGTGTTCGGGTCGAACATCGGCTACGACGCGTCGTCGCGCATCTCGTCGATCACCGAGACGCCGAAGGGCGCCGCGGCGAAGACCCGCACGTACGAGTACGACGGTCGCGGGCAGCTGCGCCGCGCGAAGGAGGGCGGCACGGTCGTCGAGGAGTACACGTACGACCGCGACGGCAACCGGGTGACCGCGAAGGTCGGCGCTGGCGCCGTGCAGGCAGCGACGTACGACGCGGGCGGTCAGCTCAAGACCCGCGCGGGCGTGAACTACACGTTCGATGCCGACGGGTTCATGACCGCCCGCGGCGCCGACACGTTCGCGTGGAGCCGCAACGGCGAGCTCCTGAAGGCGACCGTCGGCGGCAAGGACGCGACGTATACGTACGACGCGATCGGCCGGCGCACCTCGCGCACGGTCGACGGCAAGACCCAGAGCTACCTCTACGGCGACCCGGCGCAGCCGTTCCGCGTCACCGCCTGGAAGGAGCACGACGGCACGCTGACCCGCGTGACCTACGACGAGCACGACGTCATGTTCGCGCTGCGCCGTGGTGACGACACGTTCTACGTCGGGGCCGACCAGGTCGGCTCGCCGCGGGTCGTCGTCGACAAGGACGGCAATGTCGTCAAGCGCATCTCCTACGACGCGTTCGGCCAGTCGACGGTCGAGCACGGCGCGGACTTCTCCCTGCCAGTCGGCTTCGCCGGCGGCATCGAGGACCCGCTCACGAAGCTCGTGCGGTTCGGCAAGCGTGACTACGAGCCCGCCTCCGGCCGGTTCGTGTTCCGCGACCCGTCGTTCTTCGGCGGCTCACCGGACAACCTGTTCGCGTACGCCGGATCAAGCCCGGTCCAGCACCGTGACCCCACGGGCCTGGCGTGCATCGGCTTCAGCGCCTACGGCGGTGGAGGCGGCGGCATCCAGGTCTGCCGGGACAACAAGGTCGAGAAGGCGAACTGGTCGCTGTGCGGCGAGATCGGTGTCGGCGGTGGCGGTGGCGCCGAGGTCGACGTGATGGCCGGGGCGCAGGACACCGGCGGCGCGATCGTCGCCGAGCTCACCGGCAAGGTCGGCGTCATCGGTGGCACGATCGGCGGCGAGATGAGCCTCGACTGCTTCAACGTCAAGGGCGGCGCGAAGGTGCAGGCCGGCCCTGTGAAGGCGGGCATCGACACGTCGGGCACGCCGGACTTCGGTTACACGCAGTGGGAGAACGTGACGAAGGTCGGCGGGAAGATCGAGGGCAAGATCGCGTGGAAGCAGTGCGCGAAGTGGTAACGCCCCCGCGGGGCGCCGGTTGATTCTCCGCGCCCCCTGAAACCCGGAGCCCACGACCCGGGCGCAGTCGGCTACGGCCGGTTGCGCCCGAACGCGTCGTGCGCGGAGACCCACTCCTCCGCGACGATCGCGGCGCCGAGCGAGATCTCGCCGCACAGCACGGTGGCCCCGACGATCTCGGCGAACTTCTTCACCGTGCCCTGCCCGTAACAGCCGAGCAGCTCCAGGCACTCGCGCTGCGTCGGCAGCCCGGTCCCGCCGCCGTACGTCGCGACGATGAGCGCCGGCATGGTGATCGAGTAGTAGTAGTCGCCGTTGTCGCGCAGCTCGGTGTAGACCATCGCGGCGTGCGACTCGGCGACGTTCGCCACGTCCTGACCGCACGCGATGAACATCGCGGTGATGCCGTTGGCCGAGTGCGACCCGTTGTTCGCCAGGCCGGACAGCTGGCCGCCGAGCGTGGAGACCTGGCGGGCGCGGTACACCCGCTCGGTCGGGACGTGCATGACCTCGCGCATCACCGCGTCGGGGATGAGCGCCTCGGCCACGACGCGCTTGCCGCGCGTGCGCAGCAGGTTGATGTGGGAGTGCTTCTTGTCCGTCGCGAGGTTCGCCTCGAGCGTGTAGTGGCGCAGCTCGGGGTGGCGGGCGCGGATCCATTCGCAGGCGGCGAGCGTCGCCTTGCCCGTCATGTTCTGACCCGCCGCGTCGCCCGTCGTGTAGTTGAAGCGGGTGAAGCAGAAGCGCCCGGCGAGGTAGCGCTCGACGTCGCGCAGCCGGCCGGTGCCCGTCGTCGTCTCGGCGGCGGCCTTGATCTCGCCGAAGTGCAGGTCGAGCCAGGTCGCGAAGTCGCGCGCCTCGCGCGCGCTGTCGAAGATGAAGACCGGCGCGCGCTGCATCGCGTCGTCGACCACGGTGACCTTCACGCCGCCGGCCGCGCGCAGCAGCTTCATCCCGCGGTTGTACGAGGCGACGAGCGTGCCCTCGGTCGTGGCGAGGGGGACGTAGAACTCGCCCTGCGCGTGCTCGCCGTCGACGAGCATCGGCCCGGCCAGGCCGATCGGGATCTGCGCGACGCCGGTGAAGTGCTCGACGTTGCCGGGCAGGACCGCCGGGTCGAAGGAGTACGCGCCGACGTGGTCGAGGGCGACGCCGGTCTGCTCGGTGACGAACGCGCGGCGGGCGGCTGCGGCCTCGCGGGTGTAGTCGTCCTCGCGGGACCGGGGGACAGGCGGACGTGACATGCCCGGCATTCTGTCCTACCGGTCAGGAGGAAGCGCTGATCGTCAGGCCGCGACGGCGTCCACGACCGGCGGCAGCGGCCGCTCACCCTCCGGCGCCCGGTACGGCCCGGGCTTCGGGCGCTCCTCGCCGCCGGGGAACGCGAGCCGGATGATCGTGCGCTGCACCATCAGCCACTGCTGCAGGAAGGGCCCGCTGTTGTACGGCAGGTCGTAGCGCTCGCAGATCGCGCGCACGCGCGGGGCGATCTCCGCGTACCGGGTGCTCGGCATGTCCGGGAAGAGGTGGTGCTCGACCTGGAAGGACAGGTTGCCGCTCATGACGTGGAAGAGCGGGCCGCCCTCGATGTTCACCGAGCCGAGGAGCTGGCGCACGTAGAACCCGCCGCGCGTCTCGCCCTCGACCTCCTCCTCGCTGAAGGTGTACGCCTGGTCGGGGAAGTGGCCGCAGAAGATGATCGCGTGGGCCCAGACGTTGCGGATCATGTTCGCCGTCGCGTTGGCTTTCAGCGTCCGGCGGGCGCTGCGGCCGGAGAGCAGCGGGTAGGCGACGTAGTCCTTGAGGAACTGCCTGCGGGCCTTGGTGGCGATGCCCTTGAGCTCCTGCTTGGCGTCCTTCCACGACTTGCGGCCGGTGCGGATCGCGGTGATGTCGAGGTCGTGGAGCGCCACGCCCCACTGGAACAGCGCCATGAGCGCGACGTTGTAGGCCGGCTGCAGGACGTAGACCGGGTGCCACTCCTGCTTGGGGTCGACCCGCATGAGGTCGTAGCCCAGGTCGCGGTCCTTGTCGCGGATGTTCGTGAACGTGTGGTGCAGGTAGTTGTGCGAGTGCTTCCAGCCCTCGGCGGTGGAGGCGGAGTCCCAGTCCCACGCGTACGAGTTGATCTGGGGATCGTTCATCCAGTCCCACTGGCCGTGCATGACGTTGTGGCCGATCTCCATGTTCTCCAGGATCTTGGCCAGGGACAGCGCGGTGACGCCCGCGACGAAGAGCGGCTTGCGGCGCGATCCGAGCAGGAGGACGCGACCGGTCAGCGCGAGTCGCCGCTGCATCTGGATCATGGAGCGGATGTAGCGCGCGTCGCGGTCGCCGAGGTCGGCGTAGACCTCGTCGTGGATCGCGTCGAACTCGCGCCCGATCTCCTCGATCTGCTCGGGGGTCAGGCGGTGCAGCGGGTTCGTCGTCGCGTCGGTCGCCATCAGGGGAGCTCCGTTTCCGTTCACAGGTCGATCTCGATGGGGCCCTCGGGCGCGTTGACGCAGGTGCGCACCAGGTCGCCAGGAGCGCCGAGCACCTCGCCGGTGCGCAGGTCCCGCACCTGCCCGGAGCGCAGGAATCCGACACACGTGTGGCAGATCCCCATCCGGCAGCCGTAGGGCAGCCGGGCGCCCGCGCGCTCGCCGGCTTCGAGGATCGGGACGTTGCCGTCAGATTCCCCTGAGCAGCGGCTGCGGGTGAAGGCGATCTCGCCCCCGGCGCCCTGACCGACCATGGCGCTGAGCGTCGGCTGGAAGCGCTCGGTGTGCAGCTGCTCGGAGAGGCCCTCCGCGGCGTAGCGCTCGGCGTAGTCGTCGAGCATGTCCGCGGGGCCGCAGACGAACGCCTCGCGCTCCCGCCAGTCCGGGCACAGCTCGTCGAGGTGGCCGGGCGTGGCCCGGCCGTCGTCGCCGGTGCGGCGCTCGATGAGCGTCAGGCCCGTGCTGCGCATCGCCATGCCGCGCAGCTGCGTGCCGAAGATGACCTCGTCGGCGGTGCGGGCGGAGTGGATGTGCACGACGTCGCGCAGCGCGGCCCGGCGCTCGAGTGCGCGCAGCATGCTCATCACCGGCGTCACGCCGCTGCCGGCGGTGACGAACAGCACCTTCGCGGGCGCCGGGTCGGGCAGCACGAACGTGCCCTCCACGCCGCCGAGGCCGACGATCATGCCCGGGGTCGCCTCGCGGACGAGGAACGGCGAGACCTGGCCGCCCTCGACGAGCTTCGGCGTGATGCGCAGCATGCCGTCCTTCGCGCCCGGGTCCGACGTCAGCGAGTAGGCGCGCCAGCAGCGCACGCCGTCGATGTCGACGCCGACGCGGAGGTACTGGCCGGGTCGGTGCCCGGGCCACTCCCAGCCCGGGCGGATGACGACCGTCGACGCCCATGGTGTCTCGGGCTCGATCCGCTCGATGCGGCCGCGCAGCTCGCGCGCCGACCACAGCGGATTGATGAGCTCGAGGTAGTCGTCCGGCAGCAGCGGCGTGGTGAAGGTGCGCGCTGCACGGAGCAGCCTGCGCCTCATCGCCGGGACCTGCGGTACTGCGCCTCGTTCGGCCATTTCCCCCTACCCCCTGAGGGCAACCCTAGACCGAAACGCTAACTTGTGCGTTCTGCCACGAATTAGGTCCGGGGTAACGTGTGACCGGTCGATCAGGACTGCGCGGCGGCCTTCTTCTTCCGGCTGGCCTTTACGCGGCCGTTCTTGTCCAGGACGACCTTGCGCAGGCGCACCTTGGTGGGCGTGACCTCGACGCATTCGTCCTCGAGCAGGAACTCCATCGCCTGATCGAGCGACAGGTTGCGGTGCGGCACGAGCCGCACGAGGACCTCGGAGGTCGACGAGCGGATGTTGTTCAGCTGCTTCTCGCGCACGGCGTTGACGTCGAGGTCGTCCGCGCGCGCGTTCTCGCCGACGATCATGCCCTCGTAGACCTCTTCGCCGGGCCCGACGAACAGCGTGCCGCGCTCCTGCAGGTTCATGAGGCCGAACGTCGCGGTGACGCCCTGGCGGTCGGCCACGAGCACCCCGGTCGGGCGGGAGCGCAGCTCGCCGAACCACGGCTCCCAGCGGTCGAAGACGTGGTGGATGAGCCCGGTGCCGCGCGTCTCGGTGAGGAACTCCGTGCGGAACCCGATGAGCCCGCGGGCGGGGACGAGGTACTCCATCCGCACCCAGCCGGTGCCGTGGTTGATCATCTGCTCCATGCGCGCCTTGCGCAGCGCGAGCAGCTGGGTGACGACGCCGACGTAGTCCTCGGGGACGTCGATCGCGAGGCGCTCGACGGGCTCGTGGGTCTTGCCGTCGATCTCGCGCGTGAGGACCTGCGGCTGGCCGACGGTGAGCTCGAAGCCCTCGCGACGCATCATCTCCACGAGGATCGCGAGCTGCAGCTCGCCGCGGCCCTGGACCTCCCACGCGTCGGGGCGCTCGGTGTCCTTGATGCGCAGCGACACGTTGCCGACGAGCTCCTGCTCGAGCCGGGCCTTGACCTGGCGGGCGGTGAGCTTGTCGCCGTCCTTGCCGGCGAGGGGCGACGTGTTGATCCCGATGATCGCGCTCAGCGACGGCTCGTCGACCGTGATGACCGGCAGCGGGCGCGGATCCTCGAGATCGGCGAGCGTCTCACCGATGGTGACCTCGGCGATGCCGGCGACGGCGATGATCTCGCCCGGACCGGCTTCGGCGGCCTCCACGCGATCGAGGGCCTCGGTGACGTAGAGCTCGCCGAGCTGCGCGCGCTGCACGCTGCCGTCGGCGCGGCACCACGAGATGGTCTGGTTGCGCTTGATCGTGCCCTGCTGGACCCGGCAGATCGCCAGACGGCCGACGTAGGGCGACGCGTCGAGGTTCGTGACGAGCGCCTGGAGGGGGTGGCCCTCCTCGTAGGTCGGCGCCGGGATGTGCGAGACGAGCAGGTCCATCAGCGGCGTGAGGTCCGTGACGTCGTCGGGGAGCGGGTACTCCATCGACGCGTGGCCGGCCTTCGCGTTGCAGTAGACGATCGGGAAGTCGATGTGGTGCTCCTCGGCGCCGAGGTCGAAGAACAGCTCGTAGACCTCGTCGATGACCTCGGAGACGCGCGCGTCCGGGCGGTCGACCTTGTTCACGCAGAGGATCACCGGCAGCTCGGCCTCGAGCGCCTTGCGCAGCACGAAGCGGGTCTGCGGCAGCGGGCCCTCGGACGCGTCGACGAGCAGCATCACGCCGTCGACCATCGTCAGCCCGCGCTCGACCTCGCCGCCGAAGTCGGCGTGGCCCGGGGTATCGATGATGTTCAGCTTCACCCCGTCGTAGCGGACGGCGGTGTTCTTCGCGAGGATCGTGATGCCCTTCTCGCGCTCGAGGTCCATGGAGTCCATGACGCGGTCATTGACGTCCTGGTTCTCCCGGAACGCGCCGGACTGCCAGAGCATGGCGTCGACGAGGGTGGTCTTGCCGTGATCGACGTGGGCGACGATCGCGACGTTTCTGAGGTCTTCGCGGAGGGCTGACATCGGCCCGTCCACGGTAGGGGATCGCCGCCCTAGCTGGTCAGTCGCCGGTCCAGCCCCGCCCGGCGCTCCGCCGCCGGACCGCGCCCGGCGGCTCGCCGGTTCAGGAGCCACCAGGCCGTGACGACGTCCGAGGTCTGGCGCAGGTCGAGCCCGGTCAGGGTCCTGAAGCGGTTCATCCGGTAGCGCACCGTGTTGGGGTGGACGTGCAGTTCCCGGGCGGTCTGCTCGACGTGCTGGTCGCACTCCAGCAGCGTGCGCGCGGTCAGTTCGATCTCCGCGGCCCCGCCCAGGTCGTCGAGCGGGCCGAGGTGGTGTGCGTCCAGGCGGGTGGCCGACCGCTCCGCCGCGAGGGCGAGCGACCGCGGGCCGATCTCGATGAGGTCGACCGTGCCGGTGAGCTCGAACGCCTCGGCGGCGTCGAGCGCGATCGTCGCGTCGGCGAACGACTCGCGCAACCGGGGCAGCTCAACGGGCTGGCCGACCGCGATGAGGTGGTGCTCGCCGGCGGCGGGCCGGCGGGGTGCGCAGCCGACCAGATCGCCCTCGATGAGCTCGGTCAGCGGCCGGCGTTTGCCCTCGGTGCCCGAGCGGCCGATCGCCGCTGCGAGGTCGAGCACCTCGCGCTCGCCGACCGGGCGGGCGCGGAACGCGACGTAGGAGATCGCGGGGTCCAGGCCGTGGATCGGGCCCTCGCTCTGGACCTGTTCAGGCGACAGCTGGCCGTGCAGCAGCGCGCGCAGGAACTCCGCACGCCGTGCGCGGTCGTGCCGCGTGCGCTCGAGGTCGAGCTCGCGGTGGACGCGGATGATGGTCTCGGTGGCGTGGTTGGCCCAGTCCCAGGCGAACTCGTGCAGCAGAAGGACGATCGAGACGTCGTACTTGGCGTCGGCGACCTCCTCGCCCACGATGGCCATGAGCTCGCGCGTCCCGATCTGCACGCTGCGGATGAGCGCTTCCAGCGGGAAGCCCTCGAGCACGCGGCGACGTGCCAGCACCTCGAGGGGCTCGAGCCCCTCACGGCCCGGCGGGGCGAGGTTGCCGACGCGGCGCACGACGGTCTCGACGATCTCGTCGATCGCATCGAGCAGGTCCTCGTCGGTGTGGTCGGAGTACGCCGGGATGCCCGCGCGGAAAGCGCGCGCGATGTTGCCCATGAGCTCGTCACGGCGCCCGAGCACGCGCTCGGCGACGCCACGCGCCTCGCGCGGGTCGATGTCTGGCTTCGTTCGGCGGAGCTCGGCGTACCGGGCTGCGAAGTCTGGTGCGCCCGCCGTCATTGTGCGCTGATCCAACGTTCTCCCCCCTGACCGCCTGCGCCCCCAGCGCAAGCTCCCCAAAGGTCAGGCGCTGATCATCCCATGCCGCGTCAAGTTGCGCCACCCGTTGTTCACATCCACAACGCCATCGCGCCGAAGTCTGGAGCGCCGTCCATTGCGTCGCGGGGGTCCGACCGGCGACCATCTGGAGGCTGACGGACGGGGAGTGCTTCGCAACGGCGCCCCCGCATCGGTGCGGCCCGACGGACAGGGAGGGCCCGCACCGCCCGCACAGGTCCCCTGCCGCCGCTGGGCGGTCCTTCGGCGCCGGCCGGTGACTGGCCGGCGCGCACGAAGGAGCGTCCGGCGGCGGCTCCTGTGATCCTGGCCGCATGACCGAGCGCGACCGCATCCAGCGTCGGATGCTGCGCGTCCTGCTCGTCTCGCAGGTGCTCGCGGGGGCCGGCCTGGCCGCCGGCATCGTCGTCGGGGCGCTGCTCGCGGAGGAGATGCTCGGCTCGACCTCCGGTGCCGGACTGCCGACCGCGCTCTTCACGATCGGGTCCGCCGCCGCGGCGGTCCTCGTCGGGCGCTTGTCGCAGCGCGCCGGGCGGCGGCCTGGGCTCGCCGCGGGCTACGCCGTCGGCGCGCTCGGTGGCGGCGGCGTCGTGCTCGCTGCGGCGATCGACAGCGTGCCGCTGCTCTTCGTCTCGCTGCTGCTCTACGGGTCGGGGGTCGCGACGAACCTGCAGGCGCGCTATGCGGGCGGCGACCTCGCGACCCCGGAGCGGCGTGGTCGCGCGATCAGCACCGTGCTCGTCGCCACCACCGTCGGCGCGGTCCTCGGACCGAACCTCGTCGACGCGACCGGCACCGTCGCGAAGAGCCTCGGCATCCCGGCGCTGGCCGGGCCGTTCCTGCTGGCCACGGTCGCCTACGCCTGCGCGGCGGGGGCCGTCATGGTCCTGCTGCGGCCCGACCCGCTGCTGACCGCCCGCGCGCTGGCCACGGAGGAGACGGTGACCGTGGCCGACGATGGCCCGGCCGGGGCACCGGGGGATCTGCGGCTCGGCGCCACGGCGATGGTCATCACCCAGATCGTCATGGTCGCCGTGATGACGATGACCCCGATCCACATGCGCGACCACGGGCACGGGCTGAGTGCGACGGGGCTCGTCATCTCGATCCACGTCGCGGCGATGTTCCTGCCCTCGCCGCTGACCGGGATCCTCGTCGACCGCGTCGGACGGCGGCCGGTGATCGCCGCGGGTGGGGTGACGCTCCTCGCCGCGGGGCTCGTCGCCGCGACCGCCCCGCCGGAGGGCACGGTCCTGCTCATGCTCGCGCTCGGCCTGCTGGGGCTCGGGTGGAACCTCGGTCTGGTCGCCGGGACGACGCTCGTCACGGATGCCACCCCGCTGGCCGGGCGTGCCGCGATGCAGGGCCGCGTCGACCTGGGCGTGGCACTGGCCGGCGCGGCGGGCGGGATGGGCAGCGGGTTCGTCGTCGCCGAGACGAGCTACGCGGCGCTCTCCCTCGCCGGCGGGCTGCTGGCGCTCGCCCTGCTGCCCCTGCTGCTGACCACCCGGACGCCGACGCCGCCGCCGGGAGAACTCATCCCGGCGCAGCGCGGTGCGAACATGCGCTGATGGATCAGGTCGCCTTCCTCGGGCACGCCACGACCCTCGTGGACCTCGCGGGCACGCGGGTGCTCACCGACCCGATCCTGCGCGACCGCATGCTGCACCTGCAGCGTCACGGACCGTCTCCCCGCCCTGAGCATTCCGCCGGTCTCGACGCCGTGCTGCTCAGCCATCTGCACCACGACCACCTCGACATCCCGTCGCTGCGCCGGCTCGATCCCGACATCCCGCTCGTGGTTCCCGCGGGCGCGCGGCCCGCGCTGCGCAAGCTCGGCACACGGGACATCCGCGAGCTGCGCGTGGGGGAGACCGCCGAGATCGGCAACCTCGAGGTCACCGCCGTGCGTGCCGACCACAGCGGCAGGCGTGCGCTGGGCCCGGAGGCCGACGCCGTCGGCTACGTCCTGCGCGAGTCCGGCGACGCAGGGCGCAGCGTGTACTTCGCCGGGGACACGGACATCCACGACGAGATGGACCAGCTGGGCGACCTCGACCTGGCGCTCATCCCCGTCTGGGGCTGGGGGCCGAGCCTCGGGCCCGGCCACCTCGACCCCGAGCGGGCCGCCGCGGCCACGGCGCTCCTGCGGCCGCGCGTCGCCGTCCCCATCCACTGGGGGACGTTCTACCCGCGCGTGATGCACCGCTGGAAGCCCGAGCCGCTGCGCGACCCGCCGCACCGGTATGCGACCGAGAGCGCGCGGGTGGCACCGGACACCGAGGTGCGGATCCTCCAGCCCGGGGAGACGACCGGCGTCGGTTAGAGGCCCGGCGGGTGGCGGACCGTGTAGCCCGCGGTGGAGCGCATGTCGTCGTCCCAGCGCGACCCGTCGTGCTGACGGTCGCTCGTGTCGTAGCGGCGCCCGTTGATGACCATGAACGCGTGGCTGGGCTTCGTGTAGATCGTGATCCAGCGCCCCTTGCCGGCGGAGCCCCACGACATGAAGCGGGTGCTGTCCAGCGGGCTGTTGAGCACCCCGGCGCCGTGCAGGACGTAGGAGATCGAGCCCGAGCAGTCGTACGCGGAGTCGTTGAAGGAGCCGTGGCCGCCGCCGTAGCGGTAGGGCTTGTGGTGGATGCGGTTCGCCGCGTTGATCGCACGACGCACGCGGATGGGCAGCCCGCCCGAGCGCCGTCCGCCGGAGCGACCGCGTTTGAGCACCGGGCGGTTGCCGCGCACGCCGAGGGCGCGCCAGGTGGCCGGGCCGACGACGCCGTCGGCGGTCAGCCCGTTGCGGCGCTGGAACGCCTTGACGGCCCGCAGCGTGCCCGGGCCGAACACGCCGTCGGCCGTGATGCCGAGCTTGCGCTGGAGCAGGCGCACGGACGACCCGCGGCTCGTGGTCGAGCGCGACGAGGCGGACCGCCGGGCGGCGCGGGCACGGCGCAGCACCCGCCAGGTGCCGGGGCCGACGATGCCGTCGGCCTTGAGGTCGTGGCGGCGCTGGAAGCGCTTGACCGCGCGCAGCGTCCCGGCGCCGAAGACGCCGTCGGCCTTCAGGCCGAGCCAGCGCTGCAGGACCTTGACGGACGCGCCGCGGTCACCGCGCTCGAGCGTCGGGCGCTCCGCGGCCGCGACTCCGGGCAGGGCGCCACAGGCCAGCAGGGCGCAGGCGAGGACGAGCAGGGCTCGGATGTTGAAGCGGAGGAACGTCATGGGACATGGCGCCTACGAGGTGAGCTGACGGGCTCGCGCGGGGAGCACCGCGCTACGGCCGCGAGATGCGGCGATTCGCCCCGGCGGCCGCGATGGCCGCATGTGGGTCCCCCGATCCCAACCGCGGACGGCTGATGATTCGGCGCGGCCGCATCCTACTGTCGGCCCGGTCTTTTCCTGCTCCTTGCAGGATTTCTTGCAGCGGCAGGACCTGGGCGGCCACTGGCGTGCGATCGTGGGGGACGCATGGACGCGCTCCAGAACCTCCGCGACGTGGGCGGGCTGCCGACCGGCGACGGCCGCCGCATCCGGCCCGGCGTGCTGTACCGCAGCGACGCACCGAAGCTCGGTGACCTGGTGCCCGACATGACGCCGTGGCCACCGCGCACGGTCGTCGACCTGCGCGCGCCCGACGAGCACGTCGACGACCATCCGCTCGTGCTCGAAGGGGCACGCGTCCACAACGTCTCACTCATGCGCAGCGCCAACCCGGCGCGCCTGGCCGAACGCGCCCACGATCCGTCGATCGCCGATCTCCGCGCGCTGTACCGCGGCATCGTCGAGCAGGCGGCGCTCCCGCTGGTCGAGGCGGTCCGTGCGATCGCCGTCGAGCCCGGCCCGATCCTCGTGCACTGCACCGCGGGCAAGGACCGGACGGGGGTGGTCGTCGCCGCGGCGCTCGCGACGGTCGGGGTCCCGCGGACGGCGATCGTCGCCGACTACCTGCGGACCGCGGACGCGATCGACGGCATCGTCGCGCGGATCGCGGCGAGCTGGCACGGCGAGCAGCGCGACGCGATCGTCAACCTGCTGACCGTGACGCAGCCGGCGCTCATGGCCGTCGACGACGCCGCCATCGAAGGGGTGCTCGACGTCTTCGAGGGCGCGCCTGGTGGCCCCGCGGGCTGGCTCGAAGGGCATGGGCTCGAGCGCGACGCCGTCACCGCGCTGCGCACGCGGCTGGTCGCCGACTGAGCGCCCGCGTAATTGCTGGGCCGCCGGCCCGTTGAGCAGGCACTGACCACCGAACACCCTTGGGGGATTCACCGCCATGCTCTTCAATCCGCTCCGTCTGCTCGTCTCCGGCCTCATCACGCTCGCCGTCTTCGGCTTCGTCGGCTTCAAGGCGCTTGATGCGTTCGACCAGGCCGGCGATGCGCTCGATGAAGCCAGCGCCAGCGCCGCCGACGAGGGGTCGTTGCTGCACGGCAACGACCTCGCCGCGGCGCTGAAGACCCTCGAGAAGGAGGCGGGCTCCGGCAAGGACGTCCTGCGCGTCACCGTGTACCCGAGCTACATGTCCGCCGAGGTCTCGACCGGCAGCGAGGATGAAGCGAAGGGCTACAAGGTCCAGCGCGATGGCGACGTGCAGCCGTTCGGCGTGACGCTGTCCGGTCCCGGCAAGCTCGCCGACAACGTCTTCCCGCTCGCCGACCTCGACCCGAAGGCGCTCGATCGCGTCATCGCAGCGGCGGCGAAGGAAGACCCGAGCCTGAGCCTCGACGACGTCACCCACGCCATCGCCGGCATCGACTCGATCAGCGGGAAGCCCGACTGGAAGGTCTACTTCGGCGGCGCGTCCTTCTTCACGGCGAACCTCGACGGTTCGGATGTCCGCAAGGGCGGATCGGCGCCTGCGGCGGCCGACGACGCGGTGGCTGATGCGACGTCGATCACCGACTGTCTGGCGAAGGCCGCGGGCGACGTGGAGGCCGTGCAGGCCTGCACCCGCTGAGACCTCCGGCAACCGCACATGAGCATCGCCCCGATCGGGTACGGTCGGGGCGATGATCGCGTCGGAGGAGCTGCGCAAGCTCGCTGCCCTGCGTTCGGAGCACGGAGTGCTCACGCTGGCAGCCCGGACCGATCCCCGAGACCCCGCGAACGGCAACCAGGATCCCGCATGGTGGATCGAGGTCCGGAACGGGCTCAGGGACGAGACGCATCGCGTCGAGTCCTCAGGGGATCACCGCGAGAAGGTGATGTTCCGTGGCCTGCGGGAACGGGCCGAGCAGCGGATGCGCCTGCTCGGGCCCGCCGAATGCGGCCGTAGCTTCGTCTGGCTGCTCGCCGAGGAGCCCGAGCTCGACCACTTCGTCACGCTGCAACTGCCGCTCGACCGCAGTGAGGTGTGGTGGGCGCCGCGTCCGCACGTCGCGCCGCTCGCGGCGACGAACGATCTGAGTGCGCCGGCGGTCGTCATCCTGCTCGGCCGCGATGCGGTGCGGATGGTGCGCTGGGAGGTCGGCGGCACCGCCGAGGTGCAGGACGGCCGGTTCGCCGAGGCGGCGGACGACCGGGACCTGGGCGACGC
Source organism: Solirubrobacteraceae bacterium (assembly GCA_016463765.1). Taxonomy (GTDB): domain Bacteria; phylum Actinomycetota; class Thermoleophilia; order Solirubrobacterales; family Solirubrobacteraceae; genus Svornostia. The sequence goes on along the minus strand of JAEMQS010000006.1, from coordinate 70,612 downwards.
CGACGTCCCCGACCGGCGTGACGCCCGCGTCGAGACGCACCACAAGCAGTTCCTGCGCGAGGCCGCCCACGGTGTCGCCGCGCGGATCGCGGCGCTCGACGCCGACGACCTGGTGCTCGCGGGCGACCCGGCGCTCTCGCGCGCGTTCTGCGACGAGCTGCCCGCCGAGCTGCGCAAGCGGATCGCCGTGAAGGTCGACGCGAACCTGCACGAGGAGTCGCTCAGCGCGCTCGACCACCGGCTGGAGCCCGAGATCCTCCGTGCGCGCCGCGCCCGGGCGGCCGCGACGGTCGAGGAGGCCGCCGAGCACTTCCAGGCCGGCGGCCGCGGTGCCATCGGGGCGACCGCGGTGCTCGGGGCGCTGGCCGAGGGCCGCGTGTCGCACCTCGTGCTCGACCCGCAGGCCGTGGTGTCCGACGGACGGCTCGACCCGGTCGCCGCGGAGGCGGTCAACGGGGACGGCCCGGCGGCCCTGGGCGAGCGGGCCGTGGAGATGGCGCTGGCGTCGTCGGCCCGGATCAGCGTGCTGCGGGTCGGCGACTGCGATGCGCTGGCAGAGGGCGGCGGGATCGCCGCCGCCCTCCGGTACTAGCTCCTCAGCGCGACGGCGAGATCAGTCGATCTCGTCGTCGTAGCCCTCTTCGACGCCCTCCCAGAAGGCGACGGCGACGGAGTTGTTGGTCGACTGGAACGCCTGCGCCTGGGCGCGGAGGTCCTGGCCGGCCTGCTTGAGGTCGTCCTGGGCGCTCTGCAGGGCGTCGGCGTCAGCGGACGCCTGCGCGGCCTGGACCGCTTCGATCGCGTCGTCGAGCGAGCCCGCCTGCGTGTCGACCTGGTCGGCGACGCGCTCGCGCGTCTCCTCGTCCAGGTTCGTGACGGCGGCGCGGAAGTCGTCGATCGCCGCGCCGGCGGCTTCGGCGCTGTCGGCCAGCTGGAACTCGGCGATCGCCTTGCCGATGTCCTTGCCGGAGTCGCGCGCCTCGTCCTCGGGGGACTCGCCGCACGCACCGAGCGCCAGGGCGGCCATCGAGACCGCGAGCAGGGCTGAGATTCGGGAACGGGACATGTCTATGCCTCCTGGCCGAGCTTGCGCAGCTGGAACGCGAGCACGACTTCGAGCGTGCCGCGGAAGATCAGCGTGAAGCCGACGATGAACACGAGGGTGACCAGGCCGATGCCGGGCCACACGAGGATGATGATGCCCGCGGCCGCGCCGATCAGGCCGAGGATGAGGTTCGTCCAGCGGTACTCCTTGACCGCCACGCCCTGGATGAACTCCAGGATGCCGGTGACGACCCACCAGATGCCGATGACGAAGACGACCGTCAGGACGCTCTGGCCGGGGCGGACGATGAGCACGAGACCCACGATCACGCCGAGCACGCCGATGATCACGGAGAGGACCCGCACGGCGGTGCCCCCGCTCTCGGCGATGCCGCGATAGAGCGAGAAGGCGCCCCAGATCACGAGCCAGATGCCGAAGAGCAGGCCGACGGCCAGCAGGGTGGGTCCGGGGAAGACGAGGGCGGCGAAGCCGACGAGGATCGTCAGCGCGCCCAGGATGGCAAGCAGCCACCACAGGTTCTTCGGCGGTGAGGGCTCGACGGCCTCCACCGCGACAGCGGCACTCATGGTTTGCCTCCTCAGGGGGATAGAACGGCGCGGGGACCGTACCCGAACGGTCGGAGGCTGTGGTCCGTAGCGACCCGCAGATTTCTGGCGGATTTCCGCCCGCGCTCAGGCGCGGCTGAGGTACGTCTCGACCTCCCAGGCCGAGACCGCGCCCATGTACGACGACCACTCGTGGCGCTTGACCGCGATGAACTCGCAGATCGCCTCCTCGCCGAGCGCGTCGCGCAGCACGGTGTCGAGTTCGAGCGCGTCGAGGGCGTCGGCCAGCGTCCGGGGGAGCAGCGGCACCCCGATCCCGCTGCTGGCGCCCTCGATCGGCGCACCCGGATCGAGGCCGCGGCGGACGCCGTCGAGCCCGGCGGCCACGATGCCCGCGAGCGCGAGGTACGGGTTGCACGACGAGTCCACGCCGCGGTTCTCGAAGCGCCCCGGCCCGGGGATGCGGATCATGCCGGTGCGGTTGTTCGCCCCGTACACGACGGCGTTGGGCGCCCACGTCGCGCCCGACGTCGTCGTGGACGCCTGCACGCGGCGGTAGGAGTTCACGGTCGGCATCGTGAGCGCGGCGAGCGCCCGCGCGTGATCCAGCACACCGGCGACGAAGCTGTAGGCGGTCTTCGAGAGACCGAGCCCGCGCGGGTCGTCCTCGTCCTCGAACGCGTTGTCGCCGTCCTGGTCCAGCGCGCTCATGTGCACGTGCGCGCCCGAGCCCGTGCGGCCCGCCAGCGGCTTGGGCATGAACGTCGCGATCGCCCCGTGCGCCCCGGCGATGTCGGCGACCATCGAGCGCAGCATGGTGTACCGGTCCGCCGTCGTCAGCGCGTCGGCGTGCGTGAAATTGACCTCGTACTGGCCGTTGCCGTCCTCGTGATCGACGGCCGAGACCTGCCAGTCCAGCGCCTGCATCGTGGAGACGATGTCGCGCAGGACGTGGGAGCCACGGAGCAGCGCGCCGAGGTCGTAGCAGGGCTTGTCCAGCCCGTCGCTGACGTCGTACGGCGCAAGGTCGCCCGTGTCGGTCCGGCGCAGCAGGAAGAACTCGGGCTCCATGCCGACGATGGGCAGCAGGCCCTCGTCGGCGGCCTCGAGCTGGATGCGCTTGAGGATGGAGCGCGCGTCGCAGGTCGCGACCTCGTCGCCGTCCATGACCGTCGACATCGCCACGGCGATCTCGGGGCGGTGCGGGAGCGTCACGAGCGTGCTCATGTCCGGCACCGCGAGGAACTCTGGATGCTCCGGGCCGCGCGCGAACCCGTGGTTGGCGAACGCGGCGAAGCCCGCGCCCCCGCCGGGCTCGACGAGGCTCGGCACCGCGGCGCGCGGGACGAGCTTCGCCTTCGGCGAGCCGTGGACGTCGATCCACTGGACGGCGACGAACTCGACGCTCTCGGGGAGGTCGGGGATCGGCTGCTGGGTCTCGGGCTCGGTGGTGGCCATCAGGGCTCCTACGTGGGGATCGCGGTGCCGGCGAGCGGGATGCCGGTCATGGCGGAGGCGCTCGGGCTGAGCGCCCGGAGGTCCTCGGGGGAGAGGTGGTGGACGGACGATTTCCCGCACGCGCGCGCGAGCATCTGGACCTCCATGGTCAGCGCCTGGAGCAGGTGCTTGGTGCGCGTCGCGGCCTGCTCGAGGTCCAGCCGGCCCTCGAGCTCGGGGTCCTGCGTGGCGACGCCGACGGGGCAGCGCCCGGTGTGGCAGTGGTGGCACGCGCCGGGCGCCGTGCCCAGCGCGGCGTAGTCCTCGGCGAAGACCGGCTTGTTGCAGTTCAGGGCGATGAGCGCGGCGGTGCCGATCGTGACGGCGTCGGCGCCCAGCGCCAGGAGCTTGGCGACGTCGACGCCGTGGCGGATGCCGCCGCTGACGACGAGCTGCACGCCTTCGCTGACCTCACCCATCGAGTCGAGTGCCCGGCGGGCCTCGACGACGGCCGCCATCGTGGGGATGCCCGTGTGGTCCATCAGCATCTCCGGCGACGCCGCGGTGCCGCCCTCCATGCCGTCGAGGACGACCGCGTCGGCGCCGGACTTCACCGCGAGGCGCACGTCGTCGACGACCCGCGCGGCACCGAGCTTGACCATGATCGGGATGCGCCCCTGGGTGGCCTCGCGCAGCTCCTCGATCTTGATGACGAGGTCGTCGGGGCCGAGCCAGTCGGGGTGGCGGACCGGCGAGCGCTGGTCGACGCCCGGCGGCAGCGTCCGGGCCTCGGCGACCTCACCGGAGACCTTGGCGCCCAGGAGCAGGCCCCCGGTCCCCGGCTTGGCGCCCTGACCGACGACGATCTCGACCGCGTCGGCACGCTGGAGGTCCTGCACCGTGAAGCCGTAGCGGCTGGGCAGGCACTGGTAGACGAGCTGCTTCGACGCCTCGCGCTCGGCGTCGAGCATGCCGCCGTCACCCGTCGTGGTGAAGGTGCCGACGGCGGTGGCGCCGAGTCCCAGCGCGGTCTTCGCCGTGGCGCTCAGCGCGCCGTAGCTCATGCCGGCGATGCCGATCGGGATGTCGAGCGTGAGCGGCACCTCGGCGCGGGTGCCGATGACCGTCTTGGCCGAGCAGTGCTCGCGGTAGCCCTCCAGCGCCATCCGCGACAGGCCCGCGGGGATGACGGTCAGGTCGTCGAGGCTCGGCAGTTCCCGACGGGCGCCGAAGCCGCGCAGGCGGTAGCGCCCGAGGTGCGCCTTCTCCTGGATGTCGGCGATGACCGCCGGGCTGAACAGCGGGTTGGGCTGGGTGCCGAGGGTGGGGTCCTCGAGCGCGAGGGCCGCGCTCTGGATGGTGCCGTTGGTGCTGCTCACGTCAGTCTCCGCTCTTCCAGGCGCCGGCATCGAAGCTGTAGAGCGTCCGCATGGAGGTCACCGCGGTGAACGACGGCGGCGGCGTGATGCCGTGCGCCTCGCAGTGCGCGCGCAGCTCGGCCTCCTCCTCGGCGGTGGCCGGGGCGGCCTGCGCGTCGGCGCCGAGGCTGGCGATCTCGCCGCCGACGTAGATCTTCCCCTCGTACAAGGAGTCGCCGAGGTGCTCGCCGGCGTCGCCGCAGATCACCATGCGCCCGCGCTGCATCATGAAGCAGCTGAACGCGCCGACCGACCCGCCGACCAGCACGTCGCCGCCCTTCATCAGCACGCCCGCGCGGGCGCCGGTGGACCCGGCGACCACGGCACGCCCCCCGCGCATCGTGGCCGCCAGGCCCGCCCCGACGTCCCCCGCGACGGTCAGGCTGCCCGACTGCAGATTCTCGGCCGCGCCGTTGCCGGCGTGGCCCGTGACGACGACGTCCGGGCCGTCGCAGAGTCCCGCGACGTAGTAGCCGGCGTCGCCGTCGATGGTGATCTGCACCTTGCCGTGCAGGCCGACGGCGATGTTGTGCCTCGCGTCGAGGTTCGTCAGGCGGACCTGGTCGCCGTCGGCGAGTCCGCGCAGGAGCGTGTTGATCTCCCGCGTCGACAGGTCGGCGCAGTCGATGTCGCGCTCGGTCACCGTCGCCACGTCCGCACCTCCCCGGCGCCGACCTCGCGGCGGCGCCAGCCGGTCCCGGGCAGGCCGCGGCCCTCGGAGCAGATCGCGGTCCAGTCGTCGGTCTCGGCGACCATGAGCGACTTTGCGGCGAAGCGGTCGCGGGCGACACCCAGCGCCTCGGGGGTCATCACGACGTAGGAGAAGGTGCCGTCGAGTTCGTCGATCGAGCGACGCAGGATGTCCTCGAGCGGGTGGCCGTCGCTCAGGCCCGCGTCGATGTAGGCGGCGATGACCTCGGAGTCGTTGTCGGTGCTGAAGTGCACGCCCCGGCGCTCGAGCGCGAAGCGCAGCTGCTCGGCGTTCGTGACGTGCCCGTTGTGCACGACGCAGACCTCCGGGTGGCCGGGTGCGGTGAACGGATGGGCGCGGGCGGCGTCGACGGCCGTCTCGGTCGCCATGCGCACGTGGCCGACGCCGTGGCTGCCGGTGCGGGTCTCGAGCGCGTGCTCGGCGGCGAGTTCGGCCGGGCCCTCGGCGGTCTTGTGGACCTCGACGAGGCCTTCCGGCGATGCCAGGCCCACGCCGCTGCCGTCATGGCCGCGGTGGGCGAGGCGCCCGAGCATCCGCGACAGGTCCGCCCCGAGAGGGCCGCCCGCCGGATCGGCGTACCAGACTGCAGCGATACCGCACATGCCATCCAGCCTGAAGGCCAGGCGGGAGACGGGCTATGGACACGCGGTCGGAGGTCAGTGAACCAATTTGTCCACTAGGTCGGATCAGCGGCGGCGGGCACGCTGCCCGGCCGCGACCCGCAGGGTCGCGGTCCGTGCCGAACTGCGCCGTCCGGCCCGGTCCTGGGCGACGACCCGCACGCGCACGGAGCCCGGCGCGTTCAGGCTGCGCGCCGGCCCGGGCAGGCGAGCTAGGCGCTTCCCGGCGGGGATGATCGCGGACGCCCGGCCACCCTCGCCGTAGCGCGCGGTGACCACCAGGCGGTCGTTGGCACCCCGGCGGCGGGTGACGGACACGAGGATCTTCGAGCCGTTGCGGCGCACCCGCACGCGGCGGGGCGCCGCGGGGCCCTTCGGCCGCGGCTGGACGAAGCTTGCGATGACCTGCTCGTCGACGACGAAGTCATCGCCGCTGCTGATCCGCGCCACGATCTGATGCCGCCCGGAGACCTGCGCGTTCGGGGTGAACCGCAGCCGGCCCGTCTGGGTGTTCGCGGGCATCTTCAGCGGGACGTCCCCGTTGCGGGTGCGCTCGACGAGCGCGATGGTCGCCTCCTCGTTGCCGGTGACCGCGTAGCTGACCGTGCGCTTGCCGCCGCGCGCCTTCGACACGCTCCCCCGGACCTTCGGGGCGGGCGCCGGGACGCTGGCGCTGACGTCGGTGAGGGCCGGGGACCCCGCGCGCGGGATGACGTCCCAGGTGCCGGCCGCGGCGTTCGCGACCTCGACCGTTGCGGCGTGCGCGGTCGCGGAGGAGGCGAACTCGACGTTCGGTCCGTCCAGCGGCACCGGGGAGCCCGACGGGTCGATCAGGTCGAACTGCGGCGCGCCGTCGGCCGACTGGACGTTGATGGAGAGGACGTCCGCGGGCTCGTCGAGCGTCAGGCCGGTCGTGCGCTGACGCAGTCCCCGGGTGCGGAGCAGGCCGATCGAGATGTCCTCGTAGAAGCACGTCGGGCCGCTGCGGCGCGTCATCGGGCCGCCCCACTTGTACGTGACGGTCCGCGCCTTGCCGAGGATCGAGACGCAGCCGGCGATGCCCTTGCTCGAGACGTAGCCCTCGGGCAGGTTCTCGCAGTAGCTGACGAGCTTGATGCCGATGCACAGCTCGCCCGCGCCCTTGCCCTCGAACCCCGCGCTGCTCACGCCGGCCTTCACCGTCGCGCCGACGTAGGCCCAGTCTTTGTCGATCAGCCCGACGGAGAAGTCGGCCGTGACGATGCCGTCGGTGCCGGCGCGCAGCGACGCCGATGCGACGTTCAGCGTGCTGAGCAGCTTCAGGTCGCCGCGCGCGGTGAGCACGAACGGCGTGCCGAACTGCAGGCCGACGGTCCCGCTGAGGTCGAGCAGGTACGCGCCCGGGCCGAGGGGCACCGCGCCGATCTGCACGCCGCCGCTGATCGCCAGGGGGATCTTGTTGCGGTTGACCGCCAGGCCCGCGGAGATCTGGTGCAGGTACACCGGCGGGGTGGCGAAGAGCTGGATGCCCGGGAACGGCAGGTCGTAGGCGGCGGTCGCCGTGAACGACGTGCTGTCGAACGACGCCGCGAGGCTGAGCGCCGCCCCGCCCGGAATCGCGATCTTGCCCGAGCCGGCCCAGAGGTTGCCCTCGCGCGTCCAGCTGACGTCGAGGTTCTCGACGGTCACGGGACCCAGCGGCAGCGTGTCCTGGCGGAAGCGCAGCGTGTTCAGCTGGAGGCCGGCGGGGGTGACGACGAGGTCCGCGTGGGCGGTCAGGCCGAGGAACTGCGGGCCGAGGTCGAGCTCCGTCGGGATCGTGACGCCGCCGCCCTTCGTCGCCAGGGGCGCGAGCTCGTTGACGACCTTGAAGCCGCGGATCGACGTCGGGAACTTCGGCAGGTCGAGCGCCGGCTGGCCGACCTTCGCGGTGAGCTTCTGCTTGAGCTGCCCGCGGAAGATCAGGATGTCGCCCGCCTCGCCGCCGGGGATCTCCACCGTCGCCTGGCCGGTCGTGTACATCGTCACGGCCTTCGAGCCCTTGTCGATGTCGAGCACGATCTGCGAGCCGTTCAGCGGCGTGATGCGCAGGCCGTTGTAGAGGACCGCGCCGTTGGACACGGACTTGCCCTTGTTGCTGCCGATCCCGGGCAGGAAGCAGCCGACGCCGTGGGCGGTCCGCACCTCGATGGCGCCGACGGCGATGCGGCTGCACTCGCGCGTGACGCCGTCCTCGCCGCCGGTGGTGCTGCCTGCGCCGGGCGCCGAGCCGGGGAGGCCGGGCGCGGAAAGGCGGCCCTGAGGGCCGAACGCGGCGGCGCGGACCTGGCCGCCGCTGTCCTCGGACTGCCAGACGGCCACCCCGCCGCCGTCGGGCGCCGCGGCGATGTCCGGGACGTGGACGCCGTCGGTGGCCGCGGTCAGCCTCTGCGGCGCGGTGAACGTCGTGCCGCTGGTGTTGCGGCGCACGTAGAGGCCGTTCGCGCTCGTCGGGTCGCCCACGTCGGTGTAGGACGCGACGAGCGCACCGCCTGCGCCGGCACCCGCCGTGGCGAGTCTCGGCGCCGTGGCCGAGTCGGGCGTGAGCGCGAGCGGCGAGCCGCCGTCCAGCGGCGTGGCGACGACACGCTCGTTCAGCGACGCCGACCTCCCGCCGACGCCGACGGCCAGCAGGCCCTTCGGCCCGAAGCCGAGCCCCGACAGCCGGCCGCCCGGAACGCGCTGCGGGGGGCCGAAGCCTCCTGCGCTCGTCGGGCGCGCGGACGTCGGTGAGCGCTGGACGGACACCTCGCTGCCCGTGTCGTAGGCAAGAGCGATGCCGCCACCGGGCAGGGCCGCCAGCGCGCCGGACTGTGCCGGCGGGAGGTCGATGCCGTCCGTGGCGAAGGTGCCGCCCTGGAGGGCGACGAAGCGCGACGGATCGCCGCCGGCCAGTGACGTCGAGGCGCCGCCCAGCAGGCCGATGAGCGGATTGTCGTCGGGCCCGAACGCCACGGGGCGCGTGCCCATCGCCATGTTCCCGGCGACCGGCACGCCCGCGGAGAACGAGTTTCCGGCATCGGTGGAGACGAACGCGATGGTGGTGAGCGTCGAGTCGCCTGCCGGGGTCGCGTAGGTCGTGACGCTGCGGCTGGTCAGGATGAAGAGCTGGTCGCCGACGACGAGTGGGTACGCGCCGCCGCCGGCGTCCTGGTTGTACGCCGGGTCGTCCGCGGGGCCGTAGGCGCTCTTGCCGGGGCGCAGGAGCCTGGTGGCCGCCGGGTTGTCGCAGGCCGTCGCGCCGCGCGGGAGGCGGCAGAACCCGACACCGCCCTCGGTCGCGCTCGTGGCGTCCGTCGGCTCCAGCCACGCGATGTACGCCGTCCCCGCGTCATCGACGGCGACGTGCGGCGTGGGGCGGGACAGCGCGCCTGTCAGCGTGATCGGCGCCCGCGCCGGCCGGGTCGAGGTCCCCGTCTTCGGCGCGCCGGTCTTCACCCGCGGGGTCCCGCCGGTGAACGCCGGGGTCTTGGCGACGGGCGCTGCGGCGACGGGTGCCGCGAGCATCAGAGCAGCGATCAGCCCGCCGACCACGGGGCGAAGGAGCGTCATGGGCGGGCAGGCCTTCCGTGGACTAGGTCGACTCGACGATCACCGTGGTGGCCTTCACCACGGCGCGAGCGGGTGATCCGGGCTCGAGACCGAGCTCTTCGACGGCCTCGCGGGACATGAGCGAAACAATACGGAACTCTCCACAGGCCAGGTCGACCTGCGCCATCACACCGTCGACTTTGACGTCGACGACGACGCCGTCGAGCCGGTTGCGTGCGCTCGTCGCGCCCTTCGCCGTCCGTTCACGCAACAGGCGGGCCAGCTCCGCGCCGGGGAGATAGCGGTCACCGCCGCGCCGCTCGAACCTGATCCGGTCCTGACGCTCCCAGCGGCGCAGCGTGTCGACGCTGACGCCGAGCGCGGTGGCGACGGCACCGATGCGGACGAGGTGCTCCATGGCGCGCGAGCCTATACGCTGCGCCGGGCATGGTGCCTAGGCGGTGCATAGGTGTTCTGGCCGCGGTCGTGGTCGCCGGTTGCGGCGCCGATGACGACGACGCCGGTGATCTGACGGTCGCCGCCGCCTCGTCGGTCCAGGACGCCATCCGCGCCTGCGCCCCCGACGTCCGCGCCAGCTTCGCCGGCTCGGACGAGCTCGCCGCGCAGGTCCGCCAGGGACTGCCGGTGGACGTGTTCCTCGCCGCGAACACCGCGCTGCCCGCCGCGCTCGCGGACGACGGCCTGCTGGACGATCCCGTGGCCTTCGCGACGAACGCGCTGGTGGTCGCCGTCCCGGCGGATTCCGGCGTGCGCGCACTGACCGATCTCGCCCGCCCGGGCGTCGACCTCGCGATCGGCGCCGAGGGGGTGCCGGTCGGCGACTACACCCGCGAGGTGCTCTCTCGCCTGCCCGCGGTGCAGGAGCGCGCGATCCTGGCGAACGTCCGCAGCGAGGAGCCGGACGTCAAGGGCGTCGTCGGCAAGCTCACCCAGGGCGCCGTCGACGCGGGCGTCGTCTACGCGACGGACGTCGAGGCCGCGAGCGGCCGGCTGCGTGCGGTCGCCATCGATGCGGAACTCGAGCCGGACGTCGCCTACGGTGCGGGGGTCGTGACCGCGAGCGAGCGACGCGCCCAGGCGGAGGACTTCGTGGACGGCCTCACGGACGGGTCGTGCGCGGAGGCGCTGCGCGCCCGCGGGTTCGGCCCGCCGCCGTGATCCGCTCCCGCCTGTGGTTCGGCCCGCTGCTGGTCGCCGCGCTCACGACGGCGCTGGTGTTCCTCACCGTCCCGGTGCTCGCGATCTTCCTGGAGACCACCCCGGCGCAGATCGTCCGCAAGCTGGGGGAGGAGCAGGCGCGCGACGCGCTGTGGCTCTCGGCGCAGACGACCGGCGCCGCGATGCTGCTCATCGTCGGGCTCGGCACGCCCGCGGCGTACCTGCTGGCGACCCGCCGGTTTCGCGGTCGCGCGGTCGTCATCACGCTCATCGAGTTGCCGCTCGTACTGCCGCCCGCGGTCGCGGGCATCGCCCTGCTGGCGGCGGTGGGACCGTCCGGACTGCTCGGCCGGTACGTCGAGGACGCCGGGCTGCAGGTCGCGCTCACCACGGCGGGGGTCGTCGTCGCGCTGACGTTCGTCGCCGCGCCGTTCTACCTGCGCCAGGCGCAGGCGGCGTTCGCCGCGGTGGACGGCACGCAGGTCGACGCGGCACGGACGCTCGGCAGCTCGGAGGCCGCCGCGTTCGCGCGCGTGGTCGTGCCGGCGTCCCTGCCCGGCCTTGCCGCGGGCGGCGCGCTGGCGCTGGGCCGGGCGCTCGGCGAGTTCGGCGCGACGCTCATGTTCGCCGGATCGCTGCAGGGCGTCACCCAGACGGTGCCGCTGGCGATCTACGACGACTTCGCCACGGATTTCGACGCGGCGCTCGCGCTGTCGGCGGTGCTCGTGGTCGTGTCCGCGGCGCTGCTCCTGTCGGTCAAGTTCGTGCGGGGCGCCGATGCTGTCCGTTGAGGCGCGCACCGAGATCGTCGACGCGGCCCTCGAGGTGGGGGCGGGGCAGACCCTGGCGCTCGCGGGTCCCTCGGGCGCCGGCAAGACGACGCTGCTGCGGATCATTGCCGGGCTCACGAGGCCCGCAGACGGTCGGGTCGTGGTCGGCGAGGACGTGTGGCTCGACGGCGCGACGGGGACGTTCGTCACCCCCGAGGAGCGGCGCTGCGGCTACGTCTTCCAGGAGCACGCGCTGTTCGGCCACCTGAACGCGTGGCGCAACGTCGCCTACCCGCTGCGGTCGCTGCCGCGGCGCGCCCGCCGGGCGCGCGCGCTGGCGCTGCTCGACCGGTTCGGGCTGGCCGCACGCGCGGACGCGCCGGTCCGTGAGCTGTCGGGTGGTGAGCGTCAGCGCGTGGCGCTCGCGCGGGCGCTGGCCCGCGAGCCGCGGGTGCTGCTGCTCGACGAGCCGCTGTCGGCGCTGGACCCACGCACGCGGGCCGTGGCGGCGCGTGAGCTGGCGGCGTTGCTCGCGGCGGTCCCCGAGGTCCCGGTGGTCCTCGTCACCCACGACATCGAGGACGCGGCTGCCATGTCCGATCGGGTGGCGGTCATGGATGGCGGGCGGGTCGTGCAGGTCGGGACGGCGGCGGAACTCGCCGCCCGGCCGGCGACGGCGTTCGTCGCGGACTTCACCGGCGCGGTCGTGCTCGCCGGTGTCGCGCGGGCGGCGGGGCATGGGCTCGTGGTGGTGGCGCTCGATGGGGGCGGCGAGGTGCAGGCCGTCGGTGACGCGGCGCCTGGACCGGTGGCGGTGAGCGTGCGCCCGTGGGAGATCACGCTCGAGCCCGCAGACGCCGCGACGCCCGGCTCGGCCCGCAACCGGGTGGTCGGGCCGGTCGCGTCGGTGGTGGACCTCGGCGGGCGCGTGCGGGTGGCGATCGCGTCGCCGCAACCGCTGGTGGCGGAGGTCACCTCCGCGGCGGTGGCGGAGCTCGGGCTGGCGCCCGGGGTGCAGGTCGCGGCGTCGTGGAAGGCGACGGCGACGCGCGTCACCGCCCGCTGAGTGGCGCTGTGGCGCGTATGTCAGCCCCACGCTGACAAAAACGCCACGGCCCGAACAGCGCCGCGGGCAACGACGTCGCTGTGGCGCCTTCGTCAGCCCCGGCCTGACGTTTGCGCCACAGCCACGCCATGCTGTGCCCGTGGAGCTCACCGGACCCCCCGACGCACCCCTCGACGAACCGCTCGCCCTGCGCGTGCGCGGGGCGGGGCCGGGCACGCGGCTGACCTGGCGCGCGCGCATCCGCGACGACGACGGCCGCGTATGGCGCGCGACGGCCGACACCGCGGCGGAGCTCGACGAGACCTGGGCCCCCGCGAAGTCCCCGGCCGCGCCGCACGCCGCGCTCGCCTCCCTGCGGCCCGTGCGCGTCGACGTTCGCGTCGAGACGCCCGACGGGCTCACCGCCACGCGCACGATCACGCGTCACCTGCTCGGAGACGGCGTGCGGGTCCGGCGCTGGAAGGGCGAGATCACGGCGTCGCTCTTCCTTCCCGCCGAGCCCGCCGCGCCGCCGATCGTCATCGACGACCCCGGCGCGCTGCTCGCGGGGGCCCTGCTGGCGTCCCGCGGGGTCATGACGCTCGTGCTGAAGAAGGGCGACCCCGACGTCGCGGCCACCCAGCTCGAGGGGGTTCCGGGCGGGGCCGGCGCGCGGATGCTCGGCAACGTCCCGATTCCTCCGGGTGTCCCCGGCCCCACGAACCCGGTGGCCTGGGACACCCTGCTCGCCGACCTCGGTGCCCGCCCGCGTCAGGCCGTGGCGGGCGACGGCAGCGCGTAGCTGACGCCGGTCAGCTCCTCGGAGATCGACCACAGGCGCTCGGCGGTGATCTCGTCGCGGCCCGCCGCGACCGGGGTCACGCGGCCGACCTTGCCGCGCATCTCGCCCGGGCCCTTCGGCCCGAAGAACTCCCCGCCGCGCACGTCGGGCATCGTCGACGCGTACAGCTGCGGCAGCGCGCCCTGGCGCATGCTCTGCGCGAGCACGCGGTTGCCGATCTCCAGGATCCCGCGCATCAGGCCGGTCGGGCCGGTGCGCTGGAGGTTCGTGTCCGAGTAGCCCGGATGGGCGAGCACGCTGATGAGCGGCGATCCGGCGGCGCGCAGCCGGCGGTCGAGTTCCAGCCCGAACAGCACGTTCGCGAGCTTGCTCTGCTGATAGGCGCTGCGCGCGCCGTACTTCTCGCGCTGGAGGTCGTCGAAGTCGATGCGCCCGGGGCGGTGCTCGATGCTGCTGACCGTCACGACCCGCGGGCCGCTGCCGGCCTGCAGTGCCGGGAGCAGGAGGCCGGTCAGGGCGAAGTGGCCGAGGTGGTTCGTGCCGAACTGCAGCTCGAAGCCGTCCTGCGTCAGCGATCGCGGCGGCATCATGATCCCCGCGTTGTTCAGCAGGAGGTCGAACGACGGGCGGCTCGCGGTGATCGCGTCGGCGAAGGCGCGGACCGACGCCAGCGACGCGAGGTCCAGCTCGCGGACCTCCAGGGACGCCTGCGGGACGTCGGCCCGGATCTTCGCGGCGGCCGCCTCGCCCTTCTGCGTGTTGCGGCACGCCATGATCACGTGCGCGCCATGGCGCGCGAGCTCCCAGGCGCTCGACAGCCCCAGGCCGCTGTTCGCGCCGGTGATGATCGCGGTGCGCCCGCGCTGGTCGGGGATCTCGTCTGCGGTCCAGCCTGAAGACATCGTCGTGCTCCTCCTGAACGGTTCCACCCGAACCCTACCGCTCGGTAGTGATGGGCACCGGCGCGCATGCGAAGCTGGCGCGGTGACCGGCCCGCACCCCGCACCCGACACCATTCCGTGGGCCGCCGTCCCGCCGGAGCTGGCCGACGTCATCCGGCCGATGCTGACCGGCGTCGTCGACGAGATCATCGCCGCGGTCCGCGCCGAGGTCCCGGAGTACGACCAGCCGATGGAGGGCGAGTTCGGCCGCCTCATCAGCGAGGGCAGCGGTGCCGCGCTGCGGCAGTTCGTCGACCTGCTGGGTCACGACACCGATCTCGGCGACGTCAGCGTCTACGAGGAGATGGGACGGGCCGAGCTGCGCGCCGGACGGACGCTCGACGCGCTGCAGTCCGCGTATCGCGTCGGTGCACGGGTCGCGTGGCGCGAGGTCCAGCGCCTCGGCGCCGACGTCGAGCCACAGACGCTCTACACGCTCGCGGAGGCGATCTTCGCGTACATCGACCGGCTCGCCGCCGCCTCGGTGGCGGGCTTCGCGCAGGAGCAGTCAGCGCGCGAAGGGTCCGTCCACGCGCGGCGACACGCGCTCGTCGAGCTCCTCGCCACCAGCGTCGCCCTCGACGCCGACGCGGTGGCGCACGCCGCCGAGCAGGCGGCGTGGCCGCTGCCCGCATCACTCGCGGTGCTCGCCGTCCAGGAGCACGACGTGGTGTCGCTCGCCCGGCGGCTCCCCGAGGGGACGATCGGGGCCGCCCTCGAGCCGGTCGCGGTGTTCCTGGTTCCCGACCCCGAGGCGCCCGGTCGCCGCCGGCAGCTGCAGCGTGGCCTGCGGGGCCGCCGCGCCGTCCTCGGCCCGACGGTCGCGTGGGAACAGGCGCACCACTCGGCCCGCCGGGCGCTCGCCGGCTGGCCGCTGCACGCCGAGGGGCGGCTGGGCGACGACACGCTCGCCGTCGCCGACGACCACCTGCTGGCCCTCCTGGTCGCCGGCGACGAGCGGCTGGCTCGCGATCTCGTCGACCGGCGCCTCGCGCCGCTGCGCGCCATGCCCGACGGCGCGCGCCGCCGCGCCGAGGAGACGCTGCTCGCGTGGCTCGACGCGCTCGGCGACGTCTCCGCCGCGGCGGACGCCCTGCACGTGCACCCGCAGACCGTGCGCTACCGCCTGGGCGGCCTGCGGGAGACGTTCGGCGACGTGCTGGACGACCCGGTCGCTCGGCTCGAGCTCCAGATCGCCCTGCACGCCGCGGGCGTCATCGGGGACTGACCGCTACGCGGCGTCCTCGACGACCCGCAGACGACGGCGCGCCGCCCGCGCCTGCACGGCGGCGGTCTCCTCGGAGACCTCCCCCCGGGCCGTGGGCGCAGGCGACGCGTCTCCCCCACCCGGGAAGGACATCCGCACCACTTTGCGCAGGACCTGCGCGTACTGCTGCGGGAGCGGGCCGCTGACGTACGGGAGGTCGTAGCGCTCGCAGATGTCCTTGACCCGCGGCGCAACCTCGGCGTAGCGGTTGCTCGGGAGATCGGGGAAGAGGTGGTGCTCGATCTGGTAGCTGAGGTTGCCGGTCATGATGTGCATGAGCCGGCTGCCGTCGATGTTCGCCGAGCCGACGAGCTGACGCAGGTACCACTCACCGCGCGTCTCGGCCTCGAGCTGCTCCTCGTCGTAGTCGAACGTCTGCACCCCGTCGGGGAAGTGGCCGCAGAAGATGACGCCGTGCGTCCACACGTTGCGCGCCGCGTTGGCGGTGACGTTGCCGAGGAACGCCGGGATGAACGACGGGCCCGACAGCGCCGGCCACACGACGTAGTCCTTGGTGAGCTGCTTCGTGGCCTTCTTCGCCAGGCGCTTGACGTCGGACGCGACGTTGCTCCACGGGCGCTTGCCCGCGCGGGCCTCGTCGATCTCGAGGTCGTAGAACGCCACGCCCCACTCGAAGAACAGCGCCAGCACGGTGTTCGTCACCGGCTGCAGCAGGTGCAGCGGGTTCCACGGCTGCTCGGGATCGATGCGCAGCAGCGTGTAGCCGAGGTCGCGGTCCTTGCCGATGACGTTCGTGAACGTGTGGTGCTGGAAGTTGTGCGAGTGCTTCCACCCGTCGGAGCTCGAGACGTTGTCCCACTCCCACGTCGTCGAGTGGATCTCCGGGTCGCGCATCCAGTCCCACTGCCCGTGCATGATGTTGTGCCCGAGCTCCATGTTCTCCAGGATCTTCGCGACGGAGAGCATGGTCGTGCCGGCCAGCCAGGCGGGCGGGAAGAGCGAGACGAGCAGCGCGCCGCGGCCCGCGAGCTCCAGGCCGCGCTGGGCGGCGATGACCTTGCGGATGTACGCGGCGTCCTCCTCGCCGAGGTCGTTGTAGATCTCGTCGCGGATGGCGTCGAGCTCACGGCCGATGTCCTCGATGTCCTCGGGGGTGAGGTGGGCGAGCGGAGATGCTGAGGTATCCGTGCTCATTGGTGCAGGTCCTTTCGCGTTCAGAGGGAGAGTTCGACGGGGCCGGCGGCGGCGGAGACGCACGTCCGGATGTGCGGCGGGTCATCGGGGTCGCCCTCGATCTGCTCGCCGGTGCGCAGATCGCGGACGCTGCCGCCGCACAGGGCGCCGACGCAGGTGTGGCAGATGCCCATGCGGCAGCCGCTGGGCATGAGGACGCCGGCGTCCTCGCCGACGGTGAGCAGTGGGGTGGCGCCGTCGGCCTCGACCTCACGGTCGCTGGCCGTGAAGCGGACGAGGCCGCCCGCGCCCGCCGCGCCGTCGGCGGCGACGACCGGGCGGAAGCGCTCGATGTTCAGGTGGTCGGCCACACCCTCGGCCTCGAAGCGCGCGGTGAGCGCGTCGAGCAGGGGCGCGGGACCGCACGCCCAGGTCGGGCGGGTGCGCCAGTCGGGGACGACGGCGTCGAGGGTGACGACGTCGAAGATGCCGCGCCGGTCGTCGTGGTGCTCGTGCAGGCGGTACGCGGGGTGCCGGCGCGCCAGGCGCTGCAGGTCGACGCGCGCGATGACGTCGTCGGCCGACGGCGCGAGGTGGACGTGGGTGATGTCCGGCAGCGGGCCGCGCGCGGCGAGCGTGCGGAGCATGCCGAGGATCGGCGTGATGCCGCTGCCGGCGGTGACGAACAACAGCGGCTGGTCGAGTCGCTCGGGCAGGACGAACTCGCCCGCGGGCGGCGCGAGGCGCACGATCATGCCGCGGCGCGCGTTGCGGACGAGATGGGTCGAGACCACGCCGTCGGCGATGGCCTTCACCGTGATCGCGATCCGCTTGTCCTTGCGGCCCGGGACGGACGTCAGCGAGTACGTGCGCCAGTGGCGGACACCATCGACATCCACACCGACGCGCACGTACTGCCCGGGCGTGTGGGCCGGCCACCCGATGCCGGGGGTCAGCCAGATCGTCGCGCTGTCGCGCGTCTCCGGCATCACGGCATCGACGCGGCCGCGCGGCTCGCGCCGGGACCACAGCGGGTTGACGTACGTCAGGTAGTCATCAGGCAGCAGCGGCGTCGTGAGGGACGCAGCCACATCGAGGACATGCATACGCTCATGATCGCCACAGGATCACGACGCTACTCCTCGGTATCCGCAAATACAGGCGAAGTTTCTGTGGGATTCGCACAAATTGACCTGCGATCAGGCCAGGAAGGCCCGCGAATCGGGTCCCTGGTGCTCCTCGGCGAGCGCGGTGATCGCGTCGACCGTTCGCCGCAGCTCGTCGACATAGGGCTCGGCGAGGGGGCCGAGACGGGCGCGTTCCTGCTCGAACGCGCGGGCCAGCGAGCGGTAGTAGACGCGGGTCGCGAGGCCCTGGCCCTGCCCGAAGCGCGCCCAGAGGTCATCGCCGTGCGTGCGGTAGTCGGTGAGGATCGAGCGGGCGTTGTGCAGCTTGTCGGCCAGGCTCACCCGCAGCGCGGCCGGCGCCTTCTCCGGGAAGGCTTCGACGAACCCGCGCTTGCGGTGGTACCACCCCGCGCCGCCGTCATCGGTGCGCTCGACCGCGTCGGTGTTGTCAAGCACGAGGCCCGCGACCACAGGGCCGAACCGCCGCTCGATCTCGTCCAGCGCGTCGCGGCCGCCGCCGTCCTCGACGACGTCGTGCAGCAGCGCGGCGATCGCCTCGTCCTCGTCGCCGCCCATCTCGAGCACGAGCGACGCGGCCGCGAGCAGGTGCGCGGCGTACGGCACCGGCGTGCCCTTGCGCAGCTGCCGGGCGTGGTGCGCGGTGGCGTGGTGCAGCGCGGCGTCGAAGCGCGCGGTCAGCAGCGGGGTGTCGGTGAACGATTCGGCCACGGCGTCTGCGAGCCTACGCGCCGCCGTTTGCGTCAGGTGGCGCAAGGGGCACACTCCCGCGATGAGCCCACGTCTCCCGCACGGCGCCCCCGGCGGCCGCATCCCCGTCCCGGCCACGCCCGCCACGCCGCTGAACCGGGCGATCACCCGGCCGATGCTCGTGGTGTTCATCGTCGGCGACGTGCTCGGCGCGGGCATCTACGCGCTCGTGGGGGAGGTCGGCGGGAAGGTCGGCGGCGCCATCTGGGCGTCGTTCCTGCTCGCCCTCACGCTGGCGCTCTTCACCGCGTTCGCCTACGCGGAGCTCGTCACGAAGTTCCCGCGGGCCGGTGGCGCGGCGGTGTGGGTCAACGGCGCGTTCAAGGTGCCGTTCTTCACGTTCATCGTGGCGTTCGCGGTGATGATGTCGGGCGTCACCTCCGCATCGACGCTCGCCCGCGCGTTCGGGGGCGACTACCTCGGGGAGTTCGTCGAGCTGCCGGTGGTGCTCGTCGGCATCGGGTTCATCATCGTGATCGGCCTCATCAACTTCCGGGGGATCTCCGAGTCAGTGAAGCTCAACCTCGGGCTCACCGCGGTGGAGTGCATCGGCCTGCTGCTCGTCGTCGTCATCGGCGCGGCGTTCGTGCTCGACGGCGGGGGCGACCCGGGCCGGGCGCTCGACTTCAAGGAGGGCGACGCGGTGCCGCTGGCGATCCTCTCGGGCGCCGCGCTGGCGTTCTACGCGCTCATCGGCTTCGAGGACTCGGTCAATGTCGCCGAGGAGACGAAGGACCCGGCCCACGCCTACCCGCTGGCCCTGTTCGGCGGGCTGCTCATCGCCGGGGTCATCTACCTGCTGGTGACGGTCATCGCGTCGATGGCGGTGCCGACGAACGACCTCGTGTCCTCGAGCGGGCCGCTGCTCGAGGTCGTCGACCAGGGTCCGCTGGCGATGTCGACCGAGGTCTTCTCGTTCATCGCGCTGCTCGCCGTCGCCAACGGCGCGCTCATCAACATGATCATGGCGTCGCGGATCACGTACGGCATGTCGAGCCAGGGCATCGTGCCGCGCGGGCTCGGCCGGGTGCACGAGACCCGCCAGACCCCGTGGGTCGCGATCATCTTCACGTCGGCGATCGCCGTGGTGCTCGTCAGCACCGGTGACCTGTCGGCGCTCGCGGACACCACGGTCCTGCTGCTGCTCGCGGTGTTCGTCGCGGTCAACGTCGCCGTGCTGGTGCTGCGCAACACGCCGGTGGAGCACGACCACTTCGTGACGCCGAAGGCCATCCCGATCATCGGAATCGTCGTCTGTCTCGGACTGATGACGCAGAAGAGCGGGGAGAGCTACCTCCGTGCCGGGACCCTGCTGGCGATCGGGGTGCTGCTGTGGTTCGTCAACCAGCGGCTGACCGGGGGCGTCGACGAGCTCGACGCCACCGGCCTGGACGCGCGTCCGGGCGACTGAGCTACGCGAGCGCCTCGTCGGCGACGCGGTGCCCGGGGAAGGCACGGTCGCAGTCGAGGACTGCGACGAGCCGCTCCTCGATCCGGGCGATGCCCGTGAGCAGCTCGGAGCCGACGTCCGGTACCGGCTCGATCTCCGAGGTGGGGACGGTGTGCACCTCTTCGACGTCGTCGACGATCGCGCCGACGGCCTCACCCGCGCCCTCGACGATGACGATCTTTGCGCCGTCGGCCTGCTGGGGCGGGAGGCCGAGGCGGACCGCCAGGTCGTGGACGGGGATGATCTTGCCGCGAAGGCTGATCACGCCGCGGATGGCCGGGTCGCTGGCGTCGACCGTGCGCAGATCGCGCAGGCGGATGATCTCGCGGACGCGGTCGATGGGCAGCGCGTACTGCTCGCCGCCGACGGTGAAGATCACGAGCTGTTCGTGGTCGGACATGAAACCTCCTGGGAAACGGGGACGGGGCGCGGGCCGTCTCGGCCCGCGCCCCGTCGGGGACATGGGGTCGGGCTAGCGCAGCTGGAAGCGCTGGACGAGCGTCGACAGGCCTTCGGCGGTCGAGGCGAGCTCCTGCGCGGAGGCGGCGATCTGCTGCGTCGACGCCGAGGTCTGCTCGGTCGATGCGGACACCTCTTCGCTGGAGGCCGAGGACTGCTCGGCGACCGACGCGACCGAGGTCATGTCGTCGCTCATCCGGCGGGCGGACTCGGCGATCTCGTTGATCGCGGCGGCGATCTGCTCGACGCGGCCGCCGACGTCCTCGACGGACTCGCCGATCCGGACGAACTGCGTCCGGGCCTGCTCCACCGTGGCGGCGCCCTCTTCGGTCTGGCGCGACCCCGCCTCGACGGCGTCGACCGTGCGGGACGTCTCGGTCTGGATCTCGCCGATGAGCGTCGCGATCTGCTCGGCGGCGCCCTGGGACTCCTCGGCGAGCTTGCGGACCTCTTCGGCGACGACCGCGAAGCCACGGCCCTGCTCGCCGGCACGGGCGGCCTCGATGGCCGCGTTCAGCGCCAGGAGGTTCGTCTGCTCGGCGATGCCGCCGATGGTGTCGACGATCCCGCCGATCTGCTCGCTCTTGGCCCCGAGGCCGCGGATCGCGGTCGTGACCTCGCCGCTCGAGGCGCGGACGGCGTCCATCGCGCGGCTGGCCTCCTCGGCCGCGACGGCGCCCTCGCGGGCGACCTCACGGGCCTGGGCGGCGGACTCAGAGGTCTGCGCCGCATTGGCGGCCGACTCCGACGTGGCGCGGACGACGTCCTCGGAGACGGCGCGTGCGGACTCCACGGCCTCGACCTGCTTCTGGGCGCCGGAGGCGACCTCACCGACGGCGTTGGCGATCTCGCCCACGGCGCGGCCGGCCTCCTCGGAGGTGGACGCCATCTGCTGCGACGAGCTCGAGAGCGTCTCGGCGGTCTTCTGGACCTCTCCGACGGTCTCGCGCAGGCCGGAGGTCATCGCGGCGAACGAGGTGCCCAGCGAGTCGCGCTCGGACTTCGGCGTGATCTCGACGGTCAGGTCGCCGGACGCGACGCGCTTGGCGTTGTCGGCGATCTCCTGGAGGTACGCGGTCATGCGGCCGAACGCTGCGGCCATCGTGCCGATCTCGTCGGTGCTCTTGACGTCGACGTGCTGGTCGACGTCGCCCTCGGCGATGCCCTCGGCGGCCACGAGCACCTGGCCGACGTTGCGCGACATGGCGCGGGCGACGAGGAACGACGCGATCGCACCGAACAGCATGGCGACGACGAGCAGGACGATGGTGACGGTCTTGCTCGCCGCGTACGTGTCCTGAATCGACGTGGTGGCCTTCTCGGCGACCCCGCGCTTGTTCTCCAGCAGCGCGGCGAACAGGTCGTTGAGCTTGTCGGCGGCGGGGATGTACTCGCGGTTGATGAGCGCGGTCGCCTCAGCGGTGCGCTGCTCGCGCGAGAGCTCGAGCACGGCGTCGCGCTGCTTGCTGTTCGCCTTGCGCGCCGCGGTGATCTGCGCAAGCAGCTTCTTGCCCTCGGCGCTCACGAGCGTCGGCTCGATGTCGGCCAGCGCGCGGTCGATGAGCTTGACGTTCGCCACGATCTGCTCGTCGAGCTCGCGCATGCGCGCCTCGTCCTCCGTGAGGACGTGGTACCCGACGAGCGCGCGGTTCTCGTTGATCGCTGACCCGGCGGCGACCAGGTCGGCCAGCGGCTTCGTCGCCGTGTCGTTTGCAGCATCGGCCTTGTCGGCGACCGAGCCGAGGTTGTTGATTCCGACGAGGCCGATGACGGCCATGAGCACGAGCAGCAGGCCGGACAGGCCCAGCAACTTCGTGCGAATGGTGAGACGGACGTGGGGCATTCGGGAACCTCAGGAGGATGGAAACGGTACGGGCTCCTTCATCGGGTGCCTCCGCGCCAACCCCGAGACGCATGGACGACTGGGCGCCCGGTCCTCCCGCTCATGGGGACGGGGAAACTACGGGCGCCGGCCTCGCACCTTCCCGCAGGTCAGCGGCGCAGCGTCACCAAGCGGTTGGCGAGCACTCTGCCGCCGACCTTCACCCGAACGCGCACCGTGCCCGTGCGCAGGGTGCGCCGGACCTTCGCGGTGGGCAGCGCGACGGAGGTCGTGCCCCGCTTCAGCGTGCGGCGCACGGTGAGCCCGCGGCGACCCTGGGACACGCGCAGCTCGAGGCGGCAGCGGACGGGACAGGTGACCGTCGCCGCGACGAAGCCCCTGCGCTGGTGTCGCGTGATCCGCTTGGGCAGCGTGACCTTCGGCTTCTTGTCCGCGCCCTTCGTGTCCGGACCCGGGTCGACGTAGCCGGGGTCGCGGTAGCCGGGGTCGGGCCACGGGAAGCCCGGGCTCACGTAGCTGCCGCCGATGCACGGGCCGCCGTCGGCGCCACCCGGCTCGATCCGGCCGGCGAGCGTGACCGCGACACGGGCGTTCGCCGTGAGCGGCGTCAGCACTTCGGGCTGGGCGTAGCCGATCGCCGGCATGGGGAGGCGCTGCGAGCCGAGGTCCTCGGCGACACGCAGCCACTTCCCGGCGTCACGGGCCGCGAGCACCCTGCCTTGACCGGCCGAGCAGGGCCCGAAGAGCAAGGTGTCGTAGATCACGACGCACCCATTGGCCGAGACGGCGTCCGGGCACGCCTGGAGTTGGAGATGCGCCTTCTCGACGCCCCAGCCGCGCGACCAGGCGCCGAGCATCGGGGCGACACGGGAGCCGACCCGCAGGTCTCCGGTGTACGTCGGGCCCATGACGCGGTGCAGCCGGCCCTGCCACGGCTCACTTGCGAGTGTCGTGGCGGCCTGGGTCACGCGGTACGTGGTCCCGGCGGGCGGGTCGCCCACGGCCAGCCGCATCTCGTTCCCGTCGCCGTCGTCGAACGGCGCGCACGCACCGCCGGGGGGACACTGCTCCCAGGTCAGTGGACCGAGCGACGGGCTGTAGCTGCTCACGATGAGGACCCCGTCGCCCGTCGCCGGGTCGGTCTCGTGCGCGAGGGGACCAGGTGACGCCACGGCGGTCGCCGGCGCCGTGATGGCCACGGCCAGGACGATGAGCAGGACGACGACCCGGGACACGGCGCGGATGGTATCGCGACCGTGAACGATCAGGAACTGCTGTTCAGAACACGACGGTGGTGCCGCCGTCCACCAGGACCCGGTCATCGAGGTGGAGCTTCACGGCCCGTGCGAGCACCGTGCGCTCGACGTCCGCGCCGAGGCGTTCGAGCGTGTCGACGTCGTGCCGGTGACTGACCCGCACGATGTCCTGTTCGATGATCGGCCCGGCGTCGAGCTCCTCCGTGACGTAGTGGGCCGTGGCGCCGACGATCTTCACGCCCCGCTCGCGCGCGCGGCCGTACGGATTGGCGCCCGCGAAGGCCGGCAGGAACGAGTGGTGGATGTTGATCACCGGGACGCCCAGCTCGTCCAGGAACCCGCCGGTGAGGATCTGCATGTAGCGGGCGAGCACCACGACGTCGGCGTGGTCGCGCAGCAGCGCCAGCATCTGCGCCTCGGCTGCCGGCTTGCCGCCCCGCTCGACGGGGACGTGGAAGAAGGGGACGCCGAAGTTCTCGACGTCCCTGCGGAGGTCCGGATGGTTGCTGATGACCACCGGCACCTCGCACGGCAGCTCGCCGCGGCGGGTGCGCCAGAGGAGGTCGAGCAGGCAGTGGTCGTACTTCGAGACCAGGATCGCGAGGCGCTTCGGCGCGGTCGCCGACACGATCCGCCACGTCATGTCGAACTCGCTCGCGACCTCGCCGGCGAAGCGGGTGCGCAGGTCGTCGAGCCGCGTGCCGACCCCTGGCAGGTGGAACTCCATGCGCAGGAAGAACCGCCCGCCCTCGGGGTCGGAGCTGTGCTGGTCGGAGTGCGTGACGTTCGCGCCCGCCGCGAACAGGAACCCCGCGACCGCGGCGACGATCCCGGGCCGGTCAGGGCACGAGACGACGAGGCGCGCGCTGTCGGGATCCACGGTCACGCGCCAACGGTATTAGTGGCTGACCGCCGCCGCCGCCAGTTCGCTGACGAGCTCGTCGCGGTGGAAGCGCTCGAGCGCGAACGGGGCGATGAGCTCCGGGGTCCGGCCGGTCGCAACCTGCTCGGCGAGCGTGTGTCCCACGATGGGCGCCGCCTTGAAGCCGTAGGTGCCCCAGCCGGCGGACAGGAGCAGCCCGTCGACCTCGCACGCGCCCATGATCGGCGAGTAGTCCGGGGTCAGGTCGCACAGCCCGGCCCACGCGCGCAGCATCCGCGCGCGCCCCAGCCACGGGAACAGCTCGAGCGCGTGGCGCGAGCAGTCCTGCAGGAAGTTCAGCGTGCCCTGCATGCGGTACGTCGTCCACGGCTCGATCTCGCTGCCGATGAGGAACTCGCCGCGGTCGGTCTGGCTGACGTAGACGTGCAGGTCGCCCGAGACGATGATCGTGTCGAGCAGCGGCTTCAGCGGCTCGGTGACGAACGCCTGGAGCAGGTGCGTCGTGATCGGCAGCTCGACGCCCGCCAGCGACGCGGTCAGGGAGCTCCACCCGGCGGTCGCGAGGATGACCGTCCCCGCAGAGACGTCGCCGCGGTTCGTCCGCACGCCCGTCACCCGCCCGCCCTGCACGTCGATGCCGGTGACCTCGGTGCCCGGATGCAGTTCGGCGCCGCCGCGGTCGGCGCTGCGCGCGAAGCCCCAGACGACCGCGTCGTGGCGGATCACCCCGCCGGGGCGGTGGTACAGCGCGCCGCGCACCGGGTGCTCCATGGTGTCCAGCGGCGCCATCACCGGAACCATCGAGGCGACCTCACGCGCGTCGATGAGCTCGGACTCGATGCCGAGCAGCCGGTTGGCCTCCGCGCGCTCGCGCATGACCATCAGCGCGCGGTCGGAGTGCGCGAGGGTGAGGTGGCCGTGCTGGCTGAACATGAGGTTGTAGTCCAGCTCGGCGGACAGCCCCTCGTAGAGCTTCAGGGAC
The DNA here is from genome assembly GCA_016463765.1 of Solirubrobacteraceae bacterium. Classification (GTDB taxonomy): domain Bacteria; phylum Actinomycetota; class Thermoleophilia; order Solirubrobacterales; family Solirubrobacteraceae; genus Svornostia. The sequence goes on along the minus strand of JAEMQS010000006.1, from coordinate 45,359 downwards.
GCGTCGTAGAACCGCGCGCCCTCGGGCGTCTTGTAGTTCGCGCGCACGATCGTGGTGTTGCGGCCCGCCGCGCCCGAGCCGAGGTACTTCTTCTCGAGGACGGCGACGTCGGTGATCCCGTGGTGGTGGGCGAGGTAGTGCGCGGCGGCGAGGCCGTGGGTGCCGCCGCCGACGATGACGACGTCGTAGTGGGGCTTAAGGTCCTGCCGGGGCCGCCACATGCGGCGGGTGCGGAACAGGTCACGCATGCGTCACCTGCGACGGCTCGGCCGCGTCGACGAGGGTCTCCCACAGGTACTGCGCGTGGGCGCTGCCGGCCAGGATCAGGAGCTCGTCCTCGCGGCGGCAGAGGACGATCGCGGGGACGCGCGCGACCGAGCCGGGCAGGAGCGTGCCGGTGTCCGCGCGGCGGAGGTCCAGCGCGCTGACACGAGCCAGGACCGCGCGCGCGGTCGGGCCGCTCAGGCCGAACGCGGCGAACCCTGAGGTGACGGTGACGGCGCTGACCGGTGGCGCCGGCGTGGCGGGCGGGTCGCCGACGACGAGCACGCGGGTGGGCGTCAGCGGGCACCACCACGCGCCGTCGGCCTCGATCGCACGGCCTGTCCGCGGCGGCGCGCCGGTCGCGCGCTCGACGGCGGCGGCGAGCTCGGCGGTGTCGTCCGGACCGGTCTGCAGCTCGGTCTTCACCACGAGCGACCGGTCGACCAGCGCGCCCGCGCCGGGGACGTCGCCCACCGGGCTGCGGGGCGGCGGCGTGCTGGCCGCCGGGTCCAGGAAGCCGAGGTCGATCATGTGCGCAGCCGCTCGCCGTCGGGGTCGTAGAAGGCGGCGTCGACGACCTCTGCCGCGAAGGTCGTGCCGCCGTCGCGGATCTCGATCCTCGATCCCAGCTCCGACAGGCCGTTGGGCACCCAGGCCAAGCCGATGCCACGGCCCAGCCGCGCGGACCGGCGCGCGCTCGTGATCCGCCCGGCCGGGGCGTCCCCGGCGACGACGACCGCGCCGTCGCCGGGGACGTGCTCGCCCTCGATCACGACGCCGACGAGCCGCTCGGTGCACTCACGGGAGGCCAGGCGCTCGAGCGCCCACCTGCCCACGAACGGCTCGTCCTTGTCGAGCTTCACGGCGAAGTCCATACCGGCCATCGCCGGGGTGGTCTCGGCGTCGGTGTCCACGCCGATGATGGGGTGGCCCTTCTGCAGGCGCAGCACGCGCTGGGGTTCCAGGCCGAACGGCCGCGCGCCCGCCGCGACGAGCGCGTCCCACAGCGTCAGCGCGTGCGCGGAGGCGACATGCAGCTCGTACCCGAGCTCGCCGACGAACCCGATGCGCAGCGCGAGCGCCTCGACGCCCGCGACGGCCCCGCGCCGCGCGTCCAGGTAGCCGAAGCCGTCCGCGGAGCAGTCCAGGCCGGGCGCGAGCACGGCGAGCACGTCCCGGGCGCGTGGCCCGGCGACGTTCACGGCACTCAGCGACTGCGTGACGTCGGTGATCCGCACGTCCAGCCGCCAGTCGGCCTGCCACCACTGCAGCCACTCGAAGATCGCACCGGCTCCGCTGGACGTGGTCGTGACGTAGAACGTCTCGTCGTCGAGCCGCGCGACGGTGCCGTCGTCGATGATCCGCCCCGCCTCGCCGGTGAGCACGCCGTAGCGGATGCGCCCGGGCGCGAGGGTGCTCATGCGGTTGGGGTACACGCGGTCGAGGAACGCCGCGGCGTCCGGCCCACGGACCAGCAGCTTGCCCAGCGACGACACGTCGATGACCCCGCAGCCGTCGTGCACCGCGGCGATCTCGGCGTCGGGGTCGCCGTAGTCGTAGGCGCGGCGCCAGTCGCCCGCCCACTCGATCCGCGCGCCGGCCTCGCGGTGGCGGGCGTGCAGGGCCGAGCGCTTCGCCGGCTGGTACGGGCGGCCGGCCAGGACGCCGAGCGGCACGGTCGTCCACGGCGGGCGCGCGGTGGTCAGGCCGACGGCGGCGGGCGCGCGCCCGGTCTCCTCCGCGAGCACGGCGTTGACCGCCCGCTGGCACATGCGCCCCTGGCACGGCCCCATCGTCGCGGTGGTGTACCGCTTGGCGAGCTCGATGTCGTCGAAGCCCTCGGCCACGGCGGTCTTGAGGTCCTTGACCGTCACGTCCTCGCACAGGCAGACGACACAGCGCCCGCGCTCGCCCTTCGGCGGCGCGGGCGGGGGCGCCGACGGCGTGCCGGGCGAGGCCCCGCGCAGCGCCGAGACGTCCTCGGCGAGCAGGGCGCGTGACGCGTCGTCGCCGAGCCCGAGTTCGTGGGCGGCGTCGGCGCCGGCCACCGCGCCGGACAGCTCGGCGGCAGCCGGTGCGTCGTGGCCGAGGACCTGACCGGCGGCGAAGACGCCCGGGGGAAGGTCGGCGGGGACGAACCGCCCGCGCTCGCCGTCGTGCTCCAGCGACGTGCCCGCCTGCGCGAGGAGGGAGGTCGCGGGCGCCATCCCGCCGCTGATCACGAGCAGGTCGGCCCGCAGCCGGGATCGCGTGCCGTCGGGCGCGGCGAGGGTGACCTTCGCGACCCGGGAACCTCCGGCCGCCCGCACGACCGTGTGGCCTTCGAGCAGCGGCACGCCGGCCGCGCGCAGGGCGTCGGCGGCTTCCCCGGTCGGAGACGGGCGGGCGTCGGCGACCGCCGCGACGTGGATCCCCGCCGCCCGCAGCGCGACCGCCGCCTCGAGGGCGGGGTCACCCACCCCGGCGACCACCGCCCTCGTTCCCGGCGCCACCCCGTACAGCGAGATGAGCCGGCGCACCGCGCCGGACAGCATCACGCCTGGTAGGTCGTTGCCGGCGAAGAGGAGCGGCTGCTCGACCGCGCCGGTCGCCACGACGGTCCGCGCCGCGCGCACCTGGTGCAGCACGCTGCCCTGCCAGACCGCCACGAGGCCGTCGAAGAACCCCAGCGCGCTGGCGCCCTGGAGCAGCTCGACGCCCGCGGCGCTCGCTCGCTCGGCCAGCGCGGCGACCCGCGCGCCGTCGCCCTCGGCCAGGCAGCGGCCACCCGGTTCCGGCCCGTCGTCGGCCAGCACGACATCGGCGCCGAGCTCAGCCGCCCGGACGGCGGCGGCCAGCCCGGCGATGCCGCCGCCGACGACCAGAACGTCGCAGTGCCGCCGGCGGTAGTCGGTGCGCCAGCGCCGCTCGGTCGCGCCTGGGTCGAGGCGCCCGAGCCCCGCGACGCGGCGGATCATCGGCTCGGCCAGCCGCCATGCGGCCCGCGGGCGGATGAGCATCTTGTAGTAGAAGCCGGGCGGGGTGAACGGTCCGCCGACGCGGTCGACCGCGCGCAGCGCGTCGAAGCCCAGGGACGGCCACGCGTTCTGCGGCGTCACCGTCATGCCCTCGCGGACCGGCTCGGTGCACGCCCGCACGCCCGGGCTCCCGTCGACGTCGACCAGGCAGTTCGGGCACTGCCCCGCGCAGCACAGCAGCCCGCGGGGGCGGTGGTACTTGAAGGAGCGCGACAGCGTGGTCTGGCCGGCCGCATGCAGTGCGGAGCCGACCGTGTCGCCGGGATGGGCCTCGACGACCTTGCCGTCGAAGGTGAACCGGAGCACGCGCGAGCGGTCGATCCGCGCGCCGCCGACGTTGTACGGCAGTCTCCCCTTCACCACGCGACCTCGGCGGCGGCGGTCCGCAGGACGCGGTTCGTCCCGGTGTCCCGCTCGGCCCGGAACCAGGCGCCGCAGCCCGAGCGGTGCTGCCACCACTCGCGCTGGACCCCGTCGACGTTGGCCCGCAGGTACAGCGTGCGCGTGAGGGCCGCGGCGTCCGGCCGGCCCCCGTCGTCCCCGGGGCGGACCTCACCCCCGAACCGGAAGTCGGTGACCTCGCGGGGTCCGCAGTGGGGGCATTCCAGGACGAACGACACGGTGCCGCGGCACAGTAGACGAATTTGTTCACTGGGACGAGCGCGTGGCGAGATTTCCTGCATTCGGTCCAGTCCCGGTGGACGAACAGGTTCGTACACTGGTGCGCATGGCGACCACCGAGCACCGCCCGCTCGTCGATCACGCAGAGCAGGCGCTGCGGCAGTGGCTGTCGCCCGGCCGCCATCGCGCGGGCGACCGGCTCCCGCCCGAGCACGACCTCGCCGCGATGCTCGGGGTCTCGCGGGGCACGCTGCGCGCGGCGCTCTCACGCCTGGAGGAGACCGGGGAGGTCGTCCGCCGGCAGGGGAGCGGGACCTACGTCGGGTCGATCGCCCGGCGGCGCGGCTTCAGCGACGGGCTCGAGGTCCTGGAGTCCTACGCGCTGCTCGCCGAGCGCCAGGGCATCGAGCTCGCGGTCCGCGCGCTGCGGATCGAGCACGGCGACGCGCCGCGGGACGCGGCGGTGGCGCTGGAACTCGAGCCGGGTGCGCGTGCGACCACCGTCGAGCGCACGCTCGTGGCCGACGGCGAGCCCGTCGCGTTCATGCGCGACGTCCTGCACCCGTCCATCTCGCTGCCCGACGCGGCGAAGATCGCCGCCGGTCTGGAGCAGGGCCGCATGGTGCTCGACCTGCTGCCGGAGTTCGGGGTCCCCGTGGCCTTTGCGAAGACCCACGTGCGACCGCGGCTGCTCGGGGGCGACGATCCCGCTTCCGCGGCACTCGACATCACCGAGCCGACGGCCGTCCTCGAGCTCATGGAGGTCATGCACCTGCCGGATGGGCGGCCGGTGCAGTGCTCGGCCGACGTCTTCGCCCCAGGGGGCCTGCACATCCACGTCATGCGGCTCATGGCGGCCCCTCAGCCGGAGAACATCTCACCCTCGACCTGAGGGTGAGAGTCGCCGCTCAGATCGCCGCCGTGGGCGACAGGCTGGGCGGCAGGGGGCCCGATCCGCGCGGCGCGAGCGGGTACGCCGAGTACGTGCGCTCCACCGCCGCGACACCGCGCGCGACCCGGAAGCGGGCGAGCAGGAACGACGCCGTGTTCTGCAGACTGCGGGTGTCCCGGACGGCCCGGTAGTCGACGGTGAGCTCCGTCGGGCTCGCGGTGACGAGTCCGTAGCCCTTGTAGGCCTGGTTCGAGTACGCGATGTGGCGGTTGACGTTCAGGACGAGGCCGTCGATGGGCGCCGCGGCGGCGCGCCGCTCCCGTTCGCGGGACGCCAGGCGGTCGACGATCCCGGGGGAGGTGATCGAGCCGCAGACGAACTCCGTGGCCCGCGCTCCGTCCGTGCGGCCGGCGACGGAGTTCTTCGCCCGCCCGGTCCGGCTCACGGATCCCGCGAAGAACGTGTGAATGTCCCCGGTGATGAACGAGACGTCCTCGACGCCGTTGCGGACCATGTGGTCGATCAGCTCGGCGCGCTCGGCGCCGTATCCGTCCCACGCGTCAGGGTTCAGCGGCCAGCCGGGCGTGGAGTCCAGGGACATCATCATCACCTGGTTGCCGATGAGCTTCCACGGCGCCGGGGTCGCGACCAGGCGGTCCTTCAGCCACTGCTTCTGCTGCGCGCCCAGCAGCGTGCGGAACCCGCGGTTGTACTCCCACGGTCCGCAGAACGGCGCGAGCGCGCTGTCGGTCGGGTCGCACGGCTGGTTCGTGCGGTACTGACGGGTGTCGAGGAGGAAGACCTCCGCCGCGCCGAGGTTGATCGACCCATACGTGCGGTCGCGCTCGCCGGCGGCGCGGACGCGCGGCATGGCCTCGTAGTGCGCCTGGTACCCGTTCTGGCGCCGGTCGCCGAACGCGAGGCGGCGCTTCTCCGCGGCGCCGCCCTTGAACGTGCCTGCGTAGTTGTCCTCGACCTCGTGGTCGTCCCAGATGGCGACGAGGGGGAACTTGCGCCGGACCTCGAGCAGGAGCGGGTCCGAGTGGTAGAGGGCGTACTTCGCGCGGTACTCGTCGAGCGTCTCGGTCTCGCCGGTCTCCGGCGCCGACTCGTCCCTGCGGACGGGCCTCGACACCGAGGCGGTCCCCGCGAAGCCCTTCTCGTAGATGTAGTCGCCCAGACAGACGACGAGGTCGATGTCGTCCTGCTCGGCCAGGTCGCGATGGGCGTAGTAGTAGCCCGCGATGTACTCCTGGCAGCTGAAGAACGCGACCTTCACCGGCTCGGCGCTGTCGGCCGGGCGCGTCGTCCGGAAGCGGCCCACAGGGGAGTCCTGAGACCCGGTCGTGAAGCGGTAGAAGTACTGCTCGCCGGGCTGCAGGGGGCCGCCTTCCAGGCGCGTGCGCGCCGACCCGCCCTGCGCGGGGTCCGCGAGGACCTCGGTCGCCAGCAGGGTCGACCCGAACCCCGGATCGGCGCTGACCTCGAGCGTCAGCCGGCTCGCGGTCTCCAGCCCGTCGAGCTTGGTCCAGAGCGTGATCCCGCGCTGCGCGGGCTCGCCCGAGGCGACGCCCTGCGTGAAGGCGATGTCGGTCGCGCGCTGGGCGCGCGCCAGGAGGGGGTCACCGAGGATCACGAGCCCGGCGCCGACGGCGGCACCGCGCACGAACCTCCGGCGGGTCATGGGGCTCGTCATGCCTGCGCACGCTACTCCTGAACTTGGTCGACTGTCCAGGTTCGATCACCGGATGGTCACGACCGTGACGTGTTGGCGCCGGAGCCGTGCCGGTGATGATCTAGCCTTCCCCCGGCCGTGCTGTCCTCCGTCGTCGCCGTTGCCGCCGCCACCGCCATCGTCCCCGGCGTGTCGGCTCCCGCCCCCGATCCGATCTGTGCGCAGCCCGCGTACCGCTGCCCCGATCTCGTGATGGAGGAGCCGTACGACCTCGAGATCGACAAGCGCGGCAAGCGCACGGTGCTGCGCGCCGCGAATTCGATCTACTCGCTCGGCCGCGGGCCGCTGAAGATGTACGGGTGGCGGATCGGGAAGACCTCGATGCGCGCGCGGCAGATCATCTACACCGCCAACGGGCAGGTGACCCGGCCGACGAACAACGGGCGGATCGTCTGGAAGGCCATCCCGGGGCAGGGCCACTACTGGAAGTTCGAGGATGCCGCGCGCTTCGAGCTGTGGACCGTCGGCGAGAACCGGCGGCGTGTGCGCGTCGGGCCGAAGGTCGTCTACTGCTTCCGGGACCTGCGGCGCACCCATCCGTCGGCGCGGTCGCCGCGCAAGCGGGTGAACCCGGGATGCAGCCAGGACGAGTCCCGCCAGCGTGTCGAGCTCGGCACGTCGGTCGGCTGGGCGGACATCTACCCGGCCAGCTACCACGAGCAGTGGATCGACGTGACCGGCCTGCGCGGGTGCTTCGCCCTGTGGCACATCGCGGACCCGTACAACCACTTCGTCGAGAGCAACGAGGCCAACAACGCGGCGCGGACCATCGTGCGCCTGCCGTTCAAGGGCCGTGTCGGCCGCTGTTAGATGACCTAGGCGATGCTCGGCCGCCAGAAGGCGGGCGTGAGCAGCACGAGCACGGTGAAGATCTCCAGGCGGCCGGCGAGCATCACGACGCTCAGCAGCCAGCGTGCCGCGTCCGGGAGCGCGGCGTAGTTGTCCGATGCCCCGAGGTCGCCGAACGCGGGCCCGACGATGTTCACCGTGGCCGCCGCGCCCGACGTCGCGCTCAGCAGGTCCATGCCGCACACCAGCAGGGCCAGCGCGGTCGCGGCGGTCAGCGCCATGTAGAGCAGGAACAGCCCCAGGACGGCACGGCGGACGTCCTCGCCGAACACCCGGCGCCGCGTCCGGAGGACCTGCACCGCGCGGGGCTGCAGCTGACGCTGGACCTCCTGCGACGCGGTCTTGCCGAGCAGCATGATCCGGATGACCTTCATGCCACCCGAGGTCGAGCCGGCGCACCCGCCGACGAACATCAGGCCGAGCAGGATGAGCAGGGCGGTGTCGTTCCACTCGGCGAAGTCCGCGGTCGTGTAGCCCGTGGAGGTCATGATGCTCGTCGCGCTGAACGCCGCGTCGCGGATCTCCAGGCCGAGGCTCCGGGTCTCGTTCTGCGCGAGGACGAGGGTCAGCGTCAGGAGGGCCGTCGCGGCGGTGACGATGAGCAGGTAGGCGCGCACCTCGGCCGCCTGGGGCCAGATGTCGCGCCCGCGGATGGCGCGCCAGTAGAAGGCGAAGTTCACGCCGCCCGCGAGCATGAAGACGATGGCGACGATCTCGATCGCGGTCGAGTCGAACGCCCCGAGCGACGCGGTCTTCGTGGAGAAGCCGCCGGTCGCGACGGTGGTCATCCCGTGGTTCAGCGCGTCGAAGGGCCCCATCCCCGCGGCCATGTAGGCGACGAGCGCGCCGGTGGTCAGCACGAGGTAGATGCCCCAGATGATCTTCGCGGTGTCCGCGATCCTGGGGGTGAGCCGGTCGGTCAGCCGCGAGGTCTCTGCGGCGAACAGCTTCGTCGCGAGGCCCGTCGCCGGGGCGATCGCGACGACGAGGACGACGATGCCGACGCCGCCGAGCCACTGGCTCAGGCTGCGCCACAGCAGGATCGCGTCGGGTTGGGCCTCGACGTCGTCGATGAGCGTCGCCCCGGTCGTGGTGAAGCCGGCCATGCTCTCGAAGAACGCGTCCACCGGCCGGTCGAACGTCCCGTAGAGCAGGAACGGGGCCATGCCGACCGCCGCGGCAAGCACCCACGCCATCGTGACCGCGAAGAACCCGTCCCGCGGACGCAGCGGCATGGATCGCAGCAGACGAGCCGAGCGCAGCGCGAGCAGGGAGACGGGCAGCGCGATCGCGCCCGGGATCGCGAAGGCGACCAGTCCCTCTCCGCCGTCGAGTGCCGCGGCGACGGCGCACACGCCGAGCCCGAGGCTGACCGCCAGGAGCACGCCGGCGAGGATCGGGATGATCAGTCGCCAGTTCAGCTGCGGCCCGAAGCCGGTCCTGCGCAGCCTCACGCCGCCTCGAACACCTGGCGGACCTCGGCGACGCCCTCACGGGCGTTGAAGGCGATGACGCGGTCGCCCCCGCGGATCTTGTCGTCCTGGTCGGGGATCACGACCTCGCCGTCGCGCACGATCGCAGCGATGCGCGTGATCGCGAGGGACGACGCGTCGGACACGGTGCGGCCCGCGGCCTTGCAGCCGTCGGCGGCGACGACCTCCAGGACCTCGGCGCCCCCGGTGAGCAGGTAGACGCTCTCGACGCTCGTGCCGCGCATCGCGCGCAGGATCGCCTCGGCGGTGACGAGGCGGGGGGAGAAGGCGGCGTCGATCCCGAGCGCGTCGACGAGCGGGGTGAACTCCTCGCGCGAGACGACGGCCAGGCAGAGACCTGCCCCGAGCTGCTTGGCGTGCATCGCCGCGAGCAGGTTCGCGCGGTCGTCGCCCGCACACGCGACGAAGGCGCCGACCCGGTCGACGCCCTGGGCGAGCAGCACGTCCTTGCTGATGCCCTCCTCATGCAGGACCGTGGTGCGAGACAGGCGCTCGGCGGCGAACCGCGCGCGCTCCGGGTCGCTCTCCATGACGGTGACGCGGATGCCCTCGTGGCGCGTGAGGCGCTTGGCGAGCGGGAGGCCGATCCGGCCGCCGCCGAAGACGACGACGTCGCGCACCTTCGCCGTGTGCCCCGCCGCGTGGGCGATGACGGGGCCGATGTCCTCACGGGCCGCGGCGATCAGCGCGTGGTCGCCGGCCTTCGGCGTGTGGTACGGCTCGGCCGGGACCGCCTTGCCGTCGCGCAGCAGCGCGATGACCTTCTCGGGACGCACGCGTCGGCGATCGCCGAGCGGGCGGCCGACGAGCGGGGAGCGGTCCGTCAGGATCGTCTCCGCGACGGCGACGCGGCCCTCGGCGAAATGCTCGACGTGCACAGCGCCGGGCAGCAGGATGGCCTCGGCGAGGTCGTCGGCGGTCGCGCGCTCGGGGTGGATGACGAAGTCGATGCCGAGCACGTCGCGGGCGGAGGACTGCCCGGGCTCGAAGTAGTCGTCGTCGCGCACACGCGCGACGGTCCGCGTCGTCCCGAGCTGGTCGGCGGCGAGCGCCGCGATGACGTTGGCCTCGTCGCTCTGCGTGACGGCGCACAACAGGTCCGCGTCGGCGGCGCCCAGCTCGCGCAGGAACTTCGGTGATGCGCCGTTGCCGGCCACGACCATGGCATCGAGGTCACCCTGCGCCGCCTCGACGCGGACGGGATCGCGGTCGACGACCGTGACGTCGTGGCGCTGGGCGCTCAGCGTGTGGGCGATGTGGTGGCCGACCTCACCGAGGCCGATGACGATGACCTTCACAGTCCGCAGACTACGCGCCGTACGGGTACCACCAGTCCTTCACCTCGATGCGCGTCTCGATGTGGACATGCTTGGGCTCCTGGAAGGCGTGCAGACCCTCGGTCCCGAGCTCGCGCCCGAGGCCCGAGCGCTTGAAGCCGCCGAACGGTCCGGCGTCGTTGTCGGTGAGCGGGTCGTTGATCCAGACGGTGCCCGAGCGGATCTCGCGCGCGCACCGGACCATCGTCTCCAGGTCACGGGTGTAGACGTTGGCGCCGAGCCCGAACGGGGTGGAGTTCGCCAGGTCGATCGCTTCGTCGAGCGAGCGCACCGGGACGATGGGCGCCACCGGCCCGAAGGTCTCCTCCCGCAGCAGGTCGGTCTCCGTGGCGGCGCCCACGACGACGACCGGCGCGAGGTAGTGGCCCCGGGCGTGCCCGGCGTCACCGCCACCGGTCAGGACCTCAGCGCCGGCGGCGACCGCCGCGTCGACCTGCGCGGTCACCTTGGCTCGTTGCCCGGCCGAGATCATCGGTCCGATGTCGGTCTGGTCGTCGGTCGGGTCGCCGACCCGCAGCGTCTTCGTGTGGTCCACGAACGCGGAGACGAAGTCGTCGTACACCGACTCATGCACGTAGAACCGCTCGGCCGACGTGCAGACCTGGCCGGCGTTGAGGTAGGCCGCCCACGCGCCGCCTCGGGCCGCGATCTCGATGTCCGCCGCGACGTCCGGGCACACGATGAACGCGTCCTTGCCCCCGAGCTCCAGGTTCACCCGCGCCATCCGGCGCGCGGCGTGCTCGGCGATCCGCGTGCCCGTCGCGACGGACCCGGTGAACGCGATCCCGTCGACACCCTCGTGCTCGACGAGGTGCTCGCCGACCTCGCCGGCCCCCGCGAGCAGGTTGACCGTGCCCGGCGGCAGGTGCTCGAACAACGGGGCGAGCGCGAGTGTCGACAGCGGCGTGAGCTCGGACGGCTTGCAGACCGCGGCGTTGCCCGCCGCCAGCACGGGCGCGAGCTTCCAGGCCAGGAGCAGCAGCGGGTAGTTCCACGGCACGATGCACGCCACGACGCCCAGCGGCTCGCGGATGACCAGGGCGAGCTGGGTGCGCTCGACGGGCGGGATGACCCGGCCCTCCTCGGCGCGCGCCAGCTCGGCGTAGAAGTCGAAGGCCGACGCCGTCCAGCCGACCTCGTCGCGATTCTCGAGCAGCGGCTTGCCGCCCTCGGCCGTCATGAGCTGCGCCAGCTCCTCGGTGCGGGCGCGCAGCCCGTTTGCGACCTCGTGCAGCGCCTCGGCCCGGTCGGCGGCGCTGAGCTCGACACCCCACGCGCGCTGGGCGCGGCGGGCGGCGGCGACCGCGGCGCCGACCTGCTCGGTGCTCGCGGTGGCGAGGGTGGCGATCTCCGCCTCGGTGGCCGGGTTCTCGACGGTGAGGGCCGGGCCGCCGCCCGAGACGAGCTCGCCGCCGATGAGCAGTCGGGTCTCCATGCCGAGGAGCGTACGCTTCGCTGATGACCGCTCGGGTCGCGCTCATCGGTTACGGCCTCGCGGGTGCCGTGTTCCACGCGCCGCTGATCGCTGCCGAACCGGGTCTCCGGCTCGCAGCGATCGTCACCTCAGACGACACGCGCCGGGCCCAGGCCCACGCCGAGCATGCGGAAGCCGAGCTGCTCGGCTCCGCCGACGAGGTGTGGGCCGCGCGCGAGCGGTTCGATCTCGTCGTCGTCGCCGCCCCGAATCGCGCGCACGTCCCACTGGCGCAGGGCGCGATCGCGGCGGGCCTGCCTGTCGTCGTCGACAAGCCGCTCGCCGCCACGGCCGACGAGGCGCGGGCGGTCGTTGCGCAGGCGCGCGCGGCCGGCGTCCCGCTCACCGTCTTCCAGAACCGGCGCTGGGACGGCGACCTGCTCACGGTCCAGCGCCTGCTGTTGTCGGGCGAGCTCGGCGCGGTGCACCGCTTCGAGTCGCGTTTCGAGCGCTGGCGCCCGCAGCCCAAGCCCGGGTGGCGCGAGCTGGCCGATCCGGCGGAGGGCGGGGGCGTGCTGCTCGACCTCGGCAGCCACCTCGTCGACCAGGCGCTCCTGCTGTTCGGTCCCGCCACCCACGTCTACGGCGAGCTCGACGTCCGGCGCGCCGCCGCGCGGGTCGAGGACGACGCGTTCGTCGCGATCACCCACGCCTCCGGGGTTCGCTCCCACCTGTGGATGAGCGCCGTGTCCCCGCACCTCGCGCCGCGGATGCGCGTGCTCGGCGAGCGCGCCGCGTACGTCAAGGAGGGGCTGGACGGCCAGGAGGACGCCCTGCGGGCTGGCGGCTCGCCGACCGATCCGGACTGGGGCGCGGGGCCGCCCGGGCTGCTCGTCGCCGGCGACGACACGCGCCCGGTCGAGACCGAACGCGGCGCCTACCCGCGCTTCTACGCGCAGGTCGCGACGGCACTGCGCGGCGAGGGCGCGATGCCGGTCGACCCGATGGACGCCGTCCGCGCGCTCGCCTTGCTCGACGCGGCTACGAGGTCAGCGCGGCCGCCAGCGCGATGAGCGTCGCCTCTCCGCCCGGCGCGGCCACGAGCTGGAGCCCCACCGGGAGCTCGCCGTCGGGAACCGGGCAGGGGATGGAGATCGCCGGGAACCCGACGAAGCTCCACAGGATCGCGTTGCGCGACAGGACGGTCAGGTAGTCCTCGGCGTCCTCGGCCGGCGGCGCCTGCACCGGCGTGGTCGGCATGGCGAGCACGTCGGCGAGCTCGAAGACGCCGCGCATCTCGTCGTGCAGCGCGGCACGGGACCGCTGGGCGTCGATGTAGTCGATGGCGAGCACGCCGTCTGCCGCGTCGAGCTGGTCGCGGACTTCGTCCCAGTACCGGGATCGGTCGAGGCCCGCGGCGCGGTGAAACGCTGCGGCCTCGGACCGCGAGACGATGAGGCCGAGCGCGTTGCCGGCGGCGAAGTCGGCGGCGTCGGGCCGGCGCAGCTCGCCGACGTCGGCGACGAGACCCGCGAGCCGGGCCAGCGCGCCCTCGACGGCGGCGTCGACGACCGGGGTGACGTCCTCCCACGCGGCGCGCGGGATCCCCACGCGCAGGGTGTCGACGGGCGCGTCGACGGCACCGGCTACGGGGTCGACCGTCGGGCGGATGACGTCCATCGCGACGGCGACATCGGCGACCGTGGGCGCGAGGAGCGCCGTCGTGTCCATGGTCCAGGAGAGCGGGACCATGCCGGCGGTCGGCGACGTCCCGTAGGTCGGGCGCATCCCGACGATGCCGCACAACGCCGCCGGGACGCGGATCGACGCGCGGGTGTCGGTGCCCAGCGAGACGACGCTCATGCCCGTCGTCACGGCGACGGCCGACCCGCCGGACGAGCCGCCCGGGATGCGGGTGCGGTCGTGCGGGTTGCGCGACTGCGGGCTCGTCACGCCGAGCGCGAACTCGTGCGTGGCGGTCTTGCCGAGGACGATCGCCCCGGCCGCGCGCAGCAGCGCGACGGCCGCCGCGTCGTCGGCCGGGTGCTCCTCGTAGGCGTCCGAGCCGCAACGCGTCGTCATGCCACCGACGTCGATGACGTCCTTCACCGAGATGGGCAGCCCGTGGAGTGGGCCGAGCACCGTGCCGGTCGCGAGCTGGGTGTCGCGCTCGGCCGCCACGGCGAGCGCCTCGGCGGCATGGACCTCCACGAACGCGGTCAGCTCGTCGTTCTCGGCGGCGATCAGGTCCAGGGCCTCGCGCACGAGCCGCTCGCTGGTCGTCTTCCCCGCGCGCAGGGCCGAGGTGAGCGCGGCGATCCTCCCGGTGGCCGGGAGGTCGGCGAGCGTCGTGCCCGTCGCGCCCTGCGCCTGCTTCGCGCCGAAGACGTCGTACGCCGGCGGCCGGTCCGGCGGCTCCTGCGGCTGCGCGGCCAGGGTGCCGAGCGCCTGCGCGAAGGCGTCGGTCGCGACGCTCATGTGGTTCCCGCTTCGAACATCCGCGCGAGCAGCTCGCCCACCCGCTGCTCGACCACCGCGGCGCTGGCCTCGACGTGCGTGGCCATGAGCGCGGTGGCCGTCGCGACCTCCCCGGCGCAGGCGGCCTCGACGATCTCGAGGTGCTCGGTGATCGTCGCGTCGATGCGGTCCTCGGTCGTGAAGTCGTGGATGCGCAGGACCCGGATGCGCTCGTTGACGTCGCGCAGGTAGCGCACCGCGGCCCGGTTCCCCGACGCGCGGGCCAGGCCCAGGTGGAAGCTCTCGTCGGCGTGGACGAAGTCCGGCCACTCGATGCGGTCGCGGAGCGCCGGCCAGTCGTCGCGCAGCTCGATCCAGTCCTCGCGCAGCCGCAGCAACTCCGCGCGGTCGGCCCGCTCGCCGCCGCGCGCTGCCAGGGTCACGACGAGATCCTCGAGGACGAAGCGCACCGCGTAGACGTCGCGCATGGATGACACGCGGGGTGGGTTCGGCCGCACGCCGCCGGCCGGGTCCCGGACGATGTGCCCGTCGCTCTCCAGGCGGCGCAGCGCCTCGCGCACGGGGGTCCGGCTCGTGGAGAACTGCTCGGCGAGGTGCTCCTCGACCAGGCGCTGGCCGTACGGCAGCCGCCCGGCGAGCAGTTCGCGTCGCAATTCGTCGTGGACGCGGTCGGCCGCCGAGCGCGCGCCGTCGGTCCCGTCGCCGCGGCCGGCCAGCAGGCGCGTGCGGACCGAATCGGCGCTCACGCCACGGCCGGCGAGACGAGGGCGGCGAACTCGTCGAACGCCTCGATCGGGGGGTGCGTGATGCCGGCGCCGATCTGCCCGACACCGGGCTGGACGTGGGCGATGCCGGTGTGCACGGGCGGGGAGATGCGCGTGCGCGCCACGGCGAGCGCGTCGATGCCGAGGATCGCGCCGCGACCGTTGGGCAGCAGGATGTCCGGGGACTCGCCCGCCGCGATCTGCCGCAGCTCGGTGGTGATCGCCTCGCGGTCCTCGGGGTCGAGCCCGCAGTTGAAGGCCGCCTCGGGTGACGCTGCGACGGCGATCGCGCCCAGGCCGTAGGTCTCGACGATCGCGGAGTCTCCGAGGTCGCGGTTCATGTCGGCCTCGGAGTACCCGGCGAACAGCCGCGCCGGACCCGGCATCGCGGCCGGGCCGACGAACCACTGGTCGCCGGTGCCCGACACCTGGATGCCGACCTCGACGCCGTTGCGCGCGATCGCGGTCAGCAGCGGCGAGCCCTCGACGTCGCGGGCACAGTCCAGCGCAAGCTTGCTGAAGACCATCGCGAGGTTCAGGAACCACTGGCCGTTGGTCGCGATGAAGCGGGGCACGGCTGGGTCGGCGTCCTCCAGGCCGGGCGCGAGCTTGACGAGCGACAGCGCGGTGCCCGACTCGGTGCGGTGGTGGGCCTCGTCCCCGTCGGTGAGCGACCGCACGTGCAGGTCGAGGAGGTCGAGCGGGCCGGTGCGGTCCAGGGCCACGCGCAGCGCGGGGGCGAGGGTGTCGCGCATCCAGGCCAGGCGCTCGAGCACGTCGGGCCCGTCGGCCCCGTAGCGCAGCACCCGGCCCGAGCCCTCGTTCAGCGGCGCCCAGGCGGTCTTGCCGGTCGCCTCGTCGCGGGTCACCCACACGGGCATCGACCCGGTGACGATCCCGGACATCGGGCCGACGCCGCCGATCCCGTGGTTCGGGACCAGGGGGATGTCGCCCGACTCGACCAGCGCGATGGCCTCCTCCGGTGTTCCCGCCACACCCTCGAGGGTCAGCGCGGCGCCGAGCGCCGCACGCATCGGCGGGCACATGCGCGAGGGCGTGATCGGCGGCCCGGCGTGCGAGACCCCGCCGGCGGCATGGTGGTCGGTCACCTCACGCGCGGGGAGGACGTCGACCACGACGGGACGGGCGGCTGCGAGTCGCGCCACGGACTGCGCGAGCGCCTCGGAGGGTGTATGCAGTTCGGTGTCCATCGGTGGGCAGCAGCCTACGGTGACCGCGTGGCGCCGCCCACATCCCGCCGGTAGGACATGCGGGCAGCCCGCTTCGACACCCGGTCGAGGCCCGCTGTATACAGGTGCGGGCCCCGTGCGCCACCGCCGGTCGTGTGCACGTGGTCACAGGAGGGTCGAGTTCGCTCGTGGATGTCCGATACTCGGAGAACAGACCGGCCTCCGCGGGGGATATCCAAGCCCACGCGACACGTAAGACCCACTGGGAGTGCGAGGCCAGCTCCCAGCCATGGGCCGCCCGAATCGCTCTGCACCGCAGAGCCTCGTCGAGCGGCCCTTTCTGCTCGCTCATTCACCTCTCGTCCCGGCGCACGACGCGCCGCGGTCGAGCGCACCCCGAACCTCGATCCACCCCGGTACGCACGATGCTCATCCAGATTCTCTCCACCTTCGCCGTCATCGCCGGACTCTTCGGCGTGATCCCGCAGATCGTCTCCATGCTGGTCACCGGCAGCTCGAAAGGGCAGTCGGCCGCCGGCTGGTCGGTCGGCGTGTCGGTGAACGCCGTCATGGGCTACGTCAATCTCGTGGGGCTCCACGCCGGGCTGCTCGCGGCGGGGAACGCGCTCGCCGGTGCGCTCTGCGCGTTCGCGCTGCTGTGCGTGGTGCGGCTGGCGGAGAGCGGGGCCGAAGACGTCCCGCACGTCGAGGGCGAGCCGGTCGTCGGCGGGGCGAACCTCTACGAGCTGCCGACCGAGGAGTTCCACGTCGTGCGGGCGCACGTGGCGCGGGAGCACGCGCGTCGCAGCCATGCCGGGGCGCCGCAGGCTCCGGCCGAGGTGTCGCGGCGGTCGCTGCGGCGCGTGGTGCGGCCGGAGCGGGACCGGGTCGCGGCCTGACCCGCTGAGGAACGGCTACTCGTCGTCGTCGGGCGGGCCGAGCCAGAGCTGGGCGGCCACGCCCGCGATTCCCTGCAGGTTGTCGTCGAGCCGACGGCGCGCACGCGGTGCGAGAAGGTCATCGGCGTGTCCCGTGAGGGTCTGCACCGTCGCGAGGAGGTCTTCGACCATCTCGACGAGGTCATCGACATGCGCGTCGAGGCGCATCGCAAGCTGCGGTGCCCACGGCGCCGCCTCGTTCTCGCGGGCGGGCGCGAGATCGTCGTCGGTTGTCAGGGGTGGAGCGAGATCCATCGTGCGCCGCAGCTTCCCGTTCACGACCTGGGCGCCGCATCATCAATCTGCGCCAACTGCGTGACGCGGCGCGGCGCATGCCTGCGTCGGGCCGCTATTCCACCGGCGGGTGCATGCCGACTGCACCCGCTGCCTCGGCCCGTGTCTTCGCCCCCAGCCGCCGCATGGCGGAGCGGATGTGGCTCTCGACCGTGGCGGGAGGCGGTCGGCGATCTGACGGGTGGTGAGGCCGTCGGCGACGAGCGTCAGCGTCTCGTGCTCGCGCTGCGTCAGCGTGTCGGTCTTCACTGGCGGGTTGGCGCGCAGCCGGCGTCCGCCGGGCGTCGCGTGCAGCAGCGGCTCGACGCGCTGCAGCAGCGGGACCCAGCCGATCTCGCGCAGGTCGCGGACCAGCTCCTCGAGTTGGGCTGTCGCGCGATCGGGGTCGAGGAGGTCGAGCGCCTCGAAATGCCCGAGGCGATACCGCACCTGATGGCGTCGCCAGGTCCCCGTCTCCTGGGCGTGGCGGAACGCTGCGAGCGCACCGGTCGGGTCGCCGGCTTGGAGCGCGGCGAGGCCGGTGATCTCGGCGACGTGTTCCTCGTCGGGCGGATAGCGCGGTCCTGGTTCGAGGGCGACGACAGGGAGGTCGCATTCCCATTGGGCGCGCGCGATTGTCGCGTCTACCTGGAGGACCAGGCGGGGGTTCGGTGCTGCGCGTTTTGCGCATTCGGCGAGGGTGACGGCGCCCCATCCGTCTCCGCGGGAGAGCAGCATCTCGGCGTGCATCCATCTCCCGTTGTACTCGCCGTCGGGCAGCACACGTCCGTCGAGTTCGGCGAGTAGGGCCTCTCCCTCGGCGGTGCGCCCTGTTTCGTGCAAGGAGATCGCGCGACTCCAGACCGCGATGTCCCAGTTGCTGCCCAGGCGGGCAGGACGCGCGAGCAACTCCGTGGTGAGTTCCAGGGCGACCTCGAAGTTACAGTCCCAAGCCATCTGGTCAGCGCGCGCGATGCGGATGCGCGCGAGGTGGAGGTGCTGGCCCCTGGCCGCCAGTTCGGCTTCGCCGCGACGTGCGGTTTCGAGCGCCTCCGGCCATCGCCCCAGGTTGTTCAGGCCGAGCGCCTCGACTGCCCACGACTCCTGTTCGGCCCAGGGGTTGCTTTCACGGACGGCCGCCTCCCGTGCACGCCGTGCGAGTGCGACCGCTGCGCGCTCGTTGCCGAACATGACCGCTGCCGCGACGAAGACGTACATCTCCGCATCTGCCGCCCCCAACTCCTCGGCGCGCTGAATCCAAGCCAGGGGTGAGTCATCGACCGCCATGGACCACACGTTGTGGAACGCGGTGGTGATCCGGGCGCGCAGCTCTGCCCCTTCGTCACCAAGTCGTCGTGCCGATGAGCGGGCCGCGGCGAGTGCGACCGCGGCCTCCTCGGAATGCTGCGCATCGAACAGCGCGCGTCCACGAAGCCGGAGCGCTTCAGGTTCTGACGGACTGCCCTCAGGCACGTCATGACTGAGGTCCAGCACGGTCGTGAAGTCGCCGAGGTTCGCCAGACGCTGCATGGCGACGACGAGCTCTCTTTCACGCTCAGGGCCGTCCAAGCACTGCGCGGCGAGGGCGGCGCACCGGGTGCGCTCGACGTCACGCTCCGCCGTCTGTGCCGCCTCGAGGGCGAGCTCGCGGGCTCTCGCGCGCTCACCGGCCGCGGCCCAATGGCGAGCGGCTTCGCCTGGGGCATCGATGCGCTGCGCGACGATGCGGTGCAGCTCGCGAAGCTGCACCGGCGAGACATTCTCGAGCACGGCGCGAGCGATCAGATCGTGGCGGACCTGCACACCCTCGCGGGTTTCAATGACGAGCCCCATGTCGACGAGCTGACGCAGGTCATCCGGGGCAATCTGCAGAAGTGCCGGGCGTTCCAGAACCGCAACCCGATGGAGCGCCTTCCGGGCGGCCGGGGAGAGTTCATTGAGGCGGGCGCGGAGGGCCAGGGCCAGTTCCGCGGTGTCCTCCTTCGCGTGCGCGAGGCCTTAGATCAGCAGCGGGTTGCCGCTGGCCCGTTTGGCGACGGCGCGCGCATCGGCGGGTGTGAGTGACGGGTTCTGCGCGACAGCGAGGCGTGCTCCGTCGCGTTCGGCCAGCGGCGTGAGCTCGATAACATCGAAGCGAGCCTCGGCGAGCCGCGCACGGATGTCGTCCCCGTGCGGAAGCGGGCGGGAGATCGCGATGACAGGCACCCGTTCGGCGAGGAACGCGGTCGCGCTGACCGTGTCATGGTCTACCCACTGGAGATCGTCGATGACGAACACGCCGTGACCCGTGTGGTCGGCGATGAAGTCTGCAACGACGGTGGCGTCTCCGTCGGGCAGGGGAAGACCAAGGGCCCGTCGGTAGGGTAAATAGCTGACCCAGTCGAGGGTGGCAATGCCGCCGCCTTCCCACACGGGCGCGATGCCCGAGGCGCGAACTCCGGCGCGGGCAAGGGCGGTTTTCCCGACACCGGGCTGGCCGATGATCAGCAGCGGCGTGCTCGCGGTGACGGCCTGCGCCACGCGTGCGACCTCACGGTCACGCCCGATGAGGGGATCTGTCGACAGCGACGTCACGGTGGTGGCGGTTCGGCGCGAGCGTAGCGGTGGTCGCCGCAGATCGAGATCAGTCGTCTGCAACCGACTGCCGGCGCCAGACCACGACCGCCTGTGCGGTGGACTGCGCGCCGAGGGTGTGTCGCGCCTCCGCCAGCCGGCGGGCGACCGTGCGGCGCGACCATCCGAGGTGGTCGGCGACTTCGACCTGCGTCGCACCCTCCGCGAGGAGCTCGAGCATACGCAGCTGGTCTGGCGCGAGACCGTCGGTGGGCCGCGCATCCGCGCTGACGAGCTCCACTTGACCCAGGCGTGAGAGGCCGTCGTACAGCTCTGCCGCGTGCTCGCGCGACTCCGTCCACGCGACGATGCCTGCGCCTCGGACGGCGAGCAGCAGTGCAGCCTCCACCATCTGACGATCCTTGACCTCGGAGACACAGACATGGCGACCGCGGTCCAGCCGCCAGCCCGTCGTGGGCTCATCGAGCCCGGAATGGACGTGCCAGCCGTCCCCGCGTAGGGCATCAGCCAGGCGCTCTGCGGCGGCGCGCCCCGGAGCAAGCACGTAGCGCGTCACGTGTCGGTCCCCGCTCGGACGAGGGCTGCCGCCTCAGCTCGGGTGCGTGCTCCAAGCTTTCGCATGGCTGAGCGGATGTGGGATTCCACCGTGGCCTGGGTGATCCCCAGACGTTCGGCGATGCTTCGGCTGGTGAGGCCGTCTGCGACGAGGGTGAGCGCGTCGTGCTCGCGGTGGGTGATCGCCGCCCCGGCGTGTGTCGTCAGCGCGCGCAGCCGCCTGGTGCCGGGGCGGGCGTCGAGCAGGGGTGCGACGCGGTCGTGCAGGACGTGCCAACCGACATCGCGGAGTTCGCTGACGAGCGCGTCGAACTGGACGGTGGCAGCGTCTGGGTCGACGCGTTCGAGGGCTTCGGCGAGGCCGAGGCGGAAGCGCAAGACGAACCGACGTCGGCTGGCATGTCGCAGCGCCTCCTGGAAGGCGCAGACAGCCGCTGCGGGGTCACCTGACTGCAGGGCGAAGAGCCCTTCCGCTTCTTCGACGTGCTCAACACAAACGCTCATCCGCGGAAGGTCGTCGTACCGTGACACCGGAAGGTCGAGTTCCCACTGTGCGCGGGAGATCAAGGCCGCCACCTGCGGGATGAACGCGCGCCACGGGTTCGCCAGCTCCAGCGCCGTCCGGGCCACCGGCAAGGCTGACGCGGCGTCGCCCCTGGCGAGCAGTGCCTCCGCTCGAGTCCACATGACGGTCAGGGCTCCGTCGGCTTGGACCCGCCCCACAAGCTGGGCGAAGAGGGCGTCCGCTGCCTGCGTTTCACCGATGTCACTCAGGGCCAGGGCGCGGCTCCAGACGGCGGTGTCCCAGGCGCCGGCTGTGAGGCTTGGGCGGGCAAGCAACTCGTCCGTGAGTTCCAGTGCGCCGGCGTAGTCGCACTCCCACGCGAGGAGGTCGGCAAGGGTCGCGCGACAACGCGCCGCGGCCGCACCGTGGCCCTTGGCCTGGAGTTCCGCCGCGCCGCGGCGGGTCGTCTCGAGCGCGTCGCGGCCGCGGCCGAGGTTGTTGAGTGCCGTGGCCTCCACCGTCCAGGACTCCTGCTCGGCCCACACGTTGCCCTCGATCGCCGCGAGCTCTCGCCCCTGGCGGGCCAGCCGCATCGCTTCATGCTGATCCGACACCGCGAATGACGCTCCCGCTTGGACACACATCTCGGCGTCTGCGACCTCCAGGCGCTTGGCCTGGTCGATGAGAGCTGCCGAGTCGGCGCGTCGGGCAGACCACAGGCTGTGATATCCGGCGGTGATGCCCAGGCGGGCTCGGGCGGCGTCATCGCCGAGCTGGTCAGCGACGGCCAGTCCTGAGGCGAGCGCGGTGTCGGCGCCTTCAGGGTCGTGGGTCTCGAAAAGCCCGCGTGCGCGAAGACGGAGGGCTTCAGGTCGGTGGGGGCTATCTGACGCGACGTGTTGCGTGAGGTCGCTGACCGAAGGAAAGTCGCCGAGCGCGGCGAGGCGGGTGATGGCGGTGATCAGCTCACGGTCACGGTCGGGACCGTCGAGACATGTCGCGGCCAGCGCAGTGAGGCGGGCCTGTTCGACCTCGCGAGTGGCTATCCCGGCCGCCTTCAGCGCGAGCACCCGCGCTTGGGATCGGTCGCCCGCCGCGGCGAGGTGCCGGGCGGCCTCGCCGGGATCGTCGACGCGGCGCGCGACCGCGCTGTGCAGCGCCCGAATGTGGTCGTTGGACAAGCCGCCCAGGACGGCGGCGGCGATCAGCGCATGCCGGACCTGGATGCCGTCGTGGGTCTCGGCGACGAGTCCCATGTCCAGCAGTTGACCCAGATCGTCAGGGGCGATCTGCAGCTTCGTCGGGCGTTCGAGGACGGCGATGAGATGGAGCGCGTCGCGAGAGGTCCGTGTCAGCTCGGTGAGTCGCGCGCGGAGAGCGAGCGAGAGCTCGGTGGTGTTCTCTCCGGCGTGGGCGAGACCCTGGATGAGCAGCGGGTTGCCGCCGGCGCGTCGTGCGACCGACTGTGCGCTCGGTCCGGTCAGCGACGGGTTGAGATCTCGGGCGAGGGTCGCGGCGTCGCGCTCGTCGAGCGGTGCGAGGTCGATGACGTCGAACCCGGCTCCCGCGAGCCGTTCTCGGACGTCGTGGCCGCGGGGGACAGGTCGGGTGGCGGCGATGACGGGTGCGCGTCCGGCGAGCATCATGGTGACCGTGACCGTGTCGTGGTCGACCCATTGCAGGTCGTCGACGATGAAGGCCCCGTCTTCGGCGTGATCGATCAGGAAGTTGGCGACGATGACGGCGTCGCCGCTCGGGAGGGGGAGACCGAGCGCCCGCTTGAACGGCAGGTAGCTCATCCAGTTCAGCGTTGCAATGCCGCCTCCCTCCCACACGCGCCTACGCCCGGCAGCGTGTGCGCCGGCACGCGCGAGTGCGGTCTTGCCAACGCCGGGCTCGCCGACGATGAGGACACCCCGTCCAGTGGACAGGGCCTGCTCAAGCCGGGGGAGAACCCGGTCACGGCCGACGAGAGGGTCTGTGGTCTTGGCGTGCACGTGGCGCTAGGCGGAGCGCCAGCGTACCGTCATGGTGCCTCGCCCAGGTGCCCGGCGGCCCGGGGCCCAGGGCCTTGCGGCTACAGCCGCGCCGCGGCCCACTCGTGCACGATGCGCTCCTGCACGTCCGTCAGCGCGACCCGCTCGCCACGCTCCAGCGCGGTCGCGGCCTGCGCGACCGTCATGCCCACGCCTGTGAGCACGCTGCCGATGAGCGGGGGCACGTCCGCGCCGCAGACGCCGTTCTCGCAACCGGGGATGGGGGGCTTATCCGACCTCACTGGTAGGATTATCGCACGATGATCTTCACGACCAAGGCGGAGTACGGCGTCCGGCTGCTGGTGGAACTCGGTCGCGTCCAGCGGTCCGACGAGCCCGGCCGTCCGGTGAGCCTCAAGGCCATCGCCGAGGCGGAGGGCCTGCCGCTCGCGTATCTCGAGCGGATCGTGGCGCTGCTGAAGAAGGACGGCATCGTCGAGTCCACGCGTGGCGCGCACGGCGGCTACCGCCTGACCGTCGACGCGGCGGAGCTGACGATGGACCGCGTGATCGTCGCGCTGGAGGGCCCCGTAGCCCCGATGGCGTGCTTCGTCGAGGACCGTCCCGACCAGGGCCGCGTCCTCTGCTCGCACGAGGCCGACAAGGGCCACGGCTGCGCGACGAAGCTCCTGTGGACGCGCGTGCAGGGCGGCGTCACCCGCGCGCTGCAGCAGACGACCCTCGCGGACCTCGTCGAGTTCGACATCCGCACGCCGATCCCGGCCTGACGTACCAAGCTTCCTAAGAACACCGGAGACGCATGAGCATCCTCGAGATCAAGAACCTCCACGTCCAGGCTGACGACAAGCAGATCCTCAAGGGCGTGGACCTGACCGTGAACACCGACGAGGTCCATGCGCTCATGGGCCCGAACGGCTCGGGCAAGTCGACCCTCGCGAACACGATCATGGGCCACCCGAGCCTCGAGGTCACCGAGGGCTCGATCACCTTCGACGGCGTGGACATCACGGAGGCCGACGCCGACGAGCGCGCTCGCGCCGGGCTCTTCATGGCCTTCCAGTACCCGGTCGCCATCCCCGGCGTCACCATCACGAAGTACCTGCGCATGGTCATGAACGCGCACCGTGAGGCGCGTGGCGAGGCCGACATCAGCCTCAAGGAGTTCCGCAAGACCGTCGAGGCCGCGATGGAGCTGACGAACGTGCCGAAGGAGTTCTCGGCGCGCTACCTCAACGACGGGTTCTCCGGCGGCGAGAAGAAGCGCCTGGAGATCCTCCAGCTCGCGCTGCAGAAGCCGAAGGTCGCCGTGCTCGACGAGACCGACTCCGGCCTCGACATCGACGCGCTGAACGTCGTTGCCAACGGCGTGAACACCGTCGCCAAGGAAGCCGGCATGGGCGTCCTGATCATCACCCACTATCAGCGGATCCTGCACATCGTGCGCCCGGACCGCGTCTCGATCCTGTTCGACGGCCGCATCGCCACCGAAGGTGGCCCGGAGCTCGTCGACCGCCTCGAGGCCGAGGGCTACGGCGGGCTGCGCGAAGAATTGGCAGTGTGAGCACGCTCGAGTCAGCCGTCGCCACGGAGTTCCCGGTCCTGGCCGGGAACCCGGGCCTGGCGTACCTGGACAGCGCCGCGACGTCGCAGACGCCGCGGCCGGTCCTCGACGCGATGGCCGACTACTACGAGACCGCGCGGGCCAGCGTGCACCGCGGCGTCTACCCGCTCGCCGTCGAGTCGACGAACCGCTTCGAGGGCGCGCGCGACCGCGTCGCGGCGTTCGTCGGTGGAGAGTCGCGCAGCACCGTGTTCACCCGGAACGCGACCGAGGCGATGAACCTCGTCGCGTACGCGTGGGGTGGCGCGAACGTCTCGGCGGGCGACGTGATCGTCCTCACCGAGATGGAGCACCACTCCAACATCGTGCCGTGGCAGATGCTGGCGCAGCGCACCGGCGCGCGCCTGGCGTACGTGCCCGTCGACGATGACGGCCGGCTGGAGCTCGACGCGTACGACGAGGTGCTGCACGCCGGAGGCGTGAAGATCGTCGCCGTCGCCCACGTCTCCAACGTGCTCGGCACGATCAACCCCGTGGCCGACATCGTCGGCCGCGCGCACATGGCGGGCGCCGCCGTGCTCATCGACGGCACCCAGGCCGTCCCGCAGATGCCCGTCGACGTCAGCGCGATCGGCGCCGACTTCTACGTCTGGACCGGGCACAAGGCCTACGGGCCCACCGGCGTCGGGGTGCTGCACGGCCAGTACGACACGCTGGCCACCATGCCGCCGTTCATCGGCGGTGGGCACATGATCAGCCGGGTCGAGCGCGACAGCTCTACGTACGCCGAGCCGCCCACCCGCTTCGAGGCCGGCACGTCCGCCATCGCCGAGGTCATCGGCCTCGGTGCCGCCGTCGACTTCCTCGAGCGCCTCGGCATGGACAGCGTCCGCGCCCACGAGCGCGACATCACCGCCTACGCGCTCGAGCGCCTCGGCGAGCTCGACGGCATCACGCTGCACGGCCCGCTCGACGCCGACGACCGCGGCGCCGTCATCTCCTTCGTCGTCGACGGCGTGCATCCGCACGACGTCGGCGAGATCCTGGGCGCCGAGGACGTCTGCGTCCGCGCCGGCCACCACTGCGCCCAGATCCTCATGAAGCGCCTCGGCGCGCCGGCCACGACCCGCGCGTCGTTCGCCGTGCATTCCACCCGCGAGGAGGTCGACGCGCTCGTCGCGGGCCTCGCCAAGGTTCAGGAGATCTTCGCCTGATGAGCATGGAGTCGCTGTACCGCGAGGAGATCCTCGAGCACTACAAGCGCCCGCACAACTGGGGCCACCTCGAGGATCCGTCGCTGAGCGCCGAGGACCACAACCCGCTGTGCGGTGACGAGCTGCGCGTGGAACTCGCCGTCGACGACGACGGGGTCGTGCAGGACGTCCGGTTCTCCGGCCACGGCTGCGCGATCAGCCAGGCGTCGGCGTCGATGGCGTCCGACGAGGTCAAGGGCATGAAGGTCGAGGAGCTGGTCAAGCTCGACCGGGAGTTCATCCTCGACCTCCTGGGCATCGACATCAGCGCCACCCGCATGAAGTGCGCGCTCCTGAGCCTGAAGGTGCTCAAGAGCGCCGGGCTCGGCGCGGCGGTGGACTGGGAGCCGGAGACGCCTGACGCGACGCCTCCGGCCGGTTCACCTGACGCGATCTAGAACCGCGGCGACCACCCGAACGGGTCGATCCGCAGCCGCGGGTCGAAGGCCGCCGCGACGTCCTCCCAGCGTGTGAGCTTGAAGTTCGTCGCGTCGCGGTCGGTGCCCGTGTCGTCCTCGCCGTCGTGGGTGACCAGCAGGCCGCGGGGGAAGTCGCGGCCCAGCGGCACGTTGATGACCGCTGCGCCGTCGGACTCCTGCACGCCGTCGGCGCCAGGCCCGTCGACGAGTTCGAACGAGCCGAGGTACGCGCCCCGGCCGCGGTCCCCGAAGACCGCGAACGTGTCGTCGCCCTGGCTGGACGCCAGCAGGTACCCGGCGCCCCGGGCGCCGCGGTAGATCGTCAGGCCCTCGACGTCGGCGGCGATGTGCTCGCCGCCGTCACCGGGCAGCGCGTCGCCGGTCGTCTCGCACTCGAACTCGCCCGGGTCGTCGTCGGGGACGAGGGTGTACGGCGCGCCGAACTCCTTGACCTTCTCGATGAGCGTGCCGTCGTCGCCGAAGCCGCGCGAGGACACGGAGATCCGCCAGATGCCGACGTCCTCCTGGCCGGCGAACAGGGTGCCGCGATCCGCGTCGACCGTCATGCCCTCGAACTGGGGCTCCTCGCCCTCCTCCTCGACGCAGGGTGACCACGTGCCGCCGCTGGGCAGCGCGAAGCTCGTGGGCGCGTCGATCGTGTCCACCGTCTGGTAGGTCACCTTCCCGCCCGGCGCGGCGACGAGCTTCAGCAGCGCGACGCGGCTGCGCGACCGGCGCGAGGTCACCACGTACGGCGTGCCGGTGCGCTCGTCCACCCAGGCGGTGAGGCCGTAGGCGGTCGCCTGCTCGTCGACCTCCTCCTGCGTGGTGTTGAAGACGAACGGGAGGGAGGACGCGCTGATGTCGGTCAGCGGGGCCCGGCGGAGCGACGCGGCGAGCGGGTTGATCGCGTACGTGCGGATCTTGTCCGAGCCGCGGTCGGACACGATCGCGAGGTCGCGCCGGATCCCGCCGATGCGGGCGCCGTAGACGACATCGACGTTGTTGAAGCGGCCGACGGCGTGATCACCGCCCGCCGGTGCCGGCGGCGCGGCGATGTCCTGCAGCGTGCGGCCACGCAGGTCGAACGCCGTCAGTCCGGCGTCCTTCTTCGTCGCGACGATGACGCTGCGGTCGCGCAGCAGCGGGTTGACCCAGATCGCGGGGTCGTCCGCGTCGTTGCCCTCGTCCTCGAACAGCGGGGCGGACTCACGAAGCGGGGTGACGTCGGCGGCGGCCTGTGCGGCGCCGGGGGCGGCGGCCAGCGCGGCGAGCGCGAGCAGCCAGGACAGTCGATGAGGGTGCATGGCGCGGCACCGTGTCAGGCGCCGCGCCGGCAGATGCGAAGAGGTCGTGAACTATCGCGGGCAGGTGGTCGGCGCCACGCGGCACCACCACTCGCGCAGCTGGGCGTTCCAGCGGTCGCCGGCGGTCGGTCGCAGGTCGATGAGCACCGGGTCGGCACCCACCGCGACGTCCATGCCGGCCGTCGCCCCGACCGTCTGGAACGCGCCGGAGCCGCGCGTCGGGCGGAACACCTGCGCGCCGGCGAACTGCTTGCCGAACGTGACCGTCATCGGCACGTCCCGAACCGCGATGGGTTGCTTCGTCGCATGGTTCCAGAGCACCTCGGGGCGCCAGATGGCGAGGGTGAAGCCCCCACCGGACTTGGTGAAGGCCATCGTCCGCAGGTTCGCGTCCCCGCCGGTCACGGTGTAGTCGAGCGACTGGCCGCGCAGCGCGCGGCCGCTGCGCAGCACGGCGAGCAGGTTGCGCACCGCGGTCGCGGCGGGCTTGGGCGACCAGTCGTTGCGGAAGAGGCCGAAGTTCGCCTCCTGGTTGCCGAGCTCCGGGTCGTCGTACTGGTCGACGAGCTCGTAGACGTAGGTGCGCGTCGCTCCCAGGCGGAAGTGCTCGAGCAGTGTGCGCACCAGGTACGCGGCTCCGGCGTCCGCGCCGACGGGCTTCTGACGGTCGGTCTGGTTGGCCGCCGTGTGGTACCCCGTCTCGGTGATGACGAAGGGCTTGGTCCCGGAGACCGCACGCAGCGTGTCGATGTGGCGCTGGATCGACCACTGGCCGGGGAACTCTCCGATCTCCGGGCGGCTGCCGCCCATGTAGGGGTGGCTGTTGCCGAAGTCCACGTGGGCGCTGAGGTCGCCGGCGGTCACCGGGCTGCCGTTGCGCCCGAACGACGGCGCGATGAACGGCGTCCGCCGGAGCTTCGGGTCCGCCTTCATCGCAGCACGCGTCTCGCGGGTCTGGGCGCGGATCTCCTGCGGCCAGGTCTCGAAGGGTCCTTGGAGGTCCCACTCGTTCGCGGCCTCGACGGAGACGACTCCCGGCAGGCCGGCGATGACGTCGAGCGCCTGGCGCGTCGTGCCGACTTCGCCGTTGGGCCATGGCATGAGCAGGTTCAGCCCGATGCCGCTGCGCGCCAGTGACGTGTAGCGCTTGGCCTGCTCGTCGCGGTACCACCCGTAGCTCGGCGACGTGTACCAGCGCACGCCGTCGCGGATGTGCCGCACGCCGAGGTAGCGCAGCGCGGTGCGCATCCGTTCGAGGTCCCAGTACGCCGTCTTCGAGTACATGACGTGGGTGTTCACGCCGACCGAGTCGGCGAAGGCGTCGGCGGGGGCGGCCGGGGCGGCACCGGCCTGCGCCGGAGCCATGGCGAGCGCGGCCAGCGCGGCCGAAGTGACGAGGCGGACACGAGACAGCATGCGCCGACCATACGCCCGTCGGACCGCTTTTTGAGGTGAACGTCGTTCACTTCGCTGGCGCAAGGCGCATCGGACATCCGCCGCCTGTGCTGGCCTCGGATGATGGACCGGCCGATCCAAGGGGCATGCGCCTCCCCGTCGCACTCCTCGTGCTGCTCGTGACGCTCGTGTCGGTTCCCGCGGCCGGCGCCATCGTCGACCTCCCGCTCGACCCTCAGCCGGTCCGGGGCAACCCGGCAGAGCGCCTGGCGGACACGCCGATCGAGGACAGCGAGTACGACCCCGCCACGCGCTGCGTCCGGATGCGGCGCCCGGGCGTCGACGCGATGGTCTCCTGGCTGCAGGCCAAGCACCGCGGTCAGCACTGGGGCTCGTATCGCTGCGAGCTGTGGGGCGAGGACAGCGCGTCGCTGCACGCCGAGGGCCGGGCGATCGACTGGCACCTGAACGTGAACGATCCGGCGGACAAGGCGGCGGCCACGAAGCTCATCCGCCTGCTGCTCGCCCCCGACCGCACCGGCGAACCGCAGGCCCTGGCGCGCCGCATGGGCGTCCAGGAGCTGATCTGGGACTGCGGCTACTGGTCCGCGGGCATGGAGGACTTCCGCGACTACCGCGACTGCTTCGGCAAGGACGGGATCACGCCGCGCAAGAAGGTCAGCCCCACGGTCGCCCACCGCGACCACATCCACATCGGGATGACGAAGGCGGGGGCGATGGGGCGGACGTCGTTCTGGCGTTCGCGCCGGTAGTCAGCGGCGCACGGCGAGCTGCAGCGTCTCGAGGTCCAGCCAGCTGGCGAGGCTGAAGCTTCCGGAACCCCGCATGGGCGTATACGGACCCGGGTCGGGAACATCGACATCGGTCACCGCCTGCAGGATGCGGCGGATGCCTTCGTAGTCGATGTCGCTGGTCTGCCCACTGCTGGGAGGCAGCCCGGTGCGGACGATGACCATGTCGAGGCTCGGGATCACCAGGACCAGCTGGCCCAGGAACCCCACGAACGCGTAGGCGTCGGGCGGCGCGGTGGGGATGAACGGCGCATCGATCCGGCGGCGGTCCGGCGCGGTGGCCGTGATCAGCCAGCCGCCGGCGTTCGTCCAGGTCAGGAAGCCGTAGCCGCCGTTCGTCGGCGTGGGCGCGGCCAGTTCCCGCACGTACGCGGGGTTGATGAGCTGCTGCGGTCCCCAGCGTCCCTCCGAGAGCAGCAGCTGACCGACACGGCCCAGGTGCTTGGGCGGCATGAACAGGAAGGCGTAGGCCTGGGTCTGTCCTGTCGCGTCGCGCGTCCAGGTCCAGTGGTGGCGCGGGATGCCGAGAGGCGCGAAGAGCTCGCGGTGCGCGTAGGCCTGCAGGTCCTCGCCCACGGCACGCTGAACGACGGCGCCGAGCAGCGTCACCGTCGTCTGCGCGTATTCGAAGTACGTGCCAGGCCGGTGCTTGAAGGGCAGAGTGAGCGTGTAGCCGACGGCGTCGCGCGCCAGGACGTCGGAGGACCAGGAGAAACGCAGCCCGGATGTCTGCGTGAGCAGCTGACGGACGGTGATCGCGCCGTGTGCGTCGTCGGCCTCGGGGAGGTAGCGGGCGATCGGGTCGTCGAGGCCGAGTTTGCCCTGGGTGATCGCGCGGCCGGTCAGCAGGGCGGTGACGCCCTTCGTCACGCTCCAGACGTTGTTGCGGACGTGCTCGGTGTAGGGATCGAGATGGCTCCTCGAGGCCAGACAGCCATGGCGGTACACGCGGACCGAGAGCGCGCTGTGCGAAGCCATGAACCGGGTCGCGCTGCGCAGCTTCGCGGCGTCGAGGCCGAGGGCCTCGGGCGCGGCCCGCTGGAACTCCTGCGGTCCGGTCGGAGGCGCACAGGTGGTGGCGGCCTCGGCGGACGTGGGCACGACGACCGCGATCGCCACGGCGACCGACGCGAACAGGCGACGACACATCACCGTGCCAGTGTGCCACGGACGGCCGTGATGACCGGTCGCCCGCTACAATCCGTACCTCTGCAATCGGATTTGGAACCGCTCCACCGTATGCCCGAAGTCATCGACGTCTGCAGCCTCGAGGAACTCGCCCCCGGCGATCGCAAGATCGTCGTCTGGGAGGACTACGAGATCGGCGTTTTCAACTGCAACGGCGAACTCCTCGCCATCGAGGATCGCTGCTCGCACGATGACGGACCGCTCGCCGAGGGCACGTTCGATCAGGAGCGCTGTGTCGTGGAATGCCCACGGCACGGCTCGCTGTTCGATCTGCGCACCGGCAAGCCACAGACCCTGCCCGCCTACGCCCCGGTCGAGACGTTCGTCGTTCGGGTCGAGGGTGACACGATCAAGCTGGAGGTGGAGTAGCCCATGGCCACACCTGACGTCATCGCCGAGCAGGAAGCCCTGCAGGACATCAACTCGGATTACACCGAGAAGTACGGCTTCCACGACGCCGAGAACTACCTGTACAAGGCGCCGAAGGGCATCAACCGCGAGATCGTCGAGAAGATCTCCGAGATGAAGAGCGAGCCCGCGTGGATGCGGGAGTTCCGCCTCAAGGCGCTCGACTACTTCCTGGCCCGCCCGATGCCGACCTGGGGCAGCCCGATGCTCGCCGAGGTCGACTTCGACGACATCCACTACTTCGTCCGTGCGTCCGAGCGGGCCGAGCGCTCGTGGGACGACGTCCCCGAGGACGTCAAGAAGACGTTCGACCGCCTGGGCATCCCGGAGGCCGAGCGCAAGTTCCTCGCCGGCGTCGGCGCCCAGTACGAGTCCGAGGTCGT
Organism: Solirubrobacteraceae bacterium; assembly: GCA_016463765.1. GTDB lineage: Bacteria > Actinomycetota > Thermoleophilia > Solirubrobacterales > Solirubrobacteraceae > Svornostia. Next base: position 13,737 of record JAEMQS010000006.1, on the reverse strand, counting down.
CTACCACCAGGTGCGCGAGGACCTCGAGAAGCTCGGCGTGATCTTCATGGACATGGACACCGCGCTGCGCGAGCACGAGGACCTCGTCCGCGAGTACTTCGCCACGATCATCCCGGCGAACGACAACAAGCTCGCCGCGCTGAACAGCGCCGTGTGGTCGGGCGGCTCGTTCGTCTACGTGCCGCCGGGCGTGCACGTCGAGATGCCGCTGCAGGCCTACTTCCGCATCAACACGGAGAACATGGGCCAGTTCGAGCGGACGATCATCATCGCCGACGAGGGCTCGTACGTGCACTACGTCGAGGGCTGCACCGCCCCGACGTACAGCGGCGATTCGCTGCACTCCGCGGTGGTCGAGCTCATCGCCAAGCCGGGTGCCCGCATCCGCTACACGACGGTGCAGAACTGGTCGCAGAACGTCTTCAACCTCGTGACGAAGCGCGCGGTCGCCGAGCGTGACGCCACGGTGGAGTGGGTCGACTGCAACCTGGGCTCGAAGCTCACGATGAAGTACCCGGCGGTCTGGCTGATGGGCGAGCGCGCCCACGGCGAGGTGCTGTCGATCGCCTTCGCGGGCACCGGCCAGCATCAGGACGCGGGCGCGAAGATCGTGCACGCCGCGCCGAACACGACGTCGAACATCTTCGCCAAGTCGATCTCCAAGGACGGCGGGCGCAGCTCGTACCGCGGTCTGCTCGAGGTCGCCAAGGGCGCGCACGGCGCGAAGTCGAAGGTCGTCTGCGACGCGCTGCTCCTCGACGAGCAGTCGCGCTCGGACACCTACCCGACGATCCGCATCGGCGAGGACGACGTCGACGTCGGCCACGAGGCCACGGTCTCGAAGGTCGGCGAGGAGCAGCTGTTCTACCTCCAGTCCCACGGGATCCCGGAGGAGGACGCGTCCAAGCTGATCGTCAACGGCTTCATCGAGCCGATCGTCAAGGAGCTCCCCATGGAATACGCGGTCGAGATGAACCGCCTGATCGAGCTGCAGATGGAGGGCTCCATCGGATGACGACCGCTGCTGCTGACTTCCTGGCCGACCGCCGCGCACGCGGCGCCGAGCTGGCGGCGTCCCTGCCGCTGCCGACGTTCCGCGGCCAGCTCGGCTGGGAGTTCACGCCCCTGAAGGGCCTCGATCTCGACGCGTTTGCGCCCGCCGGCGCGGGAGATCTCGCGCTCGCGCGGTCGGTGACGCCCGTGCTGGAGGCGCCCGAGGGCGCAGTCCGGCTCGACCAGGTCGACACGACGTTCGCGCCGGGCCCGGAGCTCGACTCCGAGGGCCCGCTCGTCCTGCCGCTGTCCGAGGCCGCGGTCTCGCACGCCGAGGTGCTCGAGCAGCACTTCGGGTCGATCGTCGACGGTGACGACCCGTTCGTCGCGCGCAACGAGGCCGGCTGGACCGGTGGCGCGTTCGTCTACGTCCCGCGAGGCGTGACGGTCGACGCCCCGATCGTCGTGACCGCTGTGCACGCCACGCCCGGCAGCGCCGCGCACTGGCGCACGCTCGTCGTCCTCGAGGACGGCGCGGAGGCCGAGGTCTGGGAGCAGCACCTGTCCGCCGACGGCGAGCAGGACGGCCTGGTGACCACGGTCGTCGAACTGTCCGTGGGCCAGGGCGCGTCGCTGCGCTACGTCGGGGCGCAGGATCTGTCCCAGAAGACGTGGGTCTTCGGCAGCCAGCGCGCGGTCGTCCAGCGCGACGGCACGCTGGACTGGATCATCCTCGGCTTCGGCTCGGCCAACGGCCGCGTCGCGGTGGAGACCGATCTGGCCGGCGAGGGCGCCGAGGGCCGCGTCACCGGCGCGTACGCCACGAACGGCCGCCAGCACCTCGATTACGCCACCACGCAGGAGCATTCCGCGCCGCGGACCAACAGTGACCTGGCGTTCCGGGGCATCCTGGGCGAGCGGTCGCACACCGTGTGGTCGGGCATGATCAAGGTCGACGAGGGGGCGCAGCAGATCGACGCCTTCCAGGAGTCACGCAACCTGCTGATCTCCAAGAAGGCGCACGCGGACGCCATCCCGGGGCTCGAGATCCTCGCCAACGACGTCCGCTGCACGCATGCGGCGGCGATCGCGCAGCTCGACCCCGAGCAGATCTACTACCTGCGCTCCCACGGGCTCCCGGAGGCCAAGGCGCGGCGCCTGGTCATCGAGGGGTTCCTGCAGGCGACGGTCGAGCGCTTCGAGGAGGGCCCGGTCCGTGAGGCCGTCGGCGCCGCCCTCGATCGCCGGCTCGAAGTCGTCCTCGGATAACGCCGGGGTTCCATAACGTTGTGCGAAGGGCGTCCAGCGGGGCGCCCTTCGTCGTTCCGGGCCGGACACTGACGAAAGGCCCGTTGTGCGGGTAAAACGTCGGGGACGGGCGCTGAGCCTCAGGCTGGAGTCGAGGGTGAGGGTTGGCCGATCAGCCCCGCAGCGACCGCTTTCGCCTCGGCTGCGGCCGCCGGGCCGTTGTCATAAAACGCCTCGGCCATGACGCCGTCATGGAGGAGCAGGAGCTGCCGCCCGGCGCGCGGCGGGTCGGCGGCACCGGCTTCGCGCGCCAGTGCTTCGAGCAGCACACCGAGCCACTGCCGGTGCTCGGCGAGCGCCTCGGCCTGCGCGGGCTCGCCGACGCAGCGCTCCACGGCCGCCCCGAGGAGCGGGTCGCCCCGCCAGTCCTTCTCCGCGGTCAGTGCAGCCAGCACGTCGAAGAAGGCCACCGGCCGCACGCGCGGATCGGCCACGGCCCGCAGGTCCCGGCCCAGCCGTTCGCGCAGCCGCGCGGCGCGCGCAGCGAGGTACGCCGCGATCAGGCCGTCCTTGGAGTGGTAATGGACGTAGAGCGTCGCCTTGGCGCACCCGGATTCGCGCAGGATCGCGTCAATGCCGACGGCGCGGATGCCCTCGCGCGTGAACAACCGGTCTGCGGCAGCGAGAATCCGCTCCCGCGGCGGGGCAAGGCGAGGCATGACGCACCAATACCACCCGGGCCGGTCGGGCCCGGGCGGCGCGCAGCTAGACCGTCTCGCGCGTCGGAAGGTCCGCGAGGACCTGCGCGAGCTCGTCCACCGTCGCGAACGACAGGCCCAGGACGTGGACCTTGCGGTGCGCGATCCGGCCGTCGCCGTCGACGATCACCACGGCGCGCCGGGTGCCCATCACGGGGGCGGAGACGCCGTAGGCGCGGGCGACCTCGCGCTCGGTGTCGGCGAGCAGCGGGACGTTGAGCCCGTGGTGCTCGATGAAGGCCTGGTGCGAGTCGACGTCCTGCGCCGACACGCCGACCACGACGGCGTCGAGGGCGGACAGCTCGGCGCCGCGATCGCGGTACGAGCAGAACTGCTTCGTGCACACCGGCGTCTCGTCGCCGGGGTAGAAGAGGAGCACCACGGGGCGGCCGCGGTGGTCGGCGAGCCGGAAGGGCCCATCCGTGCCCTCGAGCTCGAAGTCAGGGGCGGGGTCACCGATCTGCGGAGTGCGAGCCATCGCCCCACCATACGTCTTCGGGCTCGCCTGCGGTTCACATCGTGCGATAGAAGGTGGGAGTGGCCGACTGGATCGACACGCACGCAGCGTCCATCGCCCGGCGGGCGGTTCGCGACCTCGAGGCCCTCGTCGGCGTCTCGTCCCCGTCCGGGGATGTCGCCGGCGCCGAGGAGGCGATCGCCATCGCCGCGGCACTGGCGCCGGCCGAGGCGGAGGTCTCCCGGCTCCCCTGCTCGACGGCGCGCCACGCCCCTGACCTGCTGCTGCGCCTGACCGGGACCGGGAGCCGCCGGCTGCTGCTCCTCGGGCACGTCGACACCGTCATCGCCCATGAGCACCACCGCGCCCTCGAGGTCGCGGGCGACCGGCTCAACGGCTCGGGGACCGTGGACATGAAGGGCGGGGTCGTCCTGGCGCTGGGTGTGCTCCGGGCGCTGCTGGACCGGACGGCCGACTTCGCTGCCGCGGACCTCCTGCTGGTGTGCGACGAGGAATGGCGGACCGGGGACTTCGGACATACCGGTCGGTTCACCGGGTACGACGCCTGCTTGTGCTTCGAAGCCGGCGAACTCGACGCCGACGGGGACGACGCCGTCATCGTCCGGCGCAAGGCCGCCGGGACGCTGCGGGTGCGGGCGCACGGCCGCTCGGCACACTCGGGCGCGTCGCCGGACGACGGCCGCAACGCGCTGCTCGCGCTCGCCGCCGCGGCCCAGGCCGTCGCCGCCCACCACGCGCCCACGGGTCCCCAGCGCCTCACCGCGGTGCCGACGGTGCTGCACAGCGGCGACGCGTTCAACGTCGTGCCCGCCGCCGGCGAGCTGACCTGCGATCTGCGGGCCGACGCGCTCGCGTCGATCGAAGCGGTTGTCGACACCATCCCCGCCGAGGTCGGAGGAGCGACACTCGAGCCCGCGATCCTGCGGCGCTGGCCGGGCATGGATGCGCGCGAACCGGCGGCCGGCCTCCTGGCGCGTGCGAGCGCGGCCCTCGGCCGCCCGATCATCGCCGCCGAACGCGGCGGCGCCAGCGACGCCAGCCACTTCGCCGCGACGATCCCGCAGACCGTCGACGGCCTGGGCCCGCGGGGTGGGGGCGCCCACGCGCCGCACGAGCACGTGCTCGCGTCGTCGCTGCCCACGCGCGCGGCGGTCGCCCTCGCCGTCGCCGACGCGGCGCTGTCAGCATGAGCCCGTGACTGAACCGCGCCGCCCGCTCACCCCCGACGAAGAGGTCATCCGCGCCGAGGAGCTGCGCGTCGTCAGCGAGCTGACCGACGAGCAGCGGGTCGCGCGCATGGCCGACGAACTGCGACGGGGGTTCGCAGCACTGACGCACGTGAGCCCCGCGGCATCGGTGTTCGGATCGGCGCGGACGGCGATCGACCACCCGGAGTACCACCGGTCCGTGGAGCTGGGCCGCAAGCTCGGCGAGGCCGGACTCGCGGTCATCACCGGCGGCGGGCCGGGCGCGATGGAGGCGGCCAACAAGGGCGCCCGCGAGGCCCAGGCCCTCTCGGTCGGCCTGACGATCGACCTGCCCGCCGAGGAGCGCGTCAACCGCTACGTCGACCTCGAGGTCCACTTCCACTACTTCTTCTGCCGCAAGGTCATGTTCGTGCGCTACGCCAGCGCCTACCTCGCGCTGCCGGGCGGGTTCGGGACGCTCGACGAGCTCTTCGAGTGCCTGACGCTCATCCAGACCCAGAAGATCAAGGACTTCCCGGTGATCCTCATCGGGAGCGATCACTGGGGCGGGCTGGTGCGCTGGATGCGCGACGAGCTCCTCGGCTTTCACCGCATCAGCGAACAGGACCTCGACCGCGTGCTGCTGACCGACGATCTGGACGAGGCCGTGGAGCGCGTCCTGGCCGCCGTCGCGCGTCAGCAGATCGCCGAGCTGGGCTGAGCCGCACTGGTCCCGCGCGGTACCCGCCGCTGCGTGCCTGACCACACACGCGCGCTGCGCAGGGGAGGCGCCACTTGCGGCGAACGAGGCCACTGTGCCACGGACCGGTCTGCTTCTGCTCGTCGTCGTCGCCGCGAGCGGCCCGCTCGCCCCTGGGCCGGGAGCGCGGCGGTGACCGAGGACGAGCTCCAGCTGCTGCGGGCCGCGCTGCGGGCCCGCGAGCGGCGCATTGCCGACCTCGAGCGCGCGCTGCACCGCCAGGGGATGTACGACCCGCTCACCGGCCTGCCGAACCGCGAGCTGCTCCTCGACCGCCTCGACCACGCCCTGGCCCTCGCCCTGCGCCACCCGTCGGTGACCGCGGTCATCCAGATCGACGTCGACCGCTTCGGGCGCCTGAACGACTGGCTCGGCAGCGAGGGCGGCGACGCGGCGCTCGTCGAGCTCTCCCGCCGGCTGCGGGCGGTGCTGCGGCCCGGTGACACGCTCTCCCGGGTCGGTGCCGACGAGTTCGCGGTGCTCTGCGTGCAGCTCGAGTCCGAGCGGGCGGTGCACGACGTCGCCACCCGCCTGCTCTCGACGCTCGACGAGCCCATGGGCACGGGTGACCGCCAGTTCGTCCTGACCGTCAGCGCGGGCGTGGCGCTCGCTCGCGACGGGCACCGCCGTCCCGGAGACCTTCTGGCCGACGCCAACAGCGCGCTGGATCGCGCCAAGCGCCGGGGCGGGATGCGGCACGAGATCTTCGACGCCCAGATGCGCGAGCGGCTGGTCGACCGGCTGCAGATCGAGAACGAGCTGCGCACCGCCGTCGAGCGCGACGAGCTGCGCCTGGAGTACCAACCGATCATCGGCCTGCGCGAGGGGCGCATCGTGGGGGTCGAGGCCCTCGTGCGCTGGCAGCACCCGCGGCTGGGCCTCATCGGGCCCGACCAGTTCGTCGACATCGCCGAGGAATCGGGTCTGATCCGCAGCGTGGGGGCGTGGGTCCTGCGTCACGCGACGATGCAGGCGGCCGCGTGGCGCGGGGGTGACGGCGATCCGCCGCCCCTCGAACTGGCCGTCAACCTGTCCGCGCGCCAGCTCAGCCGCCCGGACGCGCTCGAGGAGACGGTCAAGGCGGCGCTGCGCGACAGCGGCCTGCCGCCCGGGCTGCTGGCGCTGGAGATCACCGAGAGCTCGCTCGTCGACGACAGCGACGCCGAGGCCGCCGAGGCCGCGCTGGCACGCCTGCGCCGCCTCGGGGTGCGCCTCGTGCTCGACGACTTCGGCACCGGCTACGCCTCGCTGGCGCAGCTCAAGCGGCTGCGCTTCGACGCGATCAAGGTCGACCGGTCGTTCGTCGCCTCACTGGGCCGGTCCGACGAGGGCGAGGACGCCCTGCTGGTCGCCGCGATCATCCACATGGCGACCGCGCTCGGGCTCACGGTCGTCGCCGAGGGGGTGGAGAGCCCGCAGCAGCTGCGGCGGCTCTCAGCGCTGCGCTGCGCCCACGGCCAGGGCTTTCACTTCGCGCGGCCGCTGGCGCCCGGCAGGCTCCGGGAGCTGCTCGTCGATCCGCCCGCCGTCTGGTCGGCGTCGTGATCGCCGGCGATCGCCGCGGCCAGTTCGGCGCGGCCGAACGGCTTGAGCAGGAAGGCGTCGGCGCCGAGGTCCGCAAGCTGCCTGCGGTCGTGCAGCGCGATGGAGCACACGACGACGCGGGCGTGCGGGGACCCGCGCCGCGCCAGGCCCACGGCACCCGGGCCGTCGACGACGGGTTCGACGAGGACCACGTCTGCGTCGGCGTCGACGAGGTCGTGGCCCAGCCGGGTCACCAGATGCGCGAGAAGATCGCGCGTTTCCAGGTTCGGCTCGCTCAGATAGATCCGTGCCATCGTGCCTGTGAGGGTGCCCCGACCGGGCGTGACCGACGGAGCCATCTGGTATGAGAACGGCGTGAGGGATGCGCGCGTACTGGTCGTTGACGACGACCCTGATGTCCGGGGCCTCCTGCGGGAGATGCTCGAACGGGCCGGCTGCCTCGTGCGCGAGGCGCGCGACGGCCGCGAGGCCCTGAAGATCCTCTACGACGCGCGGCCGGACATCATCCTGCTCGACGTCACGATGCCCGACCTCGACGGGTGGCAGACGCTGGAGCGCGTCCGCGACCTCACCGACGTCCCCGTGGTGATGCTCACGGCCGCCAACGCAGAGCTCGAGAAGGTCCGCGGCCTGCAGGGCGGCGCGGACGACTACGTGACGAAGCCCTTCGGCCGGCAGGAGCTGCTGGCCCGCATCAACGCCCTGCTGCGGCGCGCCACGTCGCAGCGCCCGCCCGAGCGCGAGACCTACCAGGACGATCTGCTCGGTGTCGACGTCGCCAACGCGGAGGTCACCGTCCGCGGGACCAGCGTCCAGCTGACGCCGCTGGAGTTCCGGCTGCTGCTCGCGTTCGTCCGCCACACCGACCAGGTGCTGAGCCGCGACCAGCTGCTCGACCTCGTGTGGGGTGACAGCACGGCGGTCGCGCCCGATCAGGTCAAGCTCTACGTCGGCTACCTCCGGCGCAAGCTCGAAGGCGCGCTGAAGGACGGGGAGACAGTCCCGATCGAGACCGTGCGCGGGTTCGGGTACCGGTACCGGCCCGCGTAGGGCTACCGGCCGACTTCCAGCGCTCCGGGCTCGTCGAGGTCCAGCTCCGGGCGCGAGCGGTAGGGCAGCGTGATGAGGAAGGTCGTGCCCTCCCGCGGGTCGCTGGCGACCTCGATGGTGCCGCCGTGCGCGTCGACGATCGCCTTGACGATCGTGAGGCCGAGGCCCACGCCGGGCACCGCCCGCCGCGTTGCGTCCGAGGACCGGAAGAAGCGCTCGAACAGGCGGTCGAGGTCCTCGGGCGGGATGCCCATGCCGGTGTCGCGCACTTCGAGGATCGCGGCGTTGCCCTCGTCGGAGAGGGAGACCTCGACGTGGCCGCCGTCGGGCGAGAACTTCACCGCGTTGCCGATGAGGTTGTCGAGCATCTGCCCGAAGCGGTCGCGGTCGCCGGAGAGGGGCCGCGCCGGCTCGGCGGAGAGGACGAGCGACACGCCGTTGCCCTCGGCCCGAGGCCGGGCCGCCTCGACCGCCTCGGCCGCGATCTGGCCGAGGTCGACCTGGGTCTGTTCGAGCGACAGCTGCCCGGCCTCGACCTGGGCGACGAAGAGCAGGTCACCCACCAGGCGCAGCAGCCGGCGCGCGTTGCGCTGCACGACCTCGAGGAAGCGCTGGGTGTCGGCGTCGAGCCCCTCGCCGTCGTCGAGGACGAGGTCGAGGTAGCCGATGATCGACGTCAGCGGGGTGCGCAGCTCGTGGCTGACGAGGGCGAAGAACTCGTCCTTCAGGCGCTCGGACTCCCGCTCGCCGGTGATGTCGCGCAGCACGACGACCCGTCCGAGCGGCGTGCCGGTCTCGTCGCGCATCGGGGTGCTGAAGCGCAGGAGCACACCGTCCCCGGCCGGGTTGGGCAGCTCGTCGCGCAGCTCGCCCTCGGCCTGGAGGTCGGTGACGGGTTCGACGCCCGCGGCGCGCAGCTCGCGCATCGGCTCGTTCTCGACGATGACGGTGCCGTCGGCGGCCAGCAGCGCCAGCGCGTCGGGGGTGGCGTCGAGGACGGCGGCGTTGACGCGGGTCGCCTGCAGTGCGGCTGCCCGCAGCTCGCGGTGGGCGAGGGCCAGGGCGCCTAGGGCGGCGACCTTCTCGGCGGTCAGGAGCTGGCCGGCGCCATAGCCGCGTTCGTCCGTGCTGACGAGGCGGGCGACCGCGAGGACCCGATCGCCGTCGCGCAGCGGCACGGCGACCTCGAACACCGCGGGGACGGTGCCGTTCGGGCTGTCGATCGCGTGGCCGAGATCGTGCTCGCCCGTCGCGATCCGCCCGTCGCGCCAGGCGTGGCCGGCGGGCCCGTCGCCGAGGCGGATGGTGGGCAGGACGCCGGGGCTCAGCCCCTGGGCCGCGACGGCCGGGGCCGCGACATCGCCTTCGCGCACGAGGTGCAGCGTCCCCGCGGGGGCGCGCACGGCGTCGAGCAGCAGTTCGAGGATCGTGCCGGGCAGCCGGTCGTCCGGGGCGGCGCTCGTCAGCCGGTCGGCGGCGCGGTGCAGCACCTCGACGCGGTCACGGTGCAGGGCGGACTCGTACCGTGCCGCCTGCAGGTCGGCCTCGCGCTCCCCGAGCAGGATCTCCCGGGCGTGGACGTCCGCGCGGCGCCAGCCTCCGAGCGCCCAGGCGAGCGCGCCGATCGCGGCGATGGCGAGCGCGGCGACGGCGACGACTGCGATCAGCTCGCCTTCCATCGGGCCTCCAGGGTTGCGGGCTGATCCGCCTCGGCCGTGCCGGGGGTGGGCGTGTCCGTGACCCTGGGCTCGTCCGGGGCGCGGAGCACAGCCAGCGGGGTCAGGAAGAGGATCTTCACATCGAGCCAGAGCGACCAGTTCTGGATGTACCAGTTGTCCCACTCGACGCGCTCGGCCAGCGACGTCTGCCCGCGCAGCCCGTGAACCTGGGCCCAGCCGGTGATGCCGGACTTGACGAGGTGGCGGTCGTCGTAGCGGTTGAGCGCCTCGCCGAACATCTCGACGAACTCCGGGCGCTCGGGACGGGGTCCGACGAGGCTCATGTGCCCCATGAGCACGTTGAGCAGCTGCGGCAGCTCGTCGAGCGACGTGCGGCGGATGAACGCGCCGAAGGGCGTGCGCCGGTCGAGTCCCTCGACGCCGCCGGGGGCGACCCCGGCACGGGCGACCTTCGCCTGGAAGACCTGGTCGGTCTCCTTGGGCGCCAGGCGCATGGAGCGGAACTTCAGGATGTCGAACTCCGTGCCGTCGCGGCCGATGCGCCGCTGGCGGAACAGGATCGGCCCGGGCGACGACGCGCGCGTCCCGAGCGCGAGCAGCGCGAGGACGGGGGCCAGCAGGACGACCAGGACGAGCGCGATGAGCCGATCCGAGGCGTGCTTGGCGGCGAACTGCCAGCCGTGCGGGTCGGTCTGGCGCAGCTCGATGAGCGGCAGGCCGCCGACGTGTTCGACCCACTGGCGGTCGTTGACGTTCTCGAACAGGCGGGGGACGACGGAGACCTCGATCCCGAGCCGCTGGCAGCGGCGCAGCAGCGGCAGCACCACCGAGTCCGGTTCGCGCGTGAACGCGAAGATGACGTGTTCTGCGCCGGTGCCGACGACGATCTGGTCGAGCCGGTCGGGGGCGCCGAGCAGCGGCGGGAGCACGTCGAACCGCCCGGACTGCGGGGGGTTGCCGTCGACGAAGCCGATCGGGATGAGACCGAGCTCGGGCGTGTCGATGAGCCGCTCGGCGAGTTGCGCGCCGATCTCGCCGGCGCCCACGATGATCGTGCGCTTCCCGCTGCGGCCTCGGCGGCGGGCATGGCGGCGTGCTGCCCACAGCAGGGAACGGCCTGCGGTGAGCGCGAGGGTCGCCGTGCACCAGGCCCAGGTGACGGTGAGCACGTCGACGCGGGTGGCGTCGGCGATCGCTGCCCCCGCGAGGGCGAGGAGCGCCGCCCCGCCGACCGAGGAGAAGACGAGGACGAGCTGGTCGCTCAGGGGCATGCGGGCGGGGCGCGCCCCGTACATGCCGCGAGCGCCCATGCGCAGGACGGTCACGGCCACCACGATGGCGAGCAGCCCGAGGGCGGTCGTCGACGGCGTGGCGGCACCGGCCAGACGGGCGGCGGCGATCACGGCCGCGGCGAGCGCCACGGCGTCCGTGAGCACGCTGACCAGCGTCCACGCCGCGCCCTCGAACAGATCTCCGGCCGGCCGGGCCGGCGGAAGGATGGTGCCCGCTCCCGCGCCGCCGAGCGGCAGCGATGTGGCGGGAGGCGCCTGAGGTACGTCACCGCGGCGGGCGGAAGCGGACACCTCGGGAGGATCGAGCGGATCGGGGGGCAACCAGGTGGCCACGAGTATGCAATCGGTATGGCTCGCGGCCTTCTGTAGTTCGGCGGGCGAACGTTCGAGCGCGACGGCTGTCGGACCCCGTCCCCGGTGCGTGCCGTCTGTCACGAACATGCTGTCCGAAGCGGGGTGCATTGTTGCGTTCGCGGGTGCTCTCAGCCTGCGAATTCCCGCACAGTGCGGCCTCGTCATGTCCCGGGTCTCCAGCACCACGGCCACCGTGCCGAACAACGATCCCAGCCCATGGAAGTCCTGCTCCTCCTCGGCATTGTCTGGCTGACCCTGGCCCTGGGCGTGGTCAGCCTGTGTGCGGCGGCGCAGCGCGCCGACCGCGAGGCCGCCGAGCAGTGCGGCGAGACGACCCGTCGCCGGTTCCGGCGCCGCCGGCCGGTCAGCCGCCGCCGGTCGAGCGTCTGCGAAACGCCTGTCGGCGCGCGGCGCTCGCGGTCTGCGTAGCCGCTCGCAGGGGCTGGTCGCTGGCCCGTTGGTCGGAGCAATCCAGGCAATTTGTGGACGAATGTCGGATGTGTCGGTAGAACTACCAAGCGTAAGCTCGCTGCGCTGCTGGTTGACGGACTGGCATCGCTACGAGAGGTAGTCCCGGTTGGGGGGATGCACGTGAGTCCATGACGGACACGCGGGCGTCGAGATAGAGAGCCGGGGCGCCGATGGGAACACAGGGGAATCGACCTCACTGGGGGGTGCGTCGAGGCGTGAGCGTGGAGACGACGACGAGGGCTGCAGAAACGAAGGGTGAACGCCGCCACGGCGCGGCGGAGCATCCTGCACCCGTTTCCCGTCGCTCCGGGAACGCGCGGCGCAACCGCTCGCAGGGCTGGTTCCGGATGGCGGGCGCCATCTTCGAGGGACCGGTCAAGGGCGAGGTCCGGCGCCGCGAGCACACCTACCGCATCGCGCTGGCCTGGTCCGACGCGCTGGCGGCGACGCTCGCGCTGACGGTGTCCATCTTCGTCCTCGGCAGTGACTACGTCTCGGGCCTGACGCTGCTCGCGATCCCGATGGTCGTCGTGGCCGCGAAGATCCTCGGTCTGTACGACCGCGACGAGCTCCTGCTGCGCAAGACCACGCTCGACGAGACACCACAGCTCTTCCAGCTGTCCACGATCTGCACGCTCGTCTTCTGGCTGGGCGAGAGCGTGTTCGTCGACGGCCGGCTCGGCCATGACCAGGTCCTCGGCCTGTGGCTCTGCCTGTTCACCTTCGCGATCGTCGGCCGCTGGCTCACGCGCGCCGTCGTCAGCCGCACCACGCGCGAGGAGCGCTGCCTGGTCGTCGGCGGCTCCGACGTCGCCGTCGAGATCGACCGCAAGCTCGGCACCGCGCACTCGGTCAACGCCGTGCTCGTCGGCACCGTCCCGCTGGACGAGGACCACGATCACCGCCGGACGCTGCGCCGTGTCGAACAGGCGATCTCCGACCGCGACGTGCACCGCGTGATCCTCGCGCCGCGTCAGGCCGACAGCGAGTACGTCCTCGACATGGTCCGGACCGTGAAGAGCCTGGGCGTGCGCGTGAGCCTGCTGCCGCGCATGTTCGAGGTCGTCGGCTCCTCGGTCGTCTTCGACGAGCTCGACGGCGTCACCGTGCTCGGCGTCCGGAACTTCGGGATGAGCCGCTCGTCGCTCATGGTCAAGCGGACGATGGACCTCGTCGGCTCGACGCTCGGTCTGCTCGCGGTGTCGCCGATCCTCGCGGTCATCGCGGCCGCGGTGCGGATCGACTCGCGCGGCCCCATCCTCTTCCGCCAGGTCCGCGTGGGCCGCAACGGCGAGACCTTCGAGGTCATGAAGTTCCGGACCATGGTCGCCAACGCCGAGGACCTCAAAGACGGCCTGCGCGATCAGAACGAGGCCGGCGGCGGCCTGTTCAAGATCGAGAACGACCCGCGGATCACCCGCGTCGGCCGGCTGCTGCGCAAGACCTCGCTCGACGAGCTGCCGCAGCTGTTCAACGTCTTCCGCGGTGAGATGAGCCTGGTGGGCCCGCGCCCGCTCGTGCTCGACGAGGACAGCAAGATCGAGGGCTGGCGGCGCCGTCGCCTGCACCTCACCCCCGGCATGACCGGGCACTGGCAGATCCTCGGCTCCTCGCGGATCCCGCTGCACGAGATGGTCAAGATCGACTACCTCTACGTCGCGAACTGGTCGCTCTGGACCGACGTGAAGATCCTGCTCCGCACCGTGCCGCACATGCTGCGCCGCGGCGGCATGTAGCACCCGTCCGCGCCGGTCTGTTCCGACCGCCTGCACGGTCCGTTTGGACCGCCGGGAGGTGTTCACAGCACTTCACCAGAATTGGCCGTTCAGCGTGCTACGTTCCGCCTCGACCGGGCCGAAAGAAGGCGTTTCGGCCAACGAGTACGGGCGTTATCACCGGAGGATCGGCTCACATGGCCAGCG
>JAEMQS010000115.1 GCA_016463765.1 Solirubrobacteraceae bacterium | reverse complement strand
ACGCGCTCGGCCCCGCGGACGTCGAGCAGGAAGTCGTGGACGAGCGCCACGCGCGGCGCCGTCGTGCTGAGTGCCTCCTCCATGGACGCGCGAGTGTAAGGCGCGCGTCGGGCGGGACGACCCGGTCGCGCAACTCGGAGGGCCCCGCCGGGTCCTCTTCTACTGTGACCCGTCCCGTGACCCGCTCCGTCGTCGCCGTCGTCGCTGCGCTGCTGCCGTTGCTACTCGCCGCCCCGGCGCAGGCCGCACCGCGCCTGGCGCCCGAGGGCTTCATGGGCACGATGGCCGACGGGCCGCTCGTGGGCGCCGACGTCGACCTCGACCGCGAGGTCGGGCTCATGCGCTCGTGCGGCGTGGAGTCGCTGCGCATCGTCATCTACTGGGAGGACCTCCAGCCCTTCGCGCGGATGGCCGACATCCCCGAGGACAAGCGGGAGGCCTTCCGTGAGGTCGAGGGTGTGCCGACCGCGTTCGCCGACACCGACCGCGTGATCGCCGCTGCCGCGGGCGCGGGACTCCGCGTGATGCCCGTCGTGCTCCGCGCTCCGGCGTGGGACCGGCAGGACCCGAGGAACCAGGCCTCACCCCCGAAGGGCGACGCTGCGTACGCGCGGTTCCTGCGCACGCTCATCGGCCGGTACGGGCCGAAGGGCTCGCTGTGGGTCGAGCGGCCCGACCTCCGCCCCCGCCCGGTGCGGTCCTGGCAGGTGTGGAACGAGCCGAACATCGACCGCTACTGGTCGTCGCCCCAGCCGTTCGGCCAGCGCTACGCGCGGCTGCTGCGGGCCGCCAACCGGGCGATCAACGCCGCCGACCCGGGCGCCGAAGTGGTCATGTCCGGCTTCGCCAACGACTCGTGGCGCGCGATGCGGGCCGCGTACCGCGCCGGAGTCCGCGGGCACTTCGACCGCGCGGCCGTCCACCCGTTCAGCGGCCGGCTGGAGAACGTCCTGAAGATCCTGCGCCTGAACCGCGAGGTGATGCGCGGCTTCGGCGACGGCCGCGTGCCGATCATCGTCAGCGAGCTCACGTGGCCGTCGGCCAAGGGCAAGACGAAGAACACCGTCGGCTTCGAGACCACCGCTCAGGGTCAGGCGGCACGTCTGCGGGCCGCCTACCGGGCGCTGCTGCGCGACCGCCGGAAGCTCGGGCTGCAGACGGTCATGTGGTACACGTGGCTGTCTGCGGACCGCGACTCGCCGAACTCGTTCAGCTGGTCGGGCCTGCGGCGTCTCGGACCGCTCGGGACGGACGCGCCGATCAGCAAGCCCGCGTACGGCTCGTACTGCGCGATCGCCAAGCGCGTTCAGGGCCGCTGACCGGCCAGCAGGCGCGTCACGAGCGCGTCGAGCTCGGACACGGTGCGCTCCCAGGTGAAGGCGGCGGCACGCCGGCGTCCGGCGGAGACGAGCGCCTCGTCGTCGAGCGCGCCGAGGAGCGCCGCGGCGATCGCCTCCGGGTCGGTCGGGTCGACCAGGACGCCCGCGTCCCCGATCGTCTGCGGCAGCGCGGCGCGGTCGGCCGCGACGACCGGCGTCCCGCTCGCCATGGCCTCGACGCACGTCAGGCCGAACCCCTCGTGCAGCGACGGGAGGACGAACGCGCTCGCCCCCGCGTAGAGCCCGGGGAGCAGCTCGTCGTCGACATGCCCGAGCGCGCGGACCGCACCGCCCGAGTCGTCGCCGGCGAACTGCGGCCGGTCGCCGCCCGCCGCGACGAGCGCCACACCGCGTTCGCCCAGGACCCGGGCGGCCGGGTCCAGCACCCCGAGGTTCTTGCGGGCGGTCCGGCTGGCGACCGTCAGCACGTACCGCTCCGGCAGGCCGAGCGCGGACCGCGCGCCCGCCGCGTCGGCGTCGGGCGAGAAGCGCGCGTCGACCCCACCCGCGATGACGCTGATCCGCTCGCGGGGCACGCCGAGCAGCTCGACGAGCTCCCCCGCCGAGTACTCGGATACGGTCACGACGTGCCGAGCTCGCCGCGCGATGAGGGGCAGGATCGCCCGCTGCCACGCGACGTAGGCGCGGGAGTACCAGCCGGGCTCGCGCAGCGCCGCCGCGTCGTGGATCACCACGACGTTCCTGCGCGAGGCCACCGGCGCGAGGTTCGCCGGGCACAGGATGAGCTCGGCGCCGGCGCGGCGGGCGCGCACCGGCAGGATGGCCTGCTCCCACGCATGCCCGGCCCGGTGCACCAGCGCGTCGGGCGGGCGAGCCACGCCGTAGCGGTCCGGCCGCAGCGCCGGCAGCCGCGCGCTGACCTCGCGCGCCCAGCGCTCCACCCCGCCGAGTTCGGGGCGTGCGGCGGCACGGGCGTCGATGAGGACCTGCGGGGACACGGGGCGCCATCTTCGCGGGCGGTGGCGACGTGACGTTCGCGATCGTCGTCGTCCTGCACGAGTCCGCGCCGGATCTCGCGCGGTTGCTGCCGTCGATCGACCGCGGTCTGCCCTCCCGTCCGCACGTCGTCTGCGTCGACACCGCCTCGACCGACGACGGCGCCGACCGGGCCGCCGCGTGGGGCGCCGACGTCGTGCGCCTTGAGACGAACCCCGG
The DNA here is from genome assembly GCA_016463765.1 of Solirubrobacteraceae bacterium. Lineage (GTDB taxonomy): Bacteria > Actinomycetota > Thermoleophilia > Solirubrobacterales > Solirubrobacteraceae > Svornostia. The sequence continues at coordinate 5,749 of JAEMQS010000115.1, read as the reverse complement.
GTTCGGCGCGGCGAACAACGCCGGGCTCGCACGGGTCTCGGCGCCGGTGACGGTGCTGCTCAACCCGGACTGCGAGCTGCGCGACGACGGCCTGGCGCGTCTGGCGGTGCTCGCGGAGGGGCGCGACGCCCTGCTCGCACCGAGGCTGCTCAACGGCGACGGCTCGGTGCAGCGCAGCGCGCATCCGGTGCCGGGCGGCGCCGACGCACTGCTGCCCGCGCTCGTGCATCCACGGGTCCTGCCTCGCCCGCTGCGCGAGCGGTTCGACCCGTGGCGGGCCCGCGCGCCCCGGCGGGTCGGCTGGGCGATCGCCGCCTGCCTGGCCGCTCGCACCGACCTGCTGCGCCGGCTCGGCCCGTTCGACCCCGCGCACTTCCTGTTCGCCGAGGACCTCGACCTCTGCCTGCGTGCGCGCGCCGCCGGGATCCCGACCGAGCTGCGCCCGGAGGTCGCCGTCGTGCATCACGGCGCGACGAGCACGGACGCGGCGTACGGCGGCGAGCCCTACCGCGACATCGCCGCCGCGCGACGCCGGATCATCGGCGCGCGCCTCGGCCCCCGCGCCCTGGACCGCGACGACGCCGCGCAGGCGCTGACGTTCACCACGCGCGTCGCGGCACGGCGCCTGCTCAGCCGCGACGCGACGCGCGAGCGCGCGCAGCTGGACGCCCTGCGCGCCGCGCGCCGCGGCTGATCACACGGCGGCGAGGAACCCGAGCACCCGCGGCACCACGGTCTCCGGTGCCTCGAGGATCGGGCTGTGCCCGATGCCCGGCAGGCGGAGCAGCTCGGCCCGCGGCAGGCCCGCGACGACCTCGTCGGCCCAGGCCGGTGGCCGCGCGATGTCCTCCTCGCCGGAGACGACGAGGACGGGCACGTCGATCGCGGGCAGCAGGCCGACGACGCTCGGCCGCTCGACGACTCCGCGGATCGCGGGCGCGAGTGCGGGCGGCAGCGCGGCGATCTGCTGACCCCAGTGCTCGACGATGTCCGCCCGCTCCGGGTTCGCGCGGGTCGTCGCGCCGAACATGATCTGCATCGTCGTCTCGTACAGCTCCCCCGCGAAGCCGTGCTTGGCCACCTCGTCGGCGATCGGGCGGAAGGCGTCGAGGTTCTCCTGCGGTTCGTCGCGCGCCGACGAGCCGAGCAACACCATCGCCGCGATCGCGTCCGGGCGCCGGGCGGCCAGGCGGATCGCGACGTCCCCGCCCATCGACTGGGCGACGACGGAGACACGGTCCAGGGCGAGGTGGTCGAGCACCGCCTCGATGTCGTCGGCGCACGTCTCCATGTCGACGATCTTCCCGTCCGCCGGAGCACTGCGGCCCTGGCCGCGGAAGTCCGGGCGCACGACCCGGAACGTCCCGGCCGCGGCGGCGGCGAGGCCGTCGAACATGCGGCCGTCGAGGAAGAGCGAGTGCAGGCAGAGCAGGGTCGGCAGGCCCGCCTCCCCGGTGTCCTCGACGAACAGATCCAGCTGCTGCGTTGCCATGGCGCGACCTCGCTTCTCGGGGACGCACGACGATGACCACACCTGAGCCTGATGTCAACTTCAAACCGTGGCGTCGAGCACCACGATGAACCCGTTGCCGGCCCGGCGGTCCGGATCGCGCGTCGCGGCGACGGTCAGCCCCAGCTCCTCGCAGAGCGCGACGAACGACTCGCACGTCCAGACCGACCAGTGCCGGTCCTCCTCCGAGCGGAAGCCGGTGCGGTGGCGGTGTAGCAGCTCCCCCACCGGCGTGAGCTCGCGGTCGCGGTCGAAGGTCCGGTCGCGGTGCGGCAGGACGACGACCACCCAGCGGCGCGCGACGCGCAGCCAGTCCTCCAGCGCGGCGATCGGGTCGGGAATGTGCTCGAGCACGTGCGAGGCCAGGACGAAGTCGTACGCGTCGTCGGCGAACGGCAGCGCATCGCCCGTCGCGACGACGTCGACCGGCCGCACCCACCCCTCGAGGTCGCGCTCGTGCTGCTTGTAGACCGTGTCATCCGTCGGGTAGCGGTCGACGTTGACGACGCGCACGCCGAAGTCGTTGTTCGACGACCCGCCGACCTCGACGCCCTCCAGGTCTCCGAGCCACGCCCGCACGAACCGCACCGCCTCACGGCGCCGCCACAGATCGAGCAGGTGCGCGGGATGGCGCAGGCGCGCGACACGGCGGCGGGCGACGAGCGGCAGGTCCGCCGGCCGGGGGCGCGGCCGGCGCGGGACGGGCCTAGAAGAGACCGAGCTGGTCATCGGACGGCGGCGGCTCCTCCGGCGCCACCGCAAGCTCGGGCTCGGCGACCTCATCCGGCGTGAGCGCGTCGGGCACCACCTCGGGGTGCAGTTCAGGCTCGGGCTCCGGTTCGGGCTGGTCGGGCGGCGGCAGCTCCAACAGCCCCGGCAGGCGGGCGAAGTCCTCCTGCAGCGTGCCGAGCATCGACCGCGTGTAGAGCGCCGCCGCGGGGTGATAGATCGGGAACAGCCGCACCGCGCGCCGGCCCAGCACCCGGATCTCGGGCTGGCCGTGGATCTTCGAGATGCCCGTCGGGTCGTCGCGCAGCAGCTTCGTGGAGAAGTTCCCCAGCGTGCAGATCACGCGTGGCTGCACGAGCTCGATCGTCCGCCACAGGTACTCCTGGCAGTTCTCGATCTCGATCGGGGCGGGGTCGCGGTTGCCCGGCGGCCGGCACCGCAGCACGTTGGCGATGAAGACGTCCTCCCGCGACAGCCCGATCTCGCCGAGCAGCTGGCCGAGGAGCTTGCCGGCGGCGCCCACGAACGGGACGCCCTGCTCGTCCTCCTTGGCGCCGGGGGCCTCGCCGACGAACATCAGGTCGGCGTCTGCGTCCCCCGCGCCGAAGACGACCTGGGTGCGCGTGGCGGCGAGCTGCGGGCACCGCGTGCACGCGCAGGCCTCCGTGTAGACGGCCTTCAGCTCCTCGCGACGCTCGGCGGATGTCGGGGACGGGATCGCCACTCGCGGGGATGGTAGACCGGGGCCCGAACGGGTACAGTCCATGACATGGCCGTCACCTTCGGGGACGGACCTTCCAACAAGCTGGAGCACGAACCGCACTCGGATCGCGCCGGTATCCCTCCCGGGAACTGGACCGACATGACCTCTTCGTCTGCTGCAACCCGCCGCTGGGCGCTCATTGGCGCCGGCCAACTCGGCACTGCGCTCGCCGCTGCGATGCGCGCGTCCGGTCTCACCGTCAGCGGTCCGCTCGGCCGCGGCGCCGACGCCGCCGGAGCCGATGCCGTCCTCCTCTGCGTGCCCGACGCCGAGATCGCCGCCGCCGCATCCTGTGTGCGACCGGGACCGCTCGTCGGGCATGTCTCCGGCGCGACCACCCTGGCGCCGCTCGCCCCGCACCGCGCCTTCTCGCTGCACCCGCTCATGACGGTTCCCGCCGGCGCCCCGGCCTCGATCTTCACCGGCGCACCGTGCGCGGTCGCCGGAGATCCCGTCGCCCGCGAGCTCGCCGAGGCCCTCGCCATGCGGCCGGTCGAGATCGCCGACGAGGACCGCGCCGCCTACCACGCCGCCGCCTCGATCGCCTCGAACTTCCTCGTCACGCTCGAGGACGCCGCCGAGCGCCTCGTCGCCACCACCGGCGCGCCGCGTGAGCTGCTCGTGCCGCTCGTGCGGGCCACCGTCGAGAGCTGGGCCGAGCGCGGCGGCGACGCGCTGACCGGCCCGATCGCCCGTGGCGACGACCTCACCGTCGCCCGCCAGCGCGCCGCGGTCGCGGAGCGCACCCCGGAGCTCCTCCCCCTCTTCGACGCGCTCACCACCGCCACCCGGCAGCTCGCCTGCGGGCCGGCCGAGGAGCAGGTGGTCGCGTGACCACGCTGCGCACCATCGCTGAGGTCCGCGCCGCCACGGCGGACGCGCGGCGCGATGGGCGCAGCATCGGGTTCGTCCCGACCATGGGCGCGCTGCACGAGGGGCATCTGCACCTCATCCGCACCGCCCGCCGCGCGCACGACCTCGTCGTGATCTCGGTCTTCGTCAACCCGACGCAGTTCGACGATCCCGCGGACCTCGCGGCCTATCCCCGTGTCGAGGACACCGACGCCGCCGCCGCGCAGGCGGCCGGCGCCGACCTGCTGTTCGCCCCCAGCGCCGCCGAGATGTACCCCGACGGCTTCGCCACGACCATCGAGGTCGGCGGGCCGAGCGAGCGCCTCGAGGGCGCCTCGCGCCCCGGCCACTTCAACGGGGTCGCCACGGTCGTCTGCAAGCTGCTGAGCATCGTCGGGCCGGACGTCGCGTACTTCGGCCAGAAGGACGCCCAGCAGCTCGCCGTCGTCCGCCGGATGGTCACCGACCTGAACCTTCCGTACGCGATCCAGGCGGTCCCCACCGTGCGCGACGACGACGGCCTGGCGCTGTCCAGCCGCAACGCGCGTCTCGCCGCCGCCGACCGCGAACGTGCCCTCGCGCTGTCACGCGCCCTGCGCGCCGCCGAGGCGTCGGTGGCCGGCGGTCGCGCGAGCGCCGAGGAGGTCCTCGCCGCGGCCCGCGCCGAGTTCGCCGCCCGCGGCGTCGAGCCCGACTACGTCGAGCTCGTCGACCCCATCACCTTCACCCCACTGCCCACCGTCGACGGGGACGCCCTCCTGGCCGTCGCCGCGCGTGTGGGTGACGTTCGCCTCATCGACAACCAGCCACTCACCCGAAACGGGAGTCACTGAAACCCCGATGCTCCGCCAGATGATGAAGTCGAAGATCCACCGCGCGACGGTGTCCGACTGCGATCTGCACTACGTCGGGTCGATCACGGTCGATCCGGAGTTGCTGGAAGCGGCCGACATCCTGCCGCACGAGCTGGTCCACGTCGTGGACGTCGACAACGGCGCCCGCTTCGAGACGTACACCATCGAAGGAACCCGAGGCTCGGGAGAGATGAAGGTCAACGGCGCGGCGGCCCGCCTGGTCCACCGCGGCGACACGATCATCGTCATCTCCTACGCCCAGTACGACCGCGAGGAGCTCGAGACCTACGAGCCCCGCGTGGTGCATGTCGAGTCCCACACGAATCGCATCATCAACGTCGACGCCGAGGTCGCGACCCTTCTTTCCTAGGGCGCGAACCAGACGCAGAAACCGAGAACGAAGATGTCCGCTGCACCCACCACCACCGGCCACCCGTCGCTCGACGCCCTCCCGATGACCCTGCCCCGGCTGCAGGACAAGAAGGAGACCGGCGAGCCCATCGTGATGGTCACCGCGTACGACTACCCCTCGGCGATCGCCGCCGAGCAGGCGGGCGTCGACATGGTCCTCGTCGGCGACAGCGCCGCGATGGTCGTGCTCGGCTACCCGAGCACCGTGCCGGTCAGCACCGACGAGCTCATCATGCTCACGGCCGCCGTCCGCCGCGGGCTGAAGACCCCGCTGCTCGTGGGCGACCTGCCGTTCGGCTCCTACGAGGCGTCCGACGAGCAGGCCGTCGCCACCGCCCAGCGGTTCGTCAAGGAAGCGGGCTGCGACGCCGTCAAGCTCGAGGGCGGCGGCACGTCCGTCGCGCGGGCCCAGGCGATCATCAACGCCGGCATCCCCGTGATGGGCCACGTCGGCCTCACGCCGCAGACGGCCACGTCGCTCGGCGGCTACCGGGCGCAGGGCCGCACCGCCGGCCGCGCGCTGCAGGTCGCCCTGGACGCGCTCGCGCTCCAGGAGGCCGGCTGCTTCTCCATGGTGTTCGAGGCGATCCCGTCGGCCGTCGCCGACGAGCTCATGCCCCAGATCCACGT
>JAEMQS010000239.1 GCA_016463765.1 Solirubrobacteraceae bacterium | reverse complement strand
CCGGCGAGCAGGGGCGCGGGTTCGCGGTCGTCGCCGACGAGGTCCGCAAGCTCGCGGAGTCCGCCACCACGACGGCAACGCAGGCCCGCACGGCGTTCACGAGCCTTGCCGAGCGCGTCGACGAGGTCGCCGATTGCGTGCACCGCGTGCAGCTCGCCGCGCAGGAGGTCTCCTCCGTCGCAGAGGACGCCAGCGCCGCGACCGAGCAGGTCTCCGCGTCGGCCGAGGAGTCCAGCGCGTCGACCGAGGAGGTCGCCGCCACGAGCGAGGAACTCGCCGGGACCGCCGACGGTCTCCAGGTCCTCGTCAACAGGTTTCGCGTCAGCTGAACGCTGACGCGGACGGCGGGGAGCGCGGCGCCATCACCGGTGGTGCGGGTCGCGCCGGCCTCCCCGTCGCAGCCGAGCGGGCACGCCGTGAAAAGGCGGGCCCGCTCGGTCGTTCGGTGGGGTTCCTGCACCGGCCGTCGGACCGGTCCCCCGCTGCTATAGTCCCCCGTCGCGCCGCGGTTCGGCGCGCCCTCAGGATGGAGTCCCTCGGCACATAGCGCCTCGGCCCCGGTCATACACCGGTCGTGCGCGCGGGCCCGAGAGGGCCCGTTTCTTTTGCCCGGAACAAGGTAAGCCCTAGCTCATGCCCCGCAAGTTCAGCCTCGAGAAGACCCGAAACATCGGGATCATGGCGCACATCGACGCCGGCAAGACGACGACGACTGAGCGCATCCTCTATTACACCGGTCGTACGTACAAGATCGGTGAGGTCCATGAGGGCGCAGCCACCATGGACTGGATGGAGCAGGAGCAGGAGCGCGGCATCACGATCACGTCGGCCGCGACGACCTGCGAGTGGGCCGACCACCGCATCAACATCATCGACACGCCGGGCCACGTGGACTTCACCGTCGAGGTCGAGCGCTCGCTGCGCGTCCTCGATGGCGCCGTCGCCGTCTTCGACTCCGTCGCCGGCGTCGAGCCCCAGTCCGAGACCGTCTGGCGCCAGGCCGACAAGTACTCGGTCCCGCGCATCGCCTACATCAACAAGATGGACCGCACGGGCGCGAGCTTCGAGAAGAGCGTCGAGACGATGATCGATCGCCTCGCCGCGCCGGCCGTCCCGATCCAGCTGCCGATCGGCTCCGAGGGCGACTTCAAGGGCATCATCGACCTCGTCGAGATGAAGGCGACCTTCTACAAGGACGACCTCGGCAAGGACCAGGACGTCATCGACATCCCGGAAGACCTCGCGGACGCCGCGACGGCCGCCCGTGAGGTGCTGCTCGACGCGCTCTCCAACGTCGACGACGAGCTCGCCGAGCCCGCGCTCGAGGAGCTCGGCGGCGGCGACGTGATCCCGGTCGACGTCCTCCAGGCCTCCATCCGTCGCGCGACGCTGTCGCTCGCGATGACCCCCGTGCTCTGCGGCTCGTCCTTCAAGAACAAGGGCGTGCAGCCGCTGCTCGACGCGATCATCGCGTACCTGCCGAGCCCGCTCGACGTGCCCGCCATCGAGGCGATCGTCGCCGGTCGCGGTGCGGTCGAGGGCGACACGGTCATGCGTCACTCCGACGACAGCGAGCCGTTCACGGCCCTGGCGTTCAAGATCATGGCCGACCCGTTCGTCGGCAAGCTCACGTACTTCCGCGTCTACTCGGGCACGCTCGAGGCCGGCGACAAGGTCCTGAACGTCTCGACGGGCAAGACCGAGCGCATCGGCCGCATCCTCATGATGCACGCGAACGATCGCGAAGAGGTCAGCAAGGTCTACGCGGGCGACATCGCCGCGGGCGTCGGCATCAAGCAGGTCGTCACCGGCGACACGCTGTGCGACCCGACCGCGCCGGTCAAGCTCGAGCAGATCGACTTCCCGGAGCCCGTCATCAAGGTCGCCGTCGAGCCGAAGACGAAGGTCGACCAGGAGAAGATGTCGGTCGCGCTCGGCCGCCTGGCCGAGGAGGACCCGACCTTCCAGGTCGCCACGAACGAGGAGTCCGGCCAGACCGAGATCTCGGGCATGGGCGAGCTGCACCTCGAGATCCTCGTCGACCGGATGAAGCGCGAGTACAACGTCGAGGCGAACGTCGGCAAGCCGCAGGTCTCCTACCGCGAGACCATCCGCGGC
>JAEMQS010000114.1 GCA_016463765.1 Solirubrobacteraceae bacterium | reverse complement strand
GTCGGCTCGTCGAGGAGCAGCATCTTCGGCTTGGTCAGCAGCGCCCGCGCGATCGCGAGCTGCTGACGCTGTCCGCCCGACAGGTAGACCGCCGGCCGCTTGAGCAGCGGCGTCAGACGGGGGAAGAGGTCGAGGACCTCGTCGATGTCCGACGGCTTGCCGCCCTTGCGCGACTCCATGATGACGGCGAGGTTCTCCCTGACCGTCATCTGCGGGAATCCCGACCGCTCCTGGGGGATGTAGCCCAGGCCGAGCTTGACGCGCTCCCAGCGCGGCACCTTGGTGATGTCGTCGCCGTTGAACTCCACGCGACCGGAGCGCAGCGGCAGGACGCCCATGAGCGCGTTCATCAGCGACGTCTTGCCGACGCCGTTGCGGCCGAGCACGGCGGTGCGCCCGCCGGCGTCCACGTCGAGCGAGATGCCGAACAGGGCGGTCGTCTGCCCGTGCGCGGCGACGATGTTGTCCGCGACGAGCTTCATGTGCTGGCCTCCTCAGCCTTCTCCTCGATGCCCCGGCCCTTGCCGATGTAGATCTCCTGGACGCGCTCGTCGGCCTGCACCTCGGCGACCGTCGAGGCGGGCTTGAGGATCTTGCCCTCGTCCATGACGGTGACGCGGTCGGCGAACCGGCGCAGGAAGTCCATGTCGTGCTCGACGCACAGCACGGTGCAGCGCTCGGCGGTCAGGCGGATCAGGTCCCCCGTGCGGGTCCGCTCCTCGGGGCTCATGCCCGCGACGGGCTCGTCGAGAAGCAGGAGCTTCGGGTCCTGGCAGAGCAGCATCCCGATCTCCAGCCACTGCTTCTGCCCGTGCGAGAGCGTCCCCGCCTCCTTGTGCCGGACGTCGGTCAGGCCCGTGTCCTCCAGGGCCCGCTCGACCGCCTCGGTGGTCCCGCGCCGCTGACGCAGCAGCTTGAGCATCGAGAACCGGAAGGATGCGGCGAGGTCGAGATTCTCCTCCACGGTCAGCGCCTCGAAGACGCTGGCCGTCTGGAACGTCCGGCCGATCCCCATCTTCACGATGGCGTTCTCGCGCTTGCCGCGCAGCTGCACGTCGTCGAAGAGGATCGAGCCGTCCGTGGGCTTCGTCATCCCCGTGACGCAGTCGATGACCGTCGTCTTGCCGGCCCCGTTGGGCCCGATGAGGAAGTGGACCTCGTTGAGCCTCACGTCGAGGTCGACGCCGTCGACCGCCTTGAAGCCGTCGAAGTCGACCTCGAGCCCCCGGATCTTCAGGAGCTCGTCGATGAGGAATGGCTCGGTGGTCATGCCGCCTCTTCTGCCGTCTTGGAGGTGGACGTGGTGCTGCTGCTGCCACGTGACGTGACCTTCTCCTTCAGCCACGTGGCCGCGCCCGCCAGGCCCTTCGGGGCGAAGGCGACGACGCCGATGAACAGCGCGCCCTGGAAGTACAGCCAGTACTCCGGGGCCGCGCTGGAGATCTCGAACTCCGCCGTGTTGACGAGGATCGCGCCGGCGATCGCCCCGGCGAGCGACGCCCGCCCGCCGACGGCCACCCACACGACCATCGTGATCGACGGGATGATCCCGACGCTCGCGGGCGAGATGATCTTCGGCCCGACGAGGACGAAGAGCGCGCCGCCGACACCGGCCAGGCCGGCGGCGGTGGCGAACGCGATGACCTTGATCTTCGTCGCGCTGTACCCGAGGAACCGCACCCGGTCCTCGGCGTCGCGCACGGCGAGCAGCAGCCTGCCGTAGCGGCTCTTGAGCATCTGGCGCGACAGCAGGAACGCGATCCCGAGCACGATCACGACGATCGTGTAGAGCACCCGCTGGTCGGCCGGTTCGAAGAGCGACAGCCCGAAGATCTCGCTGAAGCTCGTCGTGATGCCGTTCGTGCCGTTGATCAGCGTGATGTTGCCGATCAGCAGGATCGCGAACGCACCGGCGAGCGCCTGGGTGAGGATCGCGAAGTACGGCCCGCGGATCCGGCTGCGGAAGATCAGCGTCCCGAGGATCGTCGCGAGCGTGACCGGGACGATCACCGCCGCCGACAGCGCGAACCACACGTTGTTGAACGGCTCCCACAGCGCGGGCAGGGTCTCCTGAGAGCCCAGCAGCGTCATGAACTGGGGGAGGTTCGGCGCGCCGCCGACCTCCACGAGCGCGAGATACATCCCCACGCAGTAGGCGCCGAGCCCGAAGAACAGGCCCTGGCCCAGGACGAGCATGCCGCCGTTGCCCCACGCGATCGCGATGCCGAGGGCGACGATCGCGTAGGTGACGTAGCTGGCCATCAGGTCCAGGCGCGAGTCCGACAGCCACGCCGGGAACACGAACAGGAACAGGATCGCGACGGCGACGAACGTCGCCCGCGACGACCACTCGCTCCGGTTCGACGGGACGAACGACTTGACGAACGTGGTCATGCGAGACCTCGCGATTCGCTGGCGACGATCCCCTGCGGGCGGAACTGGAGGAACACGACGATCGCCATGAACACGATCACCTTGCCGAGCGACGCCGAGGACCAGTACTCGGCCAGCGAGTTCAGGATCCCGAGCGCGAGCGCCGCGATGACGGCACCGCGAAGGTGCCCGAGCCCACCGACGATCACGACGAGGAACGCGTCGATGATGTAGTTCGTCCCGAGGTTCGGGCCCACCGAGCCGAGCTGGGTGATCGCGACGCCCGCCACGCCGGCGAGGCCGGAGCCCAGGAAGAACGTGCGGCGGTCGACGCTCGGGGTGTTGATGCCGCTCGCCCCGGCGAGCTGGCGGTTCTGCATGACCGCGCGCATCCGGCGGCCCTGCTTGAGCTTGCCGACGACGACCCATGCGGCGGCGGTGATGGCCAGCGCCAGGCCGATGATGAACAGCCGGTTGTAGGCCATGTCGATGCCGAACACGGTGATGCCGCCCTCGAGCCACGTGGGGCTCACGACCTCGACGTTGTTGGCCCCGAAGATGTCGCGGGCGAGCTGCTGGAGGACGAGCGCGACGCCCCAGGTGACCAGCAGCGTGTCGAGTGGTCGTCCGTAGAGCCGTTTGATCAGCGTCATCTCGAGCAGGAGCCCCATGGCCCCGGCGACGACGAGCGCGATCGGAAGAGAGAGGAGGAACGCGTACGTGATCTGGTCCTTGCCCAGGACCTCCTGGAGCACGTACGTCGTGTAGGCGCCGAACATGATGAACTCGCCGTGCGCCATGTTGATGACGCCCATCTGGCCGAACGTGAAGGTCAGGCCGAGGGCGATCAGCAGCAGGATCGAGCCGTAGCTGACGCCTGCGAAGAGCTGGTTGAGAATGGGTTCCATGAGCTCGTGAAGAGGTCGAGGGACACGGCGGGCGGGGCTGAGGTCCCCGCCCGCCGTGCGATCCCTTGGCTACCCGTCGACGGGCGTCATGCCCTTCGCCCAGGGGTAGGACTCCAGGAACGGATCGGGCTCGATCGGGCCGTCGGACTCCCAGACGGTGTCGATGAGGCCTTCCTTGTTGATCACGCCGATACGCGCGGTCTTGGTGATGTGCTGGTTCTCGTCGTCGACCACGACCTTGCCTTCAGGTGCGTCGAACTCGAGTCCCTTCGAGGCCTCCTTGACCTTCTCGACGTCGGTCGTGCCGGCCTTCTCGACCGCCTCGGCCCAGAGGTAGACGGCGACGTACGCCGCCTCGATCGGGTCGTCGGTCACGCGGTCGTCGCCGTACTCGGCCTTGTAGGCCTTGACGAACTTCTCGTTCGCCGCGCCCGGGGTCGTCTGGTAGTAGTTCCACGCGACGATCTGGCCCTCGACCTTGTCCGCGCCGATCGCGCGGACTTCGTCCTCGGCGATGGAGACGGACACGATCGGCAGCTTCGAGGACGGCAGGCCGGCCCCGTCGAGCTGCTTGAAGAACGCGACGTTCGAGTCGCCGTTCAGCGTGTTGAAGACCGCGTCGGAGTCCGAGGCCTTGACCTTGTTGACGATGGTCGAGAACTCCGTGGAGCCCAGCGGCGCGTACTCCTCACCGGTGATCTCCATGCCGTTGGCCTTCGCCCAGAGCTTGATCTCCTTGTTGGCCGTGCGCGGGAAGACGTAGTCGCTGCCCACGAGGAACAGCTTCTTGACCTTCTTCTCCTCCTTGAGGTACTCGAGCGCCGGGATGATCTGCTGGTTGGTGGTGGCGCCCGTGTAGAAGATGTACGGCGACGCCTCCATGCCCTCGTACTGGACGGGGTAGTACAGGAGCGCCTTGTTGCGCTCGAACACCGGAAGGACGGCCTTGCGGCTCGCCGACGTCCAGCAGCCGAACACGGCGGCGACCTTGTCCTCGGAGATGAGCTTCTGCGCCTTCTCGGCGAACGTCGGCCAGTCCGAGGCGCCGTCCTCGACGACGGGCTCAATCTGCTTGCCGAGCACGCCACCGGCGGCGTTGATCTCCTTGATGGCGAGCTGCTCGGCGTCGACGACCGACTTCTCCGAGATCGCCATGGTCCCGCTCAGCGAGTGCAGGATGCCGACCTTGATGGTGTCGCCGGAATCGGCGGAGGACGAGGTGGACGATCCACTGCTGGATGACTCGTCATCCGAGCCACAGCCGACGGCGACGAACGCCGACAGGCACATGACCAGGATCGCGGCCAGCCAGAAGCGGCTGCCCTTTTCACGCGTTGACACGAACCCCCCTAGGGTTTGCATGACTGTTCCTGAGCAGACGACGGCGACGGTTCAGACGCCGCCGCCTGCTCGCTCCGACAGCTTGCGGCGAGGAGTGGCAACGCGCCTTCGACCGAGTGTCGAACGGGTGGGGTGAGTGGGCCGACCGGTCGTCTCGCCCCGGGGTGAGGGGGTGCCCACCCACCCCGGGTGAGCCGCCGGGATGACCGCTGAGCGCAAGCCCACTCCGACCAAGTGTCGAAGGTCCGCACCCGCCCGCTCGACCGCGCGTACTCACCCCGGGTGAAGCCCCTTCCCAGCGGGGAATTCCTGTGGTTGACTCGCCGCGTGCGCCTCACACCATCCGACCAGGAGAAGCTGCTGCTGTCCGTCGCGGGCATGGTCGCGCGCGACCGTCGCGAGCGTGGCGTCAAGCTCAACCACCCGGAGGCGACGGCGCTGCTGTGCTGCTGGGTGATGGAGCGCGCGCGTGACGGCGACGCGACCGTGGAGCAGCTCATGTCCGACGGGCGCGAGGTGCTGTCCCGCGCCGAGGTCATGGAGGGCGTGCCCGAGATGCTCGACGAGGTGCAGGTCGAGGCCACGTTCCCCGACGGCCGCAAGCTCGTCACCCTCCACCAGCCCATCGCATGAGCCTGGTCCCCGGAGAGATCGTCGCCGCCGAGGGCGAGCTCGAGCTGGCGCCGTCGCGTGAGCGGCGCATCATCGAGGTGCTGAACACCGGCGACCGGCCGATCCAGGTCGGCTCGCACTTCCACTTCGCCGACGTCAACGCCGCGCTGGAGTTCGAGCGCGACGCGGCCGTGGGCTTCCGGCTCGACATCTACGCGGGGACGTCCGTGCGGTTCGAGCCGGGGGCCTCGAAGGACGTGACGCTCGTGGCCCTCGGCGGCGCGCAGCGTGTGCCGGGACTGCAGATCAAGGACGCCCGATGAGCTTTGATCGCACCAGGTACGCCGAGCTGCTCGGCCCGACCGTCGGCGACCGCGTCCGCCTCGCCGACACCGACCTGTGGATCGAGGTCGAGGAGGACCGGTGCATCTCGGGGGACGAGGCGGTCTTCGGTGGCGGCAAGACCATCCGCGAGTCGATGCTCCAGGGCACGGCCACCCGCGCGGACGGCGCGCCGGACCTGGTCATCACGAACGCGCTGATCCTCGACCACTGGGGGGTCGTCAAGGCCGACGTCGGCATTCGCGACGGGCGCATCGTCGCGCTCGGCAAGGCGGGCAACCCCGACATCATGGACGGCGTGACGCCCGGGCTGCACCTCGGCGCGAACACCGACATCGTCGCCGGCGAGGGACGCATCCTCACGGCCGGCGCCATCGACTGCCACGTGCACTTCATCACCCCGACCATCGTCGGCGAGGCGCTGGCCAGCGGGGTCACGACGATGATCGGCGGCGGTGCCGGGCCGACGCACGGCACCCTGGCGACGACCTGCACGACCGCGGGCGCGATGCGCATGATGCACCGCGCGCTTGACACCTCGCCGATGAACATCCTGCTGCTCGGCAAGGGCAACACCGTGAGCGCCGACGCGCTCGGCGAGCAGGTGCTCGCGGGGGCCGGCGGCTACAAACTGCACGAGGACTGGGGGTCGACCCCCGCGGCCATCGACACGTGCCTGAGCGCGGCCGAGCGCTGGGGCGTCCAGGTGGCGATCCACACCGACACGCTCAACGAGGCCGGCTACCTGGAATCGACGATGGGCGCCATCGGCGGCCGCGGCATCCACGCCTACCACACCGAGGGTGCGGGGGGCGGCCATGCGCCCGACATCATCGCGATCGCCTCGCACGCCAACGTCCTGCCGTCGTCGACGAACCCGACGCGCCCGCACACGATCAACACCCTGGCCGAGCACCAGGACATGCTCATCGTCTGCCACCACCTCAACCCGAAGGTGCCCGAGGATCTCGCATTCGCCGAGTCGCGGATCCGGGAGACGACGATGGCTGCCGAGGACGTCCTGCACGACCTCGGCGCGATCTCGATGATCGGATCGGACGCCCAGGCGATGGGCCGCGTGGGGGAGACGATCATCCGCACGTGGCAGACGGCCCACGCGATGAAGCTGCGGCGCGGTTCGCTCTCGGCCACAGAACGCGCGGACAACCTGCGCGCGAAGCGCTACATCGCGAAGTACACGATCGCCCCCGCGATCTCGCACGGGATCGACGGCACGGTCGGCTCGGTCGAGCCCGGCAAGCTCGCCGACCTCGTGCTGTGGGACCCGGCGTTCTTCGGGATCCGGCCGAGCCTGGTGCTCAAGGGCGGCGCCGTGGCCAGCGCGCCGATCGGCGACGCGAACGCGTCGATCCCCACCCCGCAGCCCATCCTCACGCGGCCGATGTTCGCTGCCGCGCCGAAGGCCGCGCCCGATCACGCGGTGACCTTCGTGGCGCCTGAGGCGCTGGCCGACGGGCTGGCCGACCGGCTCGAGCTCGGACGGGCGCTCGTGCCGATCACCGACACCCGCGCGGTCACCAAGGCGGACCTCCCGAACAACGACGCGACGCCGGACATCGCCGTCGACCCGGAGACGTTCGTCGTCACCATCGACGGCGAGGCCGTCGAGCCCATGCCGGTCTCCGAACTGCCGCTCGCGCAGCGGTACTCGCTGTTCTGATGACCGGCTCCGCGCTCGAGCTCCTCCTCGCCGACGGCCGGACCCCCACCGGGGGGTTCGCGCATTCCGGGGGGCTGGAGGCCTGCGCGCTCACCGCCCGCGAGGTCCCGCACTTCATCCGCGCGCGGCTGCGGACGGTGGGGCTCATCGACGCGGCGGTCGCGGCCCGGGCGGCCGCGGGCGACGACCCGCGCGAGCTCGACGACGCGTGGGCCGCCCGCACCCCCGTCCCCGCCGTCCGCGATGCCGGCCGGCGGCTGGGACGGGCGCTGCTGCGGCTGTCGCTGCGGCTGTGGCCGGGCACCGCGCTCGAGCCGTACGCGGCGGCCTCGTCGCTCACGCCCCGCCCGGTCGTGCTTGGCCTCGCGGGGTCCGCGGCGGGCATGGAGCCGCTCGCGGTCGCGCGGTTGTCGCTCTACGACGACGCCGCGACGGTGGTGTCCGCCGCGCCGAAGCTCCTGGCCGTCGACGCGCTCGACGCGACCGCCTGGCTCGCCGGGGTGGCGCCGCTCATCGACGCCCTCGCGGCCCGTGCCGTGGGGATCGGGCCGACCGACCCGCTGCCCGCGCCGAGCACCCCGCTGCTCGACCGCCGGGCGTTCGCGCACAACCTCGAGGAACGGAGACTCTTTGTCAGCTGAACGTGCACTGCGGGTCGGCATCGCCGGCCCGGTCGGGACCGGCAAGAGCTCGCTGGCCGCCGCGCTCTGCGGCGCGCTCGCGGGCGACCTGGCCCTCGGCGTCGTCACCAACGACATCTACACCGACGAGGACGCGCGCTTCCTGCGCAGCCAGGGCGTCCTGCCGCCCGAGCGGATCGTCGCGGTGCAGACGGGCTGCTGCCCGCACACCGCCATCCGCGACGACGTCAGCGAGAACCTGCTCGCGGTCGAGACGCTCGAAGCGGCGGAGGGACCGCTCGACATCGTCTTCGTCGAGTCCGGCGGCGACAACCTCACCGCGACGTTCTCCCCGGCGCTGGCCGACACCCAGATCTTCGTCCTGGACTGCGCCGGGGGCGACGACGTGCCGCGCAAGGGCGGCCCGGGCGTCGAGCGGGCCGACCTGCTGGTCATCAACAAGATCGACATCGCGCCGCTGGT
>JAEMQS010000113.1 GCA_016463765.1 Solirubrobacteraceae bacterium | reverse complement strand
TCGCCCGGCACCTCGGTGACGAGCGGCGACGGGTACCAGGTGTAGTCCACGTTGTCGGGATGCTTGACGAGGAGCTGCTCGAACACCTGCGCGATCGCGGCCCGCAGCGCGGACGCGTCGCGGTAGTGCGTCGCGTCCAGCGGCTCGTACATGTTGACGACGACGTGGGAGCCGTCGCGCAGCGGCAGGATCGGCAGCACCCGGGCGCCGGTGCGGAACGCGAGCGTCGCAGGCGCGCCCGTCAGCGCGACCGACCGGCCGAGGAACGGCGTGGCGGCTGAGCCGGGCAGGTCGAACGCGATGAGCAGCGTGTCGCCGCGCTCCAGCACCTCGAGGAAGCGCTCGGCGGGCTCGTCGTTCGGGATCGCGGTGCCGGGGCCGAGCGCCTGGGCGTAGTCACGCAGGCGCAGGGTCCACAGCCCTTCGAACCCCGCCGGCATCGGCTCCCAGTAGTGCGCGCTCGTCACCGAGTACAGGTGGTAGCCGTGGTGCTTGAGCGCGGGGGTGAGGCCGAACAACCCGCCGAAATGGCCGACCACGATGAGGCAGCCGCGGCCATCGGCATGGGCGGCTTCCCAGTGCTCGTGCCCGACGATGCGCGAGTGCTTGATCAGCCACGGGCGCCAGAACAGCTCGCGCAGCCGTGCGACCTCGGCGACGTTGCGTCGTGCCAGCCGCCGCGCCTCGCCCGCGCGGGGCGTGTACTCGAGCAGGTCCTGCATGAGGTGCTCGGCCTGCTGGCGCTCGACACGGCGGCCGTTGCGTGCCTCGGGCGAGCCGAAGCGGGACACGAGCGCGAGCGCGAGCTTCGCGGGCAGGAGCCGGTGCACGAACGGCGTGGTGTACAGGCGCGTGCCCAGCCCGACGTCGCGGACGTGATCATCCTGCGGGACGCGCCCGGAGATCTCCTCGTTCGCCATCGGAGGTCCCTCAGCGGACGCGCAGGCGGAAGCGGTGGCGGGCACTCGGCGCGACGGCGGCCGGGTGGCGCGCGACCCAGTCCTCGACGGCGCGCGCCGTCGTCTCGGCGTGGTCCTCGAGGATCGTGAGGTGCGTGCCGGGAAGCTGCGCGACGGCGTCGCGCTGCGGCCACGACGCGGTCCAGTCCCCGACCCGCACGAGGCCGGGCACGGGCTCGGTCGCCTTGACGAGGAGGGTCGGCGCCGCGCGCGGCGGCGGGGTCCACGCGGCGAGCAGCCCGAGGTAGACCCCCATCGTCCCCAGCCGGTCGTCGTCGACGGCCGGGTGCGCGCCGTTGCCCTCCAGCATGCGGTCGAAGACGAGGTCGGCGATCGGCAGCATGGTGTCGACCGTGTAGGAGTCGATCAAGGCGACGGACGCGACCGGCGCACCGATGCGCTCGAGTTCCACCGCGACGGCGTGGGCCAGCAGCCCGCCGGTGGAGAAGCCCACGAGCGCGACGGGGCGACCCTGCGCGTGCTCGGCGATGGTGATGGCCTGTGCGCCCGCCGCCGCGTCGATGCGGGAGGGCAGCAGCTCGTTCGGCAGGAAGCCGGGCACGGGGACGGCGATGACCTCGCGGCGACCGGCGAACGCCTTGGCGAACCGCGCGTACTCGTGCGGCCCGGAACTCGCGATGAGCGACGGGATGCAGGCGACGATCGGCTCGGCGGGTCCCTGCGCGAGCGGGACGGCGGCCGGCGCCTGGCGCCGGTGATGGCTGACGCCGAATCGCGGGCGCAGGCGCGCGTGGGCCTCCGCGATCGCGATGGCGTCGCGGGTGCGGTGCAGCCGGCAGGCGCGGCGGAACAGGGTGTCCAGCACGCCGCCGCCGTGCGCGCCGTTGCCGTTCGCCGCGCCTGCGGCCGGCTCGGGCTCCACGGTGCCCCCGAGTTCCCCGACGAGGTGGGCCACGAGCGCGGCGGGCGTCGGGTGGTCGAAGAGGACCGTCGTGGGGAGGGTCAGGCCCGTCAGCGCCTGGAGGCGCTTGCGCAGCTCCAGCGTCACGAGCGAGTCGAAGCCGAGCTCGAGGAACGTCAGCTGCATGTCGACCGCGTCGGCCGACTCGTAGCCGAGCGCGGCGGCGATCTCCCCGCGGATCGCGTCGGCGCCGACCCCTGCGCCATTCGCGCCGTTGCCGCCGGCGGGGGCGAGCGTGCGCGCGGCGGCCCGGCGGGGGCGAGCGCGGACCAGGCTGCTGAGGATCGGCGGCAGGATGCCGGACTGCGCGCGGCCCGCGAGCTTGGACAGGTCGAACCGCATCGGCGCGAGCAGCGGCTCATGGGTGCCGCGCGCGGCGTCGATGAGGTCGAGGCCGAGCTCGTCGGACATCGGCAGCAGGTCGAGCGGCCCGACGCGCCGGCCGTCGTCGGACGTCAGGTGCTGCGTGAGGTCGGTGACGCGTCCCCAGAAGCCGAAGGCGAGCGCCAGGCCGGGCAGGCCGTCGGCGCGCCGGATCGCCGCAAGCGCGTCGAGGAACGCGTTGGCCGCCGCGTAGTTGGCCTGGCCCGGGTTGCCCAGGCAGCACGCGGCGGAGGAGAAGAGGACGAACTCCGAGAGCTCCAGGTCGCGCGTCAGCTCGTGCAGGTGCAGGGCGGCGTCGAGCTTGGGCCGCATGACCCGGCGCAGGCGCTCGCCGTCCATCGCCGTGAGCACGCCGTCGTCGAGCGCGGCGGCGGAGTGGAAGACGGCCGTCAGCGGCCGCTCGGGCGGGATCGTGGCCAGCAGGCGCTCGAGCGCCCCCCGGTCGGCGACGTCGCACGCGGCGACCTCGGCGTCACAGCCGGCCGCGCGCAGCTCGGCGACGAGCTCCGCGGCGCCCGGCGTCTCGGCGCCGCGGCGGCTGACGAGCAGCAGGTGACGGGCGCCCTGGCGCGCGGCGAGGTGGTGCGCGAGCATCGCGCCGAGCCCGGTGACGCCGCCGGTGATGAGCACCGTGCCCGCCGGGTGCTCGGGCGCCGGTGCCTCGGCCTCGTCCGCGCGGAACGGGCGCACGCGGGGGACGAGCAGGGCCCCGTCGCGGATGGCGACCTCCGGTTCGTCCGCGGCGAGCGCGGCGAGCAGCGCGGTCGCGGAGGGCTCGTCGTCGGCGTCGACGAGGACGAAGCGGCCGGGATGCTCGGAGCCCGCGGTGCGGACCAGGCCCGCAAGGGGCGCCTGGTGCAGGTCGGGGCGGCCGCCGGCGCCCGCTACGGCGCCGCGCGTCAGCACGACGAGCCGGGCGCCGCCGAGGACGTCGGCTTCCAGCCAGGCCTGCAGGATCGCCAGGACGCGCGCGGTGAGCACGTGGGCGGCTTCGGGGAGCTCGCCCGCATCGTCCGCGATCGCGAGGAGCACCTGCTCGGGCGCCTCGGCGCCGGCCTCGACGGCGGCGACCAGCGCCGCCAGGTCGTCGTAGCGCTCGCCTGGGAGCTGCGGCCCGTCGCCGAGCACGGCGACGCGCGGACCCGACCCGTTGACGTCGGTCTGCGGCGCCGCGGACCACTCGATGGCATAGAGCGCGTTGCGCAGGCTGCGCCGGGCCGGACGCCCAGCATCGACCGGCTGCGTGCGCACGGCGTCGATCGAGATGACCGCCGCCCCGTCGCCGTCGCTCGCGACGACGCTCCACCCGTGCTCCCCGGGCGCCAGCTCCACTCGCAGCGACGCGGCGCCGCGCTGGTGCAGCCGCACGCCGGAGAACGCGAACGGCATCTCCGGCGTACGCGGATCGCCCGCCAGCGCCATCGCCTGCAGGCCGGACATGAGGAGCGCCGGGTGCAGGTCGTAGCGGTGCGCCTCGTCGGTCTCGTCGCCGAGGCCGGCCTCGGCGTGCAGCGCGTCGCCGTCGCGCACGGCGTGCGACAGACCGTGGAAGACCGGGCCGAGCTCGTAGCCGGCCTCGGACAGGCGGGCGTAGGCGCTGGCGGGATCGAGGTCCTCCCCGCCGGCCGGCCACGGGGTGGGCGCGGGCACCGGACCGGGGTCGGCGATCAGCGTGCCGACGGCGTGCTCGATCAGCTCCGCGTCGCCGTCGTCGGGCCGCTCGGGGCGCGAGGAGACCGTCACCTGGTGCCGGCCCTGTGCGTCGGCCGGCAGGACGGTGACCTGCAGCGCGACCGGCTTGCCCTCTTCGAGGACGAGCGGCGCGGTGACGGTGAGCTCGTCGACGACCGGCGTGTCCGTCTCGATCGCGGCGTGGAGCACGGCGTCGAGGAACAGCGTGGCGGGCACGACGACGTCGCCCAGCACCGCGTGATCGGCGAGCCATGCGTGCTCGGCGAGCGACAGTCGCCCGGTCCACAGCGCCCCGCCCCCCGGCAGCGGCGTCGTCGCGCGCAGCAGCGGATGCTCGGCGGGCAGGACGCCCAGCGCCTCTGCGTCCTGTGTGCCGCTGCCCGCCTCGAGCCAGTAGCGGCGGTGCTGGAAGGCGTAGGTGGGCAACGGCGCGCGCGGCGGGGCGCTGCCGAAGAGCGCGGTCCAGTCGACCCGCAGGCCGGCGACATGCGCGTCGGCGAGGGAGGCGATGAAGCGCTCGAGCCCGCCATCGTCGCGGCGCAGCGTCGTGATGGACGTGATGTCGGGTGTGGACTCCAGGATCTCCTGCAGCGGGGCCGCCAGCACCGGGTGCGGGCCGATCTCGATCAGCGCGTCGATGCCGTCGCCGATCAGCGCGGAGGCCGCCGGCTGGAACAGGACGGTCTGGCGCAGGTTCCGGTACCAGTGCTCGGCGTCCATGGTCTCGGTGGCGATGCGCTCGCCCGTGACCGTGGAGTAGAGCGGGATGCTGCTCGGCATCGGCGCCACGCCCGCAAGGCCCTCCAGCATCAGCTCGCGGACAGCCTCCACCGGCGGCGAGTGGCCCGGCACGGTCGAGAGGATGCGGCGCACGCGCACGCCGTCGGCCTCGCAGCCGGCGGCGAACGTGTCGAGGAGCTCCGGATCGCCGGAGATCACCAGCGAGCGCGGCCCGTTGACGGCGGCGATCGTCACGCGGTCGCCGAGGTCCGCGGCGCGCTCCTGCAGCTGCTCGACCGACAGGGCCACGGCGAGCATCCCGCCGACCCCCGCGATGGTCGCCAGGGCCTGGCTGCGCACCGCGACGACGCGCGCGGCGTCCTCCAGGGTCAGCGCGCCGATGATGTGCGCGGCGGCGATCTCGCCCTGCGAATGGCCGACCACGGCCGACGGCTCGATCCCGTAGGAGCGCCACAGCGCCGCGAGCGAGACCATGATCGCGAACAGCACAGGCTGGACGACCTCGATGAGGTCGATGGACGGGGCGCCGTCCTCGCGGCGCAGCACGGCCTCGAGGTCCCAGTCGACGTGCGGCGCCAGCGCGGCCTGGCACGCGCGCATGCGCTCGGCGAAGACCGGCGAGCTGTCGAGGAGCTCGACCGCCATCCCCTCCCACTGGCCGCCCTGGCCGGGGAACACGAACGCCGCGCGGCGCTCACCGCGCGCCACGCCCTGCGCGATCGTCTCGACGAACTCGCCGCGCGCGAACGCCGACAGCCGGGCGGCCAGCTCGCCGAGGCCGCCGGCGACCGCCACCGCACGGTGGGGCAGCTGCGCGCGGTGCAGCGCGAGCGTGGCCGCGACCGCCGTCTCGTCGAGGTCATCGCGGTCCGCGAGGAACTCGGCCAGCCGCTCCGCCTGCGCCGCGAGCGCGACGTCGCTCGACGCCGAGATCGCGTACGGCAGCACGCGCGAAGGAATCTCAGGTGCGACCGGCTCGGCCTCCTCGGGCGGCGCCTCTTCGATCACGACGTGCGCGTTCGTGCCGGACATGCCGAACGACGAGACGCCCGCGCGCCGCGTCCGCTCGCCGGCCTGCCAGGGCACCGGCTCGGTCAGCAGCTCGACGGCGCCCTCGTCCCACGAGATGTGGGGCGACGGCTCCTCGGCGTACAGCGTCTGCGGCAACAGTTCGTGCCGGAGCGCCTGCACCATCTTGATGACGCCGCCGACGCCCGCGGCCGCCTGCGAGTGGCCGATGTTCGACTTCAGCGAGCCGAGCTTCAGCGGTCCGGCGGCGCGATCCTGCCCGTACGTCGCCAGCAGCGCGCCGGCCTCCATCGGGTCGCCGAGCGTGGTGCCGGTGCCGTGCGCCTCGACGGCG
Source organism: Solirubrobacteraceae bacterium (assembly GCA_016463765.1). Taxonomy (GTDB): domain Bacteria; phylum Actinomycetota; class Thermoleophilia; order Solirubrobacterales; family Solirubrobacteraceae; genus Svornostia. Next base: position 2,336 of record JAEMQS010000113.1, on the reverse strand, counting down.
TCGACGTCGCTCGGCTGCAGCCCGCCGTTCGCCAGCGCCGCGCGGATCACGCGCTCCTGCGACGGGCCGGACGGCGCCGCGAAGCCGTTCGACGCGCCGTCCTGGTTGACGGCGCTGCCCCGCACGACCGCGAGGACCTGGTGCCCGCGCTCGCGGGCGACCGAGAGGCGCTCCATCACGAGGACGCCGGCGCCGTCGGAGAAGCCGGTCCCGTTCGCGCCGGCGCCGAAGGCGCGGCAGCGCCCGTCGGGAGAGAGGCCGCGCTGGCGCGACATCTCCACGAACGACTCGGCCGTCGCCAGCACGGTGACGCCGCCGGTGAGCGCGAGGTCGCACTCGCCCGTGCGCAGCGCCTGCGCGGCGAGGTGCATGGCGACCAGCGACGACGAGCACGCCGTGTCGACCGAGACCGCCGGCCCTTCGAGCCCGAGCTGGTAGGAGATCCGGCCGGGGGTCGCGCTCGCGAGGCCGCCGAGCAGCCGGAAGCCCTCGAGATCGGGTGCGTCGGTGCCCGCCCCGTAGTCGGAGTCGAACACGCCCGCGAACACCCCGGTGCTGCTGCCGCGCAGGCTCAGTGGGTCGATGCCCGCATCCTCCAGCGCCTCCCACGCACACTCCAGGAACACCCGCTGCTGCGGATCGGTCGCGAGCGCCTCGCGCGGCGAGATGCCGAAGTGGTCGGCGTCGAAGCCCGCGGCGTCGCGGAGGAATCCGCCGCGCCGCACGTAGGTTGTCCCGATGTGGTCGGGGTCCGGGTCGAACAGCCGCTCGACGCCCCACCCGCGATCGTCGGGGAACTCGCCGATCGCGTCCCGACCGGACACGACGACGTCCCACAGGTCGTCGGGCGAGGCGATGCCGCCGGGGTAGCGGCAGGCCATGCCGACGATGGCGATGGGCTCGTCGGTCGTGGTCTGCGCCGCGCGACGGACCGGGGCGGCCTTGGGCGCCGAGCCTTCGACCATCCCGCTCAGCAGCGTCGCGACGGCGGCCGGGGTCGGATAGTCGAAGACGAGCGTCGCGGGCAGCCGCTGCCCTGCGGCTCTGGAGATGCGGTTGCGCAGCTCCACCGCCGAGAGCGAGTCGATGCCCGCCTCCTTGAACGTCCGCTGCGCGTCGATCTGCGCCGGGGAGCTGTGCCCAAGCACGGCCGCCAGGTGCTCGCGGACGAGGTCCAGCGCCAGCGCCTCGCGGTCGCGCTCCGGTGCGGCCGCGAGCTTCGCCGCGAACGCTGTCCCCCCGGCCGAAGCTGAGCGCGATGGCGTGCTGAACAGCCCGCGCAGGATCGGTGCCAAGACTCCCGCGCGCGCCTGCGCGCGAAGTCCGGGCCGGTCGAACAGCGTCGGCAGCAGCAACGGCCGGCCGAGCGCGCGCGCCTCGTCGATGAGCTCCAGGCCGTCCTCGTCGGGGATCGGCACGAGGCCCGCCGGCCCCTGCAGCACACCGTCGTCGCCGGCCAGGTGGCCGCTCATGCCCGTCGCGGTCTCCCAGACGCCGAACGCCATCGCGCTGCCCGGCAGGCCCTCGGTCCGGCGCCGCTGGGCGAGCCCGTCGAGCACGGCGTTCGCCGCGGCGTAGTTCGCCTGGCCCGGCAGCCCGAGCGTCGCGGCCACGGACGAGTAGAGGATGAACTCGGCGAGATCGTGCTCCCGCGTGAGCTCGTCGAGATGGATGGCCGCGTCGACCTTCGGGACCAGCACGCGGTGCAGCTGCTCAGCGTCGAGCGACGAGATGACGCCGTCGTCGAGCACGCCGGCGGTGTGGACGACCGCCGTCAGTGCGGGGGCCTGCTCGAGCAGCGCTGCGAGCTGTGCACGGTCGCTGACGTCGCACGCGGCCACGGTCGCCTCAGCGCCGAGCGCGGCGAGTGCCGCGACGAGCTCGTCCGCGCCCTCGGCGGCCGGTCCGCGACGGCTGACGAGCAGCAGGCGCCGCGCGCCCTGCTCGGCGAGGTGCCGTGCCAGCATCGCGCCCAGCCCGCCGGTGCCGCCGGTGATGAGCACCGTGCCCTCGGGGTCGAGCGGCCGCGGCACGCGCAGGACGACCTTGCCCGTATGCCGCCCCTCCTGCAGGAAGGCGAAGGCGCCAGCGGCATCGCGGACGTCGCGCGTGGCGATCGGCAGGTGGTGCAGCGCGCCCTGCGCGAAGAGCGCGACGATCTCGGCGAGCATCTCGCCGGTGCGCTCGGGTCCGGGGTCGGTGATCAGGTCGACGGGCTGGTAGCGGACCCCCGGCCGCTCGGCGGCGACCTGCTCGGGGTCGCGGATGTCCGTCTTGCCCATCTCGACGAAGCGGCCGCCGCGCGGCAGCAGGTCCAGCGACGCGTCGACGATCTC
>JAEMQS010000112.1 GCA_016463765.1 Solirubrobacteraceae bacterium | reverse complement strand
CAGGCGTTGTCGTACTCGTTGACCTTCGCGAGGGCGGAGTCGTCCAGCTTCCACTGGCCCTCGGTCATGATGCGGACGATCACGCCTTGCCCTCCTCGCCGGACTCCAGCTGGGCGGTGTCCTCGCCGCCGCCGGCGCCGAGCTCGGCGCGCATCTTCGACAGCTCGTCGTCGACCTGGCTGGCCGACGTGAGCTCGTGCAGCTGGCGGTCGATGTCGTCCTGACCGCTGCCGAGCTGCGTGAGGTCCTCGAACGTGCCCGCGGCCTCCAGCTCCTCGACGGCCGACGCACGCGCCTTCATGTCCTCGGTCTTGTCGACCGCACGCTGCATCGCCAGGCCGACGTCGGCCATCTGCTCGCCGACGCCCGTCGCCGCCTCGCTGATGCGCACCTGCGCCTCGGCGGCGGAGTACTGCGCCTTGATGACTTCCTTCTTGCTGCGGAAGGCCTCGATCTTCGTGCGCAGCTTCTTCTCAGACTCGGTCAGCTTCTCCTGCTGGTTCGCCAGCTCGGCGACCTGCTGGTCGAGCGACTGCAGCTCGGTCTGCGCCAGCTGCTTGCGCTCGAGGGCGGCGCGAGCCAGCTCCTCGTTGCCTGCGCTGAGCGCCTGACGCGCCTGCGTGTCGAGCTTGACGACGGACTGCTGAAGCTTCTCCTGCTGCATCTGCAGGCGCTTCTTCGCGGTCACGACATCGGCGATGCCCTTCTTCACCTGCTGGAGCGACTCGAGCTGCTTCTGGTAGCTGTAGTCCAGCGTCTCGGCGGGATCCTCTGCCTTGTCAAGCAGCTTGGAGATCTTCGCCTTGATGACGGTGGACATGCGCCCGGACATGCCGGCCATGCACCCTCCCGGGAACGTCGTGGTGGACTCGGTCCCGGAGTCTAGTGACGTGATGGGGCGGCCTCTCCGGGCCGCCCTCGCCCGGATCTACAGACCTTCGGGGTGACGGGCCTTGAAGCCCTTCGTGCTGCGCAGCGCGGGGCGCCAGCGCGGCCCCTTGCGACCGCTGGGATCGCCGGCGGCGCTCGTGTCGAGGCGCAGTCCGGCGATCACGACGAACGCGTGACCCGGGTTGGTGTAGACCGTGATCCAGTCACCCTCGCCTGCCTCGCCCCACTTCATGAACGAGGAGGAGTCGAGCGGGCTGTCGAGCAGGTCGCCGCCGTTGAGCGCGTAGGAGACGGTGCCCGAGCAGTCGTAGCCGCGGGACTTGAACGAGCGATGTCCGCCGCCGTAGATGTACGGCTTGCCGACGATCTCGTTCGCGGCCCAGATGGCCTCCTTGACCGCCTCGGGAGCGCTCTCGGGCGCAGCCGCGAGGCCGTTCTCCAGGAGGGTCGCCTCCTCACCGGCAGCGGACTGCTGGAGATGGGCGTTCTCTTTACCGAAGCCGGCGCCGCCGGTGGCCTTCACCGCCGTCGGGGACTTCTTCTTCGCGGCGAATGACGTCGGCGCGAGCAGCAGCCCGGCGCACAGCGTCATGATGATCGTCAAGGGGGCGAGTGCCCGCACGAACAACGTCCTCTTTCGTAAGCCTCCGGGGTTAGCTGACGGGCTAGCGCGGAAAGAGCCGGCGCTCTCAGGACAGCAGTCCTGGGTTCGCCCCAACTACTTGGGTCCCCCGGTCCTATGCCTCCTGCACAGGACTCGGCGTGATGTCGGCACCATACACAACCGCAATGACGGTTGCGGTGCAGTTATGGCTCCTGTCTTCGCCACGAAGCCGGTGATTCCGTACACCGCAGGCTCTCGTTGGCACGTTGGCACTCGGTTTCGCCGCATTCTGCGGAAACTGGGGAGCCCAGTCCCCGTGAGGTCACCCCAGAACCGGGGAGCCGCAGGACTGTGACCGACAGCACACACGTTCTCGCACGGGGCCTGCCCGGAAACCCCGACCCTGCTTGTCCCGGCGGACCGCCCAGTTATGGTGCCCGCTTCGTGTCCCGCCGCTTCGCCGTCCTGCTGCTCGCCGCGTGCGCCGCCCTCGTGTTCTCCGCCTGCGGGCGCAGTGAGGACGACGCGCGCCTGATCGAGCCCACCGAGGTCGAAGCCCCGGACACGCGGCCGCAGGACAGCGGCGCCGACGACGCGCCCGCGACCTCGGGCATCCCGTCGGCCGCCACGAAGAACACCACCCGCCTGCCAGGTCCCGATCCCGCCGCGCTCGCCGCGGACGCCGCGCTGGCGGTGTTCCCCTCCACCTCGCGTGAGACCCGCCCCGGGGCCGTGGCCCTCGTCGATCAGCGTGACTGGCGCACCGCGCTCGCGGCCAGCGCGCTCATGGGCCCGCCCCTGCGCGCGCCGCTCCTGCTCACCGACCCCGAGGAGCTCCCGCCGGTCACCGCGGAGGCCCTGCGTGTGCTGAACCCCTCGGGCGTCCAGGAGGCGCGCGGCGCGCAGCTCATCCGCGTCGGGACCACCCCGCGCCCGGAGGGCCTGCGTCCCACCGACATCACGGCGTCCGGCGCCGCCGCCACCGCCGCGGCGGTCGACAGCTTCCTGACCTCCACGCGGGGAACCCCGTCGCGCCGCGTCCTCGTCGTCAGCGCCGACGATCCCGCCTTCGCCATGCCCGCCGCGGCGTGGGCCGCGAAGTCCGGGGACCCGATCCTCTTCGTCGGGCGCAACGCGGTGCCGGCGCCGACGACCTCCGCGCTCCGCGCGCGGCGCAACCCGAGCATCTTCATCGTCGGCCCCGAGTCGGCGATCAGCACCCAGGTCCAGGACACGCTCGAGGACCTCGGCGAGGTCACCCGCATCCAGGGCCCAGACCCGGTGCGCAACGCCATCGCATTCGCCCGGTTCGCCGACGGCGACTTCGGCTGGGGCGTGACCGACCCGGGCCACGGGCTGGTGTTCGCCCGGACCGACGAACCGCTCGTGGCTGCCGCGGTCTCCCCGCTGTCGGCCGCAGGCACGTACGGGCCGCTGCTGCTGCTCGACGGCCCCGGCCGCCTCGGCGAACCCATTCGCGAGTACCTGCTGGACATCCAGCCGGGCTACCAGGAGGACCCGGTGCGCGGGGTCTACAATCACGGCTGGATCGCCGGGGACGACGCGGCGATCTCGCTGGCGGCGCAGGGCGAGATCGACGGGCTCCTCGAGATCGTGCCGGTCCGCGAGGACGAGGCCGGCGACGGGACGTCGACCACGAGCACGGCACCGGCCCAGACCACGGCCACGGCACCCGCGGCCACCACGCCCACGCAGACGCAGACGCAGACGCAGACGCAGTTGTCCCAGACCCCGCCGACCACCACCACCGCCACCACGCCATGAGCGAAGCCGAGACCCCCGAGCGCCACGAGCCCGACCACCGCGTCACCGTCGAGGACGTCCGCCAGCTGATGGGCGCGTCGACCCCGCACTTCGCGCTGCAGCTGCGCAACCGCATCCAGCGGCTCATCGCGGACCTGCCGGCAGGCGACCCCGCACGGATCGAGGGCGAGCGCGAGATCGCGCGCCTGACCGAGCTCGGTCTGAGCGGCGAGGTCCGCGGCCACCAGGGCGAGGACGGCCTGCCCCCGCTGCGGTCCGTGCAGGACCCGCGCTTCCCGGCCTGAGGGACGGACGAGCGGTGATGGCGACCCCCGACCCCAGCCGTGGGCGGGCGGACGCCGAGGCGATCCCCGGGTCGCGCATGCCCGGCCCGTTCGCGGTCGGTGAATACGCAGCGCGCCTGCGCGACCGTCTGCGGGAGTTCACGCGCGTGCAGCTCGTCGGCGAGGTCACGAACCTCGGGCGCAGCCGTGCGAAGACGTACTTCGAGCTGCGCGACGAGCGCGGCGCCGTTCCCTGCTCGATGTGGAACAGCGACTTCGATGCCCTGGGGCTGCCGCCCGGCGCGCTGGCCGATGGCGCCCAGGTCGTCGTCGGCGGCGGCGCCGACTACTACCCGGGCACGGCCACGAGCTCCCCGGCGTTCTCGTTCGCCGTGACGCAGCTGCGGATCGCCGGCGAGGGCGACCTGCTCGCGCGGATCGAGCGGCTCCGGCGCGCCCTGCACGCCGAGGGGCTGCTCGCGCCGCAGAAGGTCCTCCCCCGCCCCGCGCTGCCGCGGACGATCGGCGTCGTGACCGGCGAGGGCGGCAAGGCGCGCGACGATGTCCTCGCGGGCCTGCGCCGCCGCGGCTGGCAGGGACGCCTGCTGTGGGCGTTCGCCCCGGTCCAGGACCGTCATGCGGCGCCCGCGATCACCCGGGCGCTGACCGACCTCGCGGCGGCCGGCTCGGTCGACGTGATCATCGTCGCGCGCGGCGGCGGCTCGGTGACCGACCTGCTCGCCTTCAGCGACGAGACGCTGTGCCGGACCGTTGCGCTGCTGCGCGTCCCCGTCATCGCGTCGGTCGGCCACCACACCGACCGCACGCTGCTCGACGACGTCGCGGCCTGCGCGTGCTCGACCCCGACCCACGCGGCCGAGCAGGCCGTCCCGGTCCACGTCGGCGAGGCCCGCGCCGCGCTCGCGCACGCCACCGTCCGTCTTCAGCGCCACGGGCGGCGCGCGGTCGTCGACCGCGCTCGCGAGCTCGCCCGCCTGTCCCGCGCGCCCGCCGAGCACGTCGCCCGGCACCGCGCCCGGCTGCACCAGTCGCTGCGCGAACTACGCGCCGCCGGTCGCCGTCGCGTCGCCCGGGAGTACGGTGACGTCGCGACCGCCGCACGCACGCTCGACCGCCGCGCCCAGGCCGCCGCGGGCGCGGACCTCGCCCGCCGCGCGCGGGAGCTCGACCATCTCGCCGCGCTGCTCGCCGCCCACGACCCGGAGCGCACAGTCGCCCGCGGGTACGCCCTGGTGCGCGACGACGAGGGCGAGCTCGTCACCAGCGCCGAACAGGCCGCTGCGGCGCGGTCGCTGACCCTCCGCTTCGCCGACGGCGAAGCCGGCGCCGCACCCGACGGGTCGATCGTCCCCCGCTGCGATGATGGCTGACATGGACCAGCCCGAGCGCACCTACGAGACCGCCACCGCGCGGCTCGCGGCGATCATCGAGCGCCTCGACTCCGGCCAGGCCGGTCTGCGCGAGACGCTGGACCTCGTCCGCGAGGGCCGCACCCTCGTCGAGTACTGCGCCGGCGAGCTCGACGCCGTGGGCCGCGGGCTGGAGGAACTGCGTCTCGACGACCTCGTCGCGCGCCTGGAAGCCGGAGAGGTGGCAGCACGCCCATGAGCACCTGGGAGAAGGTCGCAGACCTCCCGCTCGAGATCGAGCGCGCCGAGCTCGAGCCGCGCGAGCAGGACGTCTCCAGCGACTTCACGCGCAAGAGCACCATCATCCACCTGTTCGGCGGCGGCGAGGAGGGGCTCGGCGAGGACGTCGTCTACCAGGCCGACGAGCACGAAGCCGCCTGGGCCGCGGGCCCGCCGGACCTCGCGGGGACCTGGACGCTGCGGAGCTTCAGCGAGCACCTCGGCGACCTCGACCTGTTCGGCGGCCAGGAGCCGGAGACCCCGGTGAGCCGCAACTACCGCCGCTGGGCCTACGAGTCGGCCGCGCTCGACCTCGCGCTGCGGCAGGCCGGGACGTCGCTGCACGCCCACCTCGGCATCGAGCCGCGCCCGATCACCTACGTCGTGTCGCTGCGCCTCGGGCAGCCGTCCACGATCGACCCGGTCACCCGCCGCCTCGCCCACTACCCCGACCTGCGCTTCAAGCTCGACCCGACCGCCGACTGGGACGACGACCTGTGCGTCGCCCTGGCCGAGACCGGCTCGGTCGACAGCGTGGACCTCAAGGGCCAGTACAGCGGCACGATCGTCGACAACCCGGCCGACCCGGGTCTGTACCAGCGCGTCGTCGACCACTTCCCCGATGCCTGGATCGAGGACCCGAAGCTCACCGACGAAACCGACGCGATCCTGCGCCCCCACCGTGACCGGATCACGTGGGACGCCCCCATCCACAGCATCGCCGACGTCGAGGCGCTGCCGTTCCCGCCCAAGACGGTGAACGTCAAGCCGTCGCGGTTCGGGGCCATCAGCGCGCTGTTCGACGCCTACGACTGGCTCGCCGAGCGCGGTATCGGCGCATACGGTGGCGGGCAGTTCGAGCTCGGGGTCGGCCGCGGCCAGATCCAGCTGCTCGCGGCGCTCTTCCATCCCGACGGCCCGAACGACACCTCCCCCACCGGCTTCCATGAGCCGGACCCGCCGCCGGGAATCGAGCCGAGCCCGATGGCCCCGAAGGCCGCGCCGCTCGGGTTCCGCCGCGAGTCCTGACCTACCAGACCTCGCCGCCGGCGAGTGGCAGCGGGCCGAGGACGTCGACGAACGGGCGCTGCGGCGTGCGCGTCTTCGTCGCGCCGCGCACGGTCGGTGAGAACTCCACGAGGACGGGCCCGCCCCCGACCGGCACGTCGATGCGGTTCGTGTTCGTCCGCACGTGCACCGGCGAGACGCCGTCGACGGGCCGGTAGGCGCGTGCGACCGCGAACTTCTGGCCCGCCTCGACGCCGATCGTCTGCGGTGCGACGAGCAGTTCCGTGCGACTCCATGGCTCCCAGACCGGGACCGCGCGCCAGAGCGCCACGACGAACCGGCCGTCGGACTTGGCGAGGACGAGCGACCGCAGGCCCTCGTCGCCTCCGCTCAGCGTGACGTCGAGCTCGGCCCCGGTCGGGGACGTCCCGCGGTCGCGCATCAGCCGCAGCAGGTTGCGCACCGCGTGGCCCGAGGGCTTGGGCGCGAACTGGTGGTCGAACAGGCCGAAGTTCGCCTCCTGGTTCAGGCCGGCGGGGTCCGCGTGCTGGTCGAGCAGCTCGTAGAGGAACGTGCGCTGCATGCCGAGCGCCATGTGCTGAAGCAGGGTGCGCGCCGTGTACGCGGCGGCGGCGCCGGGCGCGGTCGGCGGCTGGCGGCCGAGCTGGGCGAACGCGTCGTGGTAGCCGGTCTCGGTGACCCAGAGCGGGCGGCGGCCCGTCGTGGCCTTGACGAGGTCCAGGCCCCCGTCAGCGAGGACGAACGCGCCGGGCAGCTCCTGCTCCTCGGGCATCCGCGCGCCTGTGTATGCGTGGATGTTGCCGATGTCCATCGCGCGGCTGAGGTCCCCGAGGACCTCGTAGTTGCCCTCGCGCCCGAGGCTCGGGCCCAGCACCCTGACCCGGCGCCGGCTGAGCACCGGGTCGCGCTTCGTCGCCGCGTAGAGCGCCTGCTGCATGGCGGTCAGGTTGGGGACCCAGTCCGCGCCGCCGTTGAGATCCCACTCGTTGGGGCCCTCGACGGCCACGACCCCGCGCAGCCCGCGGATGATGCCCAGCCGGTCGGAGAGCGAGCCGAGGGAATCGTCCGTCGGTCCCCCGGCGATGAGCGTCATCCGCATGCCGGCCCGGTGCAGCGCCATGAGCCGGCGCCGCTGCTCGGCCCGCCACCATGCCGTGCTCGAAGGGACCGGCCGTCGCACCTGGTCGCGGACGTGCCGCACGCCCAGCCAGCGCAACGCGCCCACCGTCCGGCCGTGGTTCTCGTACGCGGTGTCGAGATACATGACGTGGACGTTCACGCCGACCGAATCGGTGAAGGCATCCGCCGGCACCGCCGTGGCCGCCGCCGCGGTCCCCCCTCCGGCCGCCATCCCGGCTGCGATGGCCGCAGCCGCCAGCGTCCCCGCTCCCCGTCGCATCACCTCACAGGGTACGGAACCGGGTGCGCGGCCCCTACGGCCTGACACGAAACGGCGCGGCTCCCTACCCTTCCCGGCCGAACTGTCTGACCAGCCAGTTGATCTAGGGAGACACCGTGGCAGAAACACTCGCGATCGCCGGCAGCGGCACGATCGCGGCCGGACTGGCCGCCGTTGCGGCCGCGAACGGCCCCGTGAAGCTCTGGGCGCGCTCTGACGCGTCCGCCGAGCGCGCGCGCAAGACCATCGACAAGTTCATCAGCCGCATGGAGGGCGTCGACCCGTCCGCGGTCACGGTCGTCCAGGACCTGGGCGAGCTCGTCGACGGCGCGACGTTCGTCGTCGAGGCGATCGCCGAGGAGTACGCGGCGAAGGAGCCCCTGCTCGAGCAGCTCGCCTCGCGCACCGGCGCGGACGTCGTGGTCGCCACCACGACCTCGTCCCTGTCCGTGGAGAAGCTGGCGACCGCCTCCGGCGCCGCCGAGCGCTTCGTCGGCCTGCACGTCTTCAACCCCGTGCCGCGGATGAAGCTCGTCGAGCTCATCTACCCGGCCGCCGCCGCCCAGGGCGTGCGCGACCGCGCGAAGGAGCTGTGCCTCGCGCTGGAGAAGGAGCCGGTGGAGATCCCGGACGTCCCGGGCTTCGTCGTCAACCGCCTGCTGTTCCCCTACCTGTTCAGCGCCGTGGTGCTCCAGGACGAGACCGGCCTGCCGTCGGAGTCGATCGACACCGCCATGAAGCTCGGTGCCGGCCACCCGATGGGCCCGCTCGCGCTGCTCGACCTCGTCGGCATCGACGTGTCGGTGGCGATCGGCGACGCGATCGGCGCGGACGTCCCGCAGCGGCTGCGCGACCTGCTCGCCGAGGGCAAGCTGGGGCGCAAGTCGGGCAGCGGGCTGTACGCGAGCTACTAGCTGTCCTGCCCACGGTCTTGCTGAACGGTTTCGATAGCCGGGGTTATCGAG
>JAEMQS010000111.1 GCA_016463765.1 Solirubrobacteraceae bacterium | reverse complement strand
TGACGTAGTCCTCGCCCGAGGCGTTCTCCAGCTGCTTGAGATCGCTGTCCGACGCCGTCTCAGCTCCGTTGCCGCCGGTGTCCGCGGCGGCCGCGTCATCCTCGGCCTCGGCGTCTTCTGCGTCGGCCGAGGCATCTGCCGTGGCCGACACCTCGACCACCTCGGCGTCGGGGAACTCGGCCTCCAGGTCCTTCAGCGCGGCCTCGGCGTCCTTCTTCGAGGTGAAGACACCTGAGTAGACGACGTACGAGCCGGGCTCGAGCGACGGGTACTCGTCGGAGTCGAGCGCGCCGACCTCCGTGGCGCCCTTGGCCGTCGCGTCGGTCTTGGCCTGGCTCACGGCGGCCGGGTCGGTGCCGTCCTTGGGCAGCACCTGCAGCTGCACAGTCCAGCCGTCCTCGCCGGCCCAGTCGGACACGAAGGCCACCGGAGCGGCGGCGGGAGCGGCCGCGGCGGCGGGCGCCGCGGCGGGCTGGACGACGACGGGCTCGGGTGCGGCGACCTGGATCTCCGGGTCGCGCATGGCGGCGCCGACCAGCCCGCCGACGAGCAGCAGGCCGACGACTACCGCGGCGGCGATGGCGCCATTGCGCGGCGTCAGCCACCCGGATTCCGCGGTCGTCCGGCTCGGAGGCGCGGGAGGCGGCGTCACCGGCGGCGCCGCGCCAGGCGGCGGGCCGAAGAGCTCACCGAACTCCAGTCGCGGGCCTGTCCGGCGCTCGCCGCAGTTCAGGCAGTAGCGCTGGTCGGGCGCAAGCGGCGAGCCGCACGCGCGGCACATCTCCCCTGCCTCGCCGAGCTTCGGCGCGTAGACGTCCTGCGTCGCCATCGGTCACTCTCCTCCTGGCTCGAGCGTCGTTGCGGGGACCGCGAGATCGAGGGTGCCCTCGCTCGGATCGCCGATGAAGAACACGTTGAACTTCGCCCGCTGGCCGGGCCGGACGCGCTGCACCTGGCCGCGCCCTGCGGCGACGACGTCGCCGCCCTTCGTCGCGACGCCATAGATGACGACGTTGCGCTGGTCGACGTCCGACTTGTTCATGACGAACCCGGTGACCACCGCGCCGTCGGCGTCACTGCGGCGTTCGATCTGCTGCAGCGTCAGGCGCGGCTCCTCGGTCTCCATCACGCTGCGCTGGAGGCCGATCTTCGCCTCGGTCGCCTTGGCCTCCCCCGTGGGGACCACCTGGTCGTTGACCCAGGTGACCGTCTCTCCTGCACGGAGCACGGGCAGTTCGACCAGCGAGGGATCGAGGCCCGGGTCGTCGTTGCGGAACACGGACTGCTTCGCGGCGTCCTGGACGTCCACGGCGATCGGCACGCCGACCAGGCGCTTCTGCGTGGTGTTGCGCACGCGCACGGCGACGGCGGTCCCGTTCGGGTCGGTCAGCGTCCAGGTCTTGACGACCTCGACGTCGGGGTTCTCCTTGGTCACGCGCAGCCCGGTCTTCTCGAACGCCTCGCCGCTGGACGCCGCCAGCCGCGATGCCTTCTCCTGCGTCGAGTCGCAGCCGGCAGCCGTGAGCGCCGAGCACACCACGACCATGATCAGGACCGGCCGCCGCATCAGCCGAAGACGCCTCCGACGTACTCGCGGGTGCGGTGCTGCGTCGGGGCGTGGAAGATCTGCTCGGTCGGGCCGTACTCGACGAGGTCGCCGAGGTACATGAACGCGATGTTGTCCGCGACGCGGTACGCCTGCTGGAGGTTGTGCGTGACGATCACGACGGCGACCTCCTCGCGCAGTCGCACGATCAGCTCCTCGATGATCTCCGTGGACTTCGGGTCGAGGGCGGAGCAGGGCTCGTCGAGCAGCAGGACCTCCGGCCGCGCCGCGAGCGCGCGGGCGATGCAGAGCCGCTGCTGCTGGCCGCCCGAGAGCCGGAGCGCCGGATGGTCGAGGTCCGAGGCGACCTCGTCCCACAGCCCGGCGCGCCGCAGCGCGTCCTCGACCAGCGGCGCGAGCTCGCGCTTGCCCGGGCGCTTCTTGCCCTGCTCGCGCAGCGCGTAGGCGACGTTGTCGAACACCGACATGGGAAACGGGTTGGGCTGCTGGAACACCATGGAGATCCTGCGGCGCAGCTGCGTGACCTCGAGTTCGTCGATGTCCTGGCCGTCGAGGAAGATGCGGCCGTCGCGCGTGGCCGTCGCCGTGAGCTCGGTCAGCCGGTTCAGCGACCGCAGGAGCGTCGTCTTCCCGCAGCCCGACGGGCCGATGAGCGCGAGGACCTCGCCCTGGCGGATCGTGAGGCTCACGCCCTTGACGGCCGGCTTCCCGCCGTAGGCGAGGATGAGCTGGTCACAGCGCATGCGCTCGATCGCCGGCACGCGGTCGCGCAGCGGCCGCACCGCGCCGCCCGTACGGGGCACGGCCGAGGCGGCGGGGCCGCCACCGTTGCCGTTGGTCGCGGGTGGCGCGGGCGTCACCGTGGGCGTGCGATCGACCACGATGCGGCGGACGGGCGGGGGCGTCAGCGACTCCACAGGTTGCTCCTCGCGGCGTGACTGCCGCCCACGATGCGGGCGACGACAAAGTTCAGGACCAGCACGACGAGCAGCAGCACGAACGCTGCCGCATAGGCCTTCTCGTAGGCCCCGCCCTCGCCGGCGGGCGAGTTCTCGTAGACGTAGCTCGTCAGCGTCGACCCCGTGCCCGTCAGGACGTTCCACAGCGGCGCGTCGCCCTGCGGCTCGATGAGCAGGGTGTTGCCGAGCAGGATGATCACGATCGCCGTGTCGCCCGCGATGCGGCCCATGCCCAGGGCGGTGCCCGTCGCGATGGACGGACGCACCGCGGGGAGGAGGACCCGGCGGATCGTCGCGGCCTTGGTCTTGCCGAGCGCGTAGGACGCCTCACGGACGTGACCGGGGATCGAGTTCAGGCCCTCGCGGGTGGCGCCCACGACCAGCGGGAGCGCGATGAGGCTCATCATCACGCTCGCGTTGATCAGCGAGCGCCCGAAGACCCCGCCGCCCTCGGAGGTGAACGACAGCCATCCCAGCCAGGACTGCTGGAAGAGGATGAGCCCGAAGATGGCGAGCACGATCGACGGCGTGCCGGCGACGACCTCGACGCCCGATTCGACCAGGCGCGCGAGACCCGCGGGGCGCCCGTACTCCACGAGCCAGAGCGCCACGCAGACGCCGAGCGGGACGGCCAGCGCGGTCCCCAGCAGCGTCAGCATCATCGTGCCGAGGATCGGGTCTGCGATGCCGCCGCTGCGGGTCTGGTCGGGTTCGCCGGTCGGCCGGTCGAAGAGGAGTTCCGGGCGGACGTACTGCAGCCCGCGGTAGGCCATGTAGAGCAGGATCGACGCGGCGGCGACGCACAGCGCGATGCCGCAGATCCAGCAGAGCGCGAGTGCGATCCGGTCGGTCCAGCGCCACGTCGACAGCGACTCGACGGCGCCGGTGCGCTTGGGCTGTTGCGGGGCGGCGGTGGCCATCAGGTCCGGATCCCGTACTTCTTCAGCGGCTGCTTGGCGATGTACGCGCCGATGGACAGCGCCATTGCGGAGACCAGCAGGACCGCGGCGATCGAGTAGAGCGTCGCCGCCATCGCCGGATTGGCGAGACCCTCGCGGTAGAAGACGATCGTCGCCGCGAGCGGCCGGGTCGGCTCGAAGAAGAAGGTGATGCCGTCGACGGGATTCGGCGCGAAGGCCGAGCCGCCGGAGACCATCGCGAGCATGATCGCCTCGCCCAGCGCGCGGGCGGTGGCGAGGACCGCGCCGGCGATGACGGCGGGGCGGGCGGCACGCACGGAGATGGTCCACATGACCCGCCAGCGGTTGACGCCCAGGGCGGCCGCTCCCTCGGTCCACGCGCGCGGGACCTGGCGCAGGGCCTGGGCGATGATCGCCGTCATGATCGGGATGATCATCAGCGCGAGGATGAACGCCGCCAGGGTCCAGTTCTCGCCGGTGAGCGAGACGATGCCGGCCACGGACTCCTTGCGGTCGTCACTGACGAGGCCGCCGATGAACGGGGCGAGGACGAGGATGCCGATCAGCCCGTAGATCACCGAGGGCACCGCCGCCAGCAGCGACACGGTGGGGGTGAGGATCCGCTCGATCACCGGCGGAGCGAACTCGACGATGAACACCGCGGCGAGGGTCGCGAAGACGATGCCGAACCCGACAGCGGCGCCGGTGGTCAGCACGGTGCCCCAGATCAGGTCGAACGCGCCGAACTCGTAGACCGGCTCGGCGGTGCCCGGCTGCTGGATGCGGTCGAGCTGCTGGTTGACGTTGCCGGTGTCGCCGAACCACGCCAGCCCGTTCTCGGTGAAGGATGGCCAGGCCTTCGAGAACACGAAGACCACCATCCCGACGACGATCGCGAGCACGAAGCACGCCACCGCACCGAGCGCGAACTCGGTGCGGCGGTCGGACCAGGGCTCGCGCAGGGACGCCAGCGCCGCCATCGGCCGAGAGCTGGTGGGGGCGCCGGCGGCCATGGTCAGCCGACCGGCACCCAGTTGGTGCCGATGATGCGCTCAGCCTTGGCGTTGGTACGCGTCCACTTGATGAACTTCGCGGTGGCGCCCTTCGGCTTGCCGCGCGTGACCATCCAGAACGAACGCGTGCCCGGGTACGTCCCGGCCTTCGCGTTGCGCAGCGTGCACGCCACGCCCTTGTAGGCCGCCGGGCTGGTGCCCGCCGTGAACTTGAAGTCCACGTAGCCGATGGCGTTCTTGTTCGCCCGCACCGCGGACTGGACGAGTCCGTTGGAGGCCTTCTGGCTCGCGCTGGTCGCGACGCGCGGACCGTTGGGGCCGCCCATGAAGATCTGCTGGAACGCGTCCTGGGTACCCGAGGCCTGGGTCCGGACGTTCAGGTCGATCGTGCCGGTGGCCCTCGCGCCCGGGATCTGGCTCCAGTTGCGGATCCGTCCGGTGAAGATCTGCTGGACCTGCTCTTCGCTGACGTTCCCGATCGGGTTGTCGGGGTGCGTGACGATGCAGACGCCGTCCCGCGCGATGCGGTTGAACGCGAGGCCGGGCGGGTCGGAGGCCTGCGGGTCGCGCGAGGAGTTGCCGATCGTGACGCGGCCGCGCGAGACGTCGTTGACGCCGACGTCGGACCCGCCCTCAAGGAGCTTGAACTTGACGTTGCCCTTGATGCCGGGCTGCTTGAGGTACTCCTTCGCCAGCAGGCGGGCGAGCGGCGCGACGGACGTGGAGCCGCTCATGGTGATGGTCGTCGCGGCGCCGGCGTTGGCCGGCAGGGCCGCGGCCGCGACCGTCGCGGCGAGGGCGGCGCCGGTGAGGCTCAGACGAAGCATGAAGTGGGGGACTCCTTCTCTGCTGCAGGGACGAGGGGCCACTCCCGTTCGGGGCGGCGAGCCCGGCAGTCTCGTCACGCGGGACCGGACTCCGGTGAAGGACCCGTGTCCGTGTGGAGAAGATCTGGTGAACACCGCCCCTCGTCCGGCGTGGCTCCGGTGAAGGACCTGTGACGAGGACGTGTCCGTTTCGTGAACGTGCCTTGTGGCGGACCCACCGGATGCGCAAGCGTGCCCGGCCTCTCGCGGGTCGTCCGGACGACTCCCGCGTGCGCTCCCCCGAGACCGAGGACAGACCTTGAGCAACCCACGCCTCTCAGGCGCCAAGAAGAACAAGAGCGCGCCGGAGCGTGCCCTGCTCGCCGTGCGTGGCGGCTTCGTCAGCGCTGGACGCCTCCTGCTCCGCGACCCGCTGTCCACCTTCCTGCTCATCGCCGCGATCGCGGTGACGATCCTCTTCTTCAGCCTGCTCGGCTCCCTGTACCCGACGCCGCAGGGGCGCGAGGTCCCGCTGAGCACCATCAACAGCCTCGCGAAGGCGGGACGCCTCGACGAGGCGGTCCTCCTCGACTACGACGCGGTCATCGTTGCCCGCACGGACGCGGGGACGGAGATCCACGCGACGTACCCCGGGTCGGACGCGGCGACGCAGTCGCTGATGAACACGCTCGAAAGCGGCGGCACGCAGGTCTCGGTCGACGAGCAGTCGTTCAAGCCCGAGCGGGTGATCATCGTGCAGTTCCTGCTGCCGATCCTGTTGCTCGTCTGCCTCTTCGCCCTGTTCATGCGCCTCGGCGGCGAGGACGGCTCCGGTGGCATCGCGGCGTTCTCGAACTCGAAGGCCAAGGGCAAGAAGCGCAAGAAGGGCGAGAAGGGCGAGATCACGTTCGATTCCGTCGCGGGCGCCGGCGAGGCGCTCACGGAGCTCAAGGAGATCCGCGACTTCCTCGACGACCCGTCGAAGTACCTGAAGTTCGGGGCCGCCGCCCCGAAGGGCGTCCTGCTCGTCGGCCCTCCGGGCACCGGCAAGACGCTCCTCGCCCGCGCCACCGCCGGTGAGGCCGACGCGGCCTTCTACTCCGTCTCCGGTGCGGACTTCGTCGAGTCTCTCGTCGGCGTCGGCGCCGCCCGCATCCGTGACCTGTTCGCCAAGGCGCGCAAGACGGCACCGTCGATCATCTTCATCGACGAGCTCGACGGCGCCGGCCGCAAGCGCGGCGCCGGTGTCGGCCAGGGCAACGACGAGCGCGAGCAGACGCTCAACCAGCTGCTCGTCGAGATGGACGGCTTCGGCGGTGACGCGGGCGTCGTCGTCATGGGCGCGACCAACCGTCCCGACATCCTGGACCCGGCCCTGCTGCGTCCCGGGCGCTTCGACCGGCAGGTCGTCGTCGAGAACCCCGATGTCCACGGCCGCCTCGAGATGCTGCAGCTGCACGCAAAGGGCCGGACCTTCGCCGCTGACGTCGATCTCAACGAGATCGCCAAGCTCACGCCCGGGTTCTCCGGCGCCGAGATCGCGAACCTCGTCAACGAGGCGGCGCTGCTGTCGGTGCGCGAGCAGAAGCTCGAGATCGACCAGGCGACGCTCGAAGAGGCAATCGACCGCGTCGTCGCCGGCCCGGCGAAGAAGTCCCACGTGCTGACGCGCGACGAGCAGTGGATCATCGCCATCCACGAGGCGTCCCACGCGGTCGTGAGCCGCGCAGTCGGCCAGAAGGTCAGCGCGCAGAAGCTGAGCATCGTGGCCCGCGGCCGCCAGCTCGGCACCTCGGCGGAGATGCTGGCCGACCGCGACTCGCAGATCCACCAGCAGCCGGACCTCGAGCGCCAGCTGGCGGTGATCCTCTCGGGCGCCGCCGGTGAGCGCCTGGAGTTCGGGGTCGTCTCGACGGGCATCAGCGACGACCTGCACGCCGCGACGAAGCTCGCGCGGTCGATGGTCACGTCGTTCGGCATGTCCGAGCGCCTCGGGTTCGTCACGATCGGCGAGCCCTCCGGCGAGGTCTTCCTGGGCGCGGCGCTACAGGACCTCGGTTCGACCGGGCCCGCCACGCTCAACCTCATCGACGAGGAGTGCGAGCGGGTCGTGTGGCAGGCGGAGTACAGCGCCGAGGAGGTCCTGCGGCGCAACTGGGAGACCGTCCACGAGGTCGCTCGCGCGCTGATGGATCAGGAGACGCTCTCCGGGCTGGCGCTGGACGCGGTCCTGTCACCGGTCGACCTGATCGACCTGACGCAGCTGGAGCTCCCGGACTGGGACACGCGCGTCGACCGGCCGCAGACGAGTCGGAGCGACGACGAGTGACCCGGCGGGGACGGCTCATTGGCGCGGTGCGCCGCAACAGCGGGCCCGCCGCGCTGGTCATCTCGCTCGCCGCACTCGGGATGACGACGACCGGCGCGGCCGACGCCGCGAAGACCCGCGCGGCGAAGGTCCTCGCGCCGAAGTCGAAGGTCAAGGTCGTCACCAAGCCGCAGGCGGGTGCGCTGCTGCTGCTCGGCAAGAACCGCAAGTTCCCGGCGAGCGCCATCCCGAAGGTCGCGTCGGCCCGCAACGCCGACCGGCTCGGCAACCGCCCGCTGGCGGATCTCGCCGCGACGTGCAACGCGGAGTCGGTGGACCTCGGCAGCTGGTGCCTGATGTCGCAGCCGTACGCGGTCCCGAACGAGGACATCGGCAAGAACGACTACTTCTACGCGTCGCGCACGTGTGTCGAGATGGGCGGCTACCTGCCCACAGCGGCACAGCTGCTCGGCGCGGTGGCGCGCGTCAAGCTCGCGGGGACCATCGACGACGACCGGCTCACCGCCTCCATCGACGAGGACGCGACGGACGGGACCAAGGACCGCCGCGAGATGACGTCGACCCTCATCACGACGCAGGGCGGCTCCAGCTCCGCCGGCTCGCAGGGGGTCAGTGAGGGGTCGCGGGGCGACCCGCGCGTGGGCGAGCCTGATCCGGTGCCGCTGCCTGCGAACCCGCAGCCCGAGACGCTCCAGTACGTGACGGTGTACGACAACCGCGACAAGGGCGGGTTCGCCGGTGCGAAGCCCGTCGCCCAGGCCGAGACGTTCCGCTGCGCGTTCGACAAGCAGCAGGGACAGGAAGCCAGCGAGGAGGGCTGAGAGATGGCGACGCGCGTGGAGAAGGCCGCCGTGACGTTGTCGGTGATCGACGAGCGGCACCTGCCCGCGCCGCTCGTCTTCGACGACCTCGAGCTGCGTCCGGCGGAGTTCGAGGCCCTCGTCGCCGGCCGCCGCGCCGGCCTGACCCGCCGGGAGTTCCAGGTGCTGCACTGCCTGGC
>JAEMQS010000110.1 GCA_016463765.1 Solirubrobacteraceae bacterium | reverse complement strand
GCGAGGCTGCCGTTCTTCAGGAACCCGCCGAACGTGCGGCCCTCGACCGGCTTGCGGCCGAAGTAGTAGTCCAGCGCGACACCGGCGTCGTTGGCGCGCAGCGCGGCGTCCAGGCCGTGACGGTCCTCGAGGCAGTTCGAGCGGCGGTCCAGCCCCCACACCTCGACGCTGCGCCCGCGCTCGGCGGCCTGCTGCACGACACCCAGGCCGTGCATCTCCAGCGAGCCCGCGCCGCCGAGGACCCCGGGCATGTTCACGAAGACGGCGTCGGCCTGCTGCGGATCGGCCGGCCCGCCGGTGTGGCGGTAGCGGTAGTAGCGCAGCTGGTCGCAGGCGGCAGGGTGCGCGGGCACACCCTCGGGCATCGGGGCGTCGATGGTCACGAGCGACCGCGTGACGTCGGGGAACGGGCCGGGCGGCGTGGCGAGCGGCTGCTCGGTGCGCGCGGCCGAGGCGGGCGCCGCGGCGAGCACCGCGACGGCGACGCCCAGCAGGGCGGTACGGCGGACCATCACGGACCTGCGCAGCACAACCGTCTCCCCCCGGAAACTGGACGAACGCCCAACAGTCTACGGCTCGAGCACGACTTTGCCCACGGCCTGGCGGCCGTCGATGACCTTCAGCGCCTCGGCGGCATCCTCCAGCGCGAAGCGCGGACCGACCACCGGGCGCACGTGGCCCGAGGCGATGAGCGCGTCGATCGCGTCGCCGGCCTCCCGACCGTAGGCCGGGTTGGCGATGAGGTACTCGCCCCAGCCGGCGCCGATGACCTCGGTGTTCTTCAGCAGCAGGCGGTTGACCTTGACCTCGGGGATCGAGCCGCCGGTGAAGCCGACGACGACGACGCGGCCGGTGCGCGCCAGCGACCGCAGGCTGTCGGTGAAGCGGTCGCCGCCCACCGGATCGACCACGAGGTCCACCCCGCCGCCGGACAGCTCGACCGCCTCGTCCTTCCACGCCCCGCCGCTGCGCACGACGTGGTCGGCGCCCGCGTCGGTCGCGATCTGCGCCTTCTCGTCGGTCGAGACCACGGCGATCGTGGTCGCGCCCAGCCCCTTGGCGACCTGGATCGTCGCGGTGCCCACGCCACCGGCTGCTCCGTGGATGAGGACGGTCTCGCCGGCGCGCAGGCGCCCGCGCGTGACGAGCGCGAAGTACGCCGTGTGGTAGTTCAGGACCAGCCCGGCGCCCTGCGCGAAGTCCAGCGCGTCGGGCAGCTTGAAGGTCAGGTGCGGCGGGGCGACGGCCTGCTCCGCGAAGCCGCCGAGCATGCAGAACGCCGCCACGCGGTCGCCCGGCTGGAAGGCCGTGTCGCCGTCGACGGCGGTGACCGTCCCCGCCACCTCGCTGCCCGGGACGAACGGCAGCTCCGGCTTCATCTGGTACTCGCCGCGGGTCTGCAGGACCTCGGGGAACGACACTCCGGCAGCCTCGACGTCGACGACGACGCCGGCGCCCGGCGTCATGAAGTGCGACGGCTCGGGGGTCGGCAGGTCCACGAGCTGCAGGGCGGAGTCAGGGCCGGAGTAGTCGACGATCTGGAGGGCGCGCATGACCCAGGAAAGTACGCGTCCTGTCCATCGTTGGTCTCGGTAGGCCGCCGCAGGAGTAGGTTGGACGCCATGCTCCGCGTGCCGGCCGTCGTCGCCGCCCTCGCAATCCTGGCGGCCGTTCCGGCCGCCGCCGACGGCGCGACGGCCAAGAAGCCCCGCTGCAAGAAGGGCCAGGTCGCGTGGAAGCTCGAGGGCCGGACCCGCTGCGTGAAGGCGGTGAAGGTCACGCTGCCGCGCAAGCCGGCGCGCCGCTCGCAGCTCGCGGTCACCCGGCTCCTGGAGCGCGCGACGGCGTCGAAGCCGAAGCTGCCCGCCACGGAGCTGACGCCCGCCATGCGCACGCTGCTGCGCCGCCCGTCGGTCGTCGCGGCCGCCGCGCAGGCCGAGGCGCTCGCGCGCACGCGCGCCACCGCTTCGCGGGTCACCCCCCGCGCATCGCAGACCCTGACGGGCCCGGCCTTCTCCGAGACCGCGGGCTCGGCCACCATGACCGGCACCACGAGCGCCACGCTGAGCGACACCGGCCAGGTCGCCATCGAGCTGGGACTGCGGCTCGCCCAGGGCGGTGCATCCACGGAGATGAAGGTCGGCGTGGAACTCAGCCCCGACGCGAGCCTCACGAGCCTGTGCCCGGACGAGACCGGCAAGGTGGTGGTCGAGCGGACCACCGGCGGCAGCCTGACGACGCTGGTGCGCAAGGGCGGCAACGTGGAGAGCGCCGAGACCGTCCGCTCACGGACCACGACGCGCTCCGTCGGCCAGGTCGGCGCCGACGGCCGGCTGGACACCGTCACCTCCAGCGCCACGACGACCACCACCATCGCCCGCCGCGGACTGCAGATCGGCATCACGACCCGCGAGTTGGTCACCGGCCCCCACGGCGCTCCCGGCAAGTCGACGGGCACCCCGTCGGTCTCCGCGACGGTCAAGGGCGACGGGCTCTCGGGCGCCGACGCCCGAGCGGTCGAAGCGAGCATCGCCACGAAGGCCGCGGCCGACGCCACCGACGCGAAGATCGAGAAGGGCATGAGCGACGTCGGCCGCAACCAGCTCAACGAGGCGTCGAAGAACTGGGAGTCGCTGGAGAACAACGGCAGCAACGCGTGCCTGAAGGTCGCCTGGAGCCCCGGACCCGGCACCCTGCTGAAGACCGGGCAGACGAAGACCGTCAAGGGGCGGGCCGTCGCGCGCAACGGCGGCAAGTCCGTCGCGGCGACCTGGACCGTCGTGTCGGTCGCCCCCGGGAAGTTCACCGGTGGCGGAGCAGCGGGGCCCGGCGGCCAGACGTTCACGGCGACCGGCGGCAAGCGCAGCTCGACGGGCGACACCGTCCTCGCCAGCGTCGTGGTCGCGTCCGTCGCGGGCCGCGTGCGCGAACCATGGGTGGGGAAGGACCAGCCGTCGTTCGCGTTCGAGCTCGACGACCGCCCCACGGGCCAGTTCGCGACGCACGACGCCACCGGCTGGCTCAACGTCAAGACCACCCTCAAGCTCGTGCCGGCCAGCAACCCGGCCCGCTTCGAGTCCGGCCCCGTGAGCCTGTCCTGGCAGCAGGTCACGGCGACGTCGAAGATCCCGCCGTGCAGCTACATCTCGCCCCTGGGCGGCGGCACGATGACCGTCACCGCGGTGCAGACCGGAGAGCAGCTCACGGTCACCATGGACTTCACCAAGGACAGCAGCGTGTCGTGGACGGTCAGCTGCCCGAGCGACGACGGGCCTCCGGCCGAGGTGGCCGGTCAGGCGGGGGTCAGCGTCCTGGCGATGCGCCCGCTGACGTTCACCGTGCCCATGGCCGGCGGCGTGCAGCCGATCGCCGGTGACGTGCTCCTCGGGACCGACGGCTTCCGGTCGAACGGCACGGTCACCGTCACGCCGGTGGGAGGCTGATCGCCCTGAAGTGCGATGTGGTGCTGCGCGGCGCCGCGATCACCGCCGTCGGTGATCAGGCCGCCCACGCCGAGACCCTCGGCTTCGACGGCATCGGCGTGACCGAGACGAACGGCAACCCGTTCCTCGCCGCCGCCCAGGCGGCCCAGGCCACCGAACGCGCACGGATCGCGACGGCCATCGCGCTCGCGTTCCCGCGCACCCCGATGGACGTGGCGTACACGTCGTGGGATCTCCAGGCGCTGTCGGGCGGCCGCTTCGCGCTGGGCCTCGGGACCCAGGTGCGCGCCCACGTCGAGCGCCGGTACGGCGCCGTGTGGTCAAGGCCGGCGGCGCGGATGCGCGAGTACATCCTCGCGCTCCACGCCATCTGGGACGCGTGGGAGACGGGCGGCCCGCTCGCCTTCGACGGGGAGATCTACCGCCACACGCTCATGCCGCCGAACTTCCGCCCGCCGCCCGCGCAGCACCCGCGCCCACCGGTCCTGCTCGCCGCGGTGCGCGAGCGGATGACGGAGGTCGCCGGAGAGGTCGCCGACGGCCTGCTCGGCCACGCGTTCTGCACCGCCGACGTCCTGCGGGACGTCACGCTCCCGGCGCTCGAACGCGGACTCGAGCGCGGCGGGCGGGCACGCACCGACGTCGAGGTGACCGCGTCGGTGTTCGTCGCCGCCGACGACGAGGCGTGGGAGGCCAACCGGCGGCGCGTCGCGTTCTACGGCTCGACCCCCGGCTACCGCCACGTGCTCGACCACCACGGGCTCGGGGACCTCTTCGAGAGCCTTCACGCGCGCTCGCGCGCGGGCGCGTGGGACGAGATGCCGGGGTTGATCGACGACGACGTCCTCGCGCTGTTCTGCGTCCGCGGCGACGGGCCCGGCGCGATCGCCGACGAGGTCACGACGCGGGTCGGCGGGCTCGCCGACCGCGTGTGCCTGGTGACGGAGGCCGCGGATCCGTCGGCCGTCGCGCCCATCGCGTCGGCGCTCTGAGCGGCGACACGCCAGACACCCAATTCCGGTTTCCACGGAGCGGAAGCCGCGCTGGGCTGTCCTGACCGATCGTCGGTCCCGGTGCGTTCGCGGCTCGACACGCTGTCCATAGGTCGGCCCCGGAGCCGTCCATAGGCTGCGGCCCACCCCGGGGCCGGAGGCAGGGACTCCACCGGTCTGGGCCGCCCGTGCTCGCGCGGGTCTCGACGAACTCCTCGCACTGCTGCCCACCGGCGCCCGCCGCCGGTCGGTCACGCCTGCGCGGCCGACCCCACGGACAGTTGTGCCACGACGACGCCATCGCCCCATCCGCCATACCCGCCACCTCGGACTCGCGACCGCGGCGGCCGTGACGCTGCTCGCGCCCGCCGTTGCACACGGCGGCGAGGCCACGCTGTGGGCGTGTCACGGGCCGGGCGGTCAGGCCCTGGGAACCGGCGTCCTGACCCCGGTCACGACGGGCGACGGCGTCACCTCGACGTTCGGCAGCGGCTGTGACGCCCCCGTGTCCGCGCTCGGACAGGGCGGCATCCGGGCCGCGTTGCCGACGCCCGCGGCGGCGGGGTCGTCGGCGGCCTGGACCCTCGAGGTCCCGCGCGCCGTGACGCTCACCGGGGTCACCGCGACGCGGCGCACCGCCGGTTTCGGCAGCACACCGCTGCCCGACAGTGGGCTCCGCTACGCCGCGACGACGCCGGACGACGTCATCGAATCGCGCAGCACCGAGGCCGGTGACGGCGCGCTCGACGGGAGCTTCGCCACGAGCACGTCCGGATCGTCCGTGCGCTTCACGGTGACGTGCGCGACACCGGCGGCCACCCCGTGCGCCTCGCCGGTCGCCGTAGACCTCGGATCGCTCGGCGCGACCGTGAGCGACGACCAGGTGCCGCGTGGTGCCGTCGGCGGCATCGTCAGCCCCGCGGTCGGCACCCTGAACCTCGCGCTGCGCGCCACCGATGCCGGGCTCGGACTCGCCGAGGCGCGCGTGCTGCTCGACGGCGGGCTCGTCTCCGTCATGGACCTCGGCGGCGCGGCCTGCGCCGAGCTGTCGCCGACCGACAGCACCGTCGACCTCCGCGCCGGCGCGACCTGCCCGGAGAGCGTCACCGACCTCGCCATCCCCGTCGACACCACGACGCTGGCCGACGGCGACCACCGCCTCGAGGTCGTCGTCCGGGATGCCGCGGGCAACACGAGCACCGTCGCCGACGAGATCGTCCGCGTGGCCAACACGCGCCCGGTCCGCCTGAGCACGGCGGTGCTGAATCTCGGCAGCGGGGGCGGCAGCGGTGCGCCGGGCGCGGGCGGCGACCCGCAGCCGGGCACCGGTGGAGGGACCGGCGGCGCCGGCGGCACGGGCGGCTCGCCGGGCACCGTGACGTGCGCCCGGCCGCGGCTGACGATGGCGCTGAGCCAGAAGCCGCTGCGGCGGTCGAGGGGCGTCGCCGTCCTGCGGCGTAACGAGCGCTACCGCTTCACCGGCCGCCTGACGTGCGTGGTCGGTGGACGCCGCGTGCCGGCCCCGCAGGACACGGTGGTCGAGATCCTCAACACCATCGGGCGACGGACCGTCCGCAAGAGCGGCACCACCGTGCGCAGGAGCGGACGGGTCACCGCGATCCTCGCCTACCCGAGCTCCCGGCTCATCCGGTTCCGGTTCCGGTCGGCCGACGGCAGCGTCGCCCAGGTGTCCATCCGGATCATCGTCTCCCGGCGAGGGGGCGCGTGAGGCGCGTGGCGCGCACGGCAGGCGTGATGCTCGCACTGCTCAGCCCCGGCACGGCCCTCGCCCAGGACGGCCCGGAGATCGGGGGGACCGTCGAGGGCACGCTGCGCCTGGAGATCGAGGAATCCGCGTCGCTCGGCGCGTTCCCCGCCGCGGCGGGCACGGCGGAGACCACGCTGACGACGAAGATCGTCGCCACCGACGGGCCGGTCACGCTCAGCGTCGCCGACGGAGACCGCACCGAGGGCTCACAGCTCGGCCGCCTCGTGGCGGGCGGATCTCCCCTGGCCTCGCCGCTGGAAGTGGCCGCGGGCAGCGGCGCCTTCGCCGCCCTGGGCGGGGAGCCCGTCCTGCGGGAGTGGAGCCGGGAGATCGGCCTGACCACGACCGTCGTACGGCTGCGTCAGCGCCTGACCGCGCGCGAACTGCGCCGCGGGCCCGCGCCGAAGACCGTCCTCGTCACCGCCTCGGTCGGAGCCCCGTGATGCGCCGCGCGCTCCCCCTCGCCGCGGTGCTGGCGGTCCTGCTCGCGTCGCCCGCGTCCGCCGGCTTCGGTGTGACGCTCGGCCCGGCACCCGGATTCGGCACCTTCGTCCCCGGTGAGGCCGGGACCTACCAGGCGACCCTCGCGGCCACCGTCGAGTCCGACGAGGCGGGTGCGGTGCTCACCATCGAGGACCCGTCGACCGGCGGCGTGCCCGGGCACCTCCAGCACGCGGGCGGGACGAGCCTCGCGCAGCCGCTCCTGGCCTCGGCGACGACGACCGCGCCCGGCGCCACCGGCGCGCCGCCCACCCCGGTGGGCGCGGCGCCCACCGTCCTCGCCACGTACACCGCGCCGCTCGCGTTGCCCGACCCCGTCGTGATCTCGCTGCGCCAGCAGATCGGCGAGACCGAGCCCCTGCGCACCGGCACGTACGGCAAGACCCTCGTTCTGACCCTCACCAGCACCACCCCGTAGTCCCCCATCGACGGACGGCTTCACATGACCTCGCGACTGTTCATCACGCTCCTCGCCGGCACGCTCCTGGCCGCCGGGCTCCCGGCCCCGGCGGTTGCCGCCGGCGGGCTCTCCATGAGCCCGCCGATCCTCGAGAAGCAGGCGCAGACCGGCTCGATGGGCGCCGTGACGATCACGAACTCGTCGTCACAGGCCATGCGGGTGACGGTCACCTCGCGTCCGTGGCTGCAGGCGCGCAACGGCGCGGTCACGCCGAACCGCAAGCGCAACCTGCTGCGCGAGATCCGGCCCAGCGCGTTGGCCTTCACCCTCGGCGCAGGCGCCCGGCGCGCGGTGGACGTCCGCGTGCTGCGGCTGCCCGGCGGCGGTTCGCGGTACGCCAGCCTCGAGGTCGTCGGCCGCCCGCCGACGCCGAAGGACAAGAAGCAGAGCGGCATCCGCGCGGTCTACCGGCTCATCGGCAGCCTGCGGCTGAATCCCAGCCCGCAGCGGCGCAAGCTGCGCCTGCAGGCCGGCGGCGTGCGACGCATCGGCACGGCGTCCCGCCGCGCGCTCGTCTCCGCCGTCCGCAACGCCGGCAACACCATCGACCCCGTCACGGGCACCGCGCGCATCAGCGGTCCGGGCGGCACGCGCAACGTGACGATCCCGAGCCGCCGGATCCTCCCCGGCGCGCTCGTCGACGTGAGCCTCGGCAGCGCCCGGGGCCTGCGCCCCGGGACCTACCGCGCGCGCATCTCCCTCTTCCAGGCCGGAAGGCCGGTCGCCACCACCACCCGCCGGTTCCGGATCCGGTGACGGCCGCGCAGCACCACCCCGTGTTCACCCACCAACCACCCCCAACGGAGAAGACCTCATGATGTGTTCCTCCGCCGCACGACGCCTGCTTGCGTGTGCGGCAGTCGCGGCCAGTCTGGGAGCTGCATCAGCAGCCCCGGCGATGGCCGCCGACCCGGTCCTCGACCTCGAGAAGCTCGACGCACCGACGGCCATCAAGATGATGGAGGACGGGGACCTGACCTCGGTCCAGCTCACCCGCGCCTACATCAAGCGCATCGCTGCGCTGAACAAGCGCGGTCCCGGCCTCAACGCCGTGACCCAGCTGAACAAGGAGGCGCTCGAGACGGCCGCCCTCCTCGACAAGGAGCGCGCCGAAGGCAAGGTCCGCGGCCCCGCGCACGGTCTGCCCACGCTCCTGAAGGACCTCATCGACGTGAAGGGCATGTACACGTCGAACGGCAACTTCTCCCTGCGCAACTCCTTCCCTGAGGACGACTCGGGCATCGCGAAGAAGCTGAAGGCCAGCGGCGTCGTGATCCTCGGCAAGCTCGGCCTCTCCGAGTACGCCAACAGCTTCGGCAACCAGCCGTCCGGGTTCTCGAACCTGCTCGGCCAGGTGGTCCACGGCCTGGACGCAGACCAGAATCCGAGTGGTTCCTCCTCGGGCTCCGGCACCGCGGGGGCCGCGGCACTCTCGATGCTGACGGTCGGCACCGAGACCTCGGGCTCGATCATCAGCCCGGCGAC